>CAYOCM010000024.1:0-15776 GCA_964402515.1 uncultured Ruminococcus sp. | reverse complement strand
CTTTGCCGCCGAAATGTGTATTCGCCATCTGGAACTGCTGAACGAAAATCAGACCGTCAATGAAAAGGATAATATTTTCTATCAGAAAATCGACTTTGAAAATGTGGGCATTGTGGGTCACTCTCAGGGCGGCGTTGGTGTCATCAATGCCATTACCACACAACAGCACAGCAATATTTTCAAAGCGGCCGTCGCCATTTCTCCCACAAACAAGGAACTGGCTGCCAATCTGCAATGGGATTACGATGCCACCCAAATTCAAATCCCCACCATGCTGCTTTCCGGTGCAGGCGGCGGTGATGATTGGGTGGTGACCGGCGAACAGCTTGAAGAAATCTATAACGATATATCTTCCGATAAGGTCATGCTCCGCAGGAAAGATACGCCCCACGGCGAAATGCTCTATTCCGCCAACGGCTATGTGACGGCGTGGTTCCTATGGCAGTTGCAAGGGGACGAATATGCAGCAAAGGCATTTACCGGGGATAGCGCAGAAATTGCAAAAAACGAACTGTATCAAGATCAACACATCGATTTCAACGAATAAAGGAGAAATGCCATGAGTGCCTGTCTGTTTTTAGCTGCCGATCGGTGACCGCTATACGATGGACGATCACTGAGAACGGGATATTCACACGCCTGCGTGATAAAATAAAAATAATAACGGCAGACACAGCGCAAAGCCGCATTTGCCGTTTGATGTGATTTTTAAAAGAATAAATGCTCGACAACTATTTTTAAACCTATCAATATAAGCACGATGCCGCCGACTATCTGCGCTTTTTGTCTGAATTTGGCGCCGAGCATGTTGCCCGCTTTTACGCCGAAAAACGCAAAACCGAATGTTATAACGCCTATTATGGCTATGGCGATATAAATATTTGTTTCGCCGGTCATGCGTATTGCGACGCCTGTCGCCAACGCATCGATGCTTGTGGCCACGGCCATGGCAAACATTGTACCGAACGCCAACGAACCGCTTTTAACATCGCAATCGTCCTGTTTTGATTCGCGTATCATATTGATGCCTATTATCACCAGCAAAACAAACGCTATCCAATGGTCAACCGTTTCGATAACACTCTGCGCTGCCGTACCCGACATCAAACGCATAAGCAGGTCGATAAGCATATATCCCAAAAACGGCATCAACGCCTGAAAACCTC
Organism: uncultured Ruminococcus sp.; assembly: GCA_964402515.1. Taxonomy (GTDB): domain Bacteria; phylum Bacillota; class Clostridia; order Oscillospirales; family CAG-382; genus Coliplasma. The sequence continues at coordinate 14,610 of CAYOCM010000024.1, read as the reverse complement.
CGAACCATGCGCCGACTATTGCCGCTCCCCTGCTGTCGTCACGCCGCATGGCAATGCCTTTGCATACAGAAACGGCAAATGCGTCCATTGATAATGCAACGCCGAGCAGAACTATCTCGATAACCTGTGAAAAATCCAAAATAAACACCTCTCAATTCGTAAAGAATATTGTATCATATATAAAACATTAAATCAAGCAAAAAGGAGTATTATATGAAAATCTTGTTTTATGATGCCAAACCGTATGACATCGAATCATTTGACCGTATATTACCCAATTATAATGATATCACCGTCACATATATCTCGGATGATATAAACGAAACAACGATCAATCTCGCAAAAGGATATGATGCGGTATGCCTGTTTGTCGCCTCGCGAGTCGATGAAAAAATCATAGCATCTCTTGCCGAAATCGAAATAAAACTCATATTATTGCGCTGTGCGGGATATAACAACGTCGATCTCGATGCCGCAAAGAAACACGGCATAACCGTAATGCACGTCCCCGCATATTCGCCCGAATGCATTGCCGAGCATGCTCTCGCGCTCGCGTTTGCGGTGAACAGACGTATTCACAAAGCTTATATCAGAGTGCGGGAAAACAATTTTTCGCTTATGGGACTGACCGGCGTAAACCTTTACGGCAAGACGGCGGGAATTATAGGTACCGGACGCATAGGCGCAGCTATGGCAAGAGCATGTCGCGGTTTGGGCATGAATGTTATCGCCTATGACAAATTTCCAAACAAGTCGCTTGATTTTGTAAACTATACATCTCTTGAAGATCTGCTTAAACAAAGTGATTTGATCTCGCTGCACTGTCCGCTTACCGAAGAAACATATCATCTTATCGACAGCAATGCAATCGATATGATGAAAAACGGCGTAATTTTGGTAAACACTTCGCGCGGCGCACTGATAAGCACCGACGATCTCATAGCGGGCATACGCCGCCACAAATTCGGCGGCGTGGGACTTGACGTTTATGAAGAAGAAGGCGACAATGTTTTTGAAAACCGTGAGGATGATATATTAGAGCACTCTGTCACGGCAAGACTTTTGTCGTTTCCTAACGTTATCGTAACATCGCATCAGGGATTTTTGACTGCAGAAGCGCTTGAAGCGATAGCAAAAACCACGCTTGACAATGCACAGGGTTTTACAAACGGCGATATGATAGAGCAAAATACCGTGACAAAATGATGATAAAAGCAGTCCTAACGGACTGCTTTTAATATCGCGTTTATACTGCCATACGATCGGCTTCTTCTTTTTCGAGCACGGTATATGCAACCTTGCCGACCAAAGTCTTGGGCAGGCTCTCTCTGAACTCGATGTCATAAGGCATGGCATATTTTGCAATATGCTTTTTGCAGTATGCGAGTATCTCTTCTTTGAGTTCGTCAGAGGGTGCAAAACTTTCTTTGAGTGTGACAAAAGCTTTGACTTTTTGCATCTTATATGGGTCTTTAACGCCTATGACGCAGCTCATTTGCACGGCGGGATGAGCGTCGATTATATTTTCGATTTGCGAGGGATAAACATTATATCCGCTCGTAATAATCATGCGCTTGATGCGCTGTTTGAAATAAATGAAACCGTCGGAATCCATCACGCCGAGGTCGCCGGTATGCAACCAGATCCTGCCGTCATCGTGCATACGCAGAGTATCGGCGTTTTCTTTTTCGTGATTGATATAGCCTTTCATGACCGAAGGGCCGCAAAGGCATATCTCGCCTTCGGTGCCGTATTCGACTTCTTCGTTGGTGCCGGGCTTGCAGATGATATAATATGTGTCGGGATAAGGCAGGCCTATCGAGCCTTCACGCTCCTGATTATAAGGAGTAAGGCAACTTGCCGTAACACATTCGGTGGTGCCATAGCCTTCGCGGACATGAACCTTAGAGCCGTGGTCCTCGAGGAATTTGTCAAATTTCTTTTTAAGTTCTATAGACAGCGAATCGCCGCCCGAAAAGACACCCATGAGGCACGAGAGGTCAACGCCGTCCATGTTGGGGCTGCGAGTGATGCCTTCGTAAAGTGTGGGAACACCTGCGATATAATTGGGCTGCTGTTTTTTGAGCAGGCTTGCGTATTCTTTGACGTTTACTCTGGGAACAAGTATCGAACGGCCGCCTACTACCATCATAGTGTGAATACAAACGCCGAGGCCGAAACCGTGAAACATGGGCATTGCGGCAAGCATGCTCATGCCCTCTATCTTGCCGTGATTCATTTCGGCGGTCTGATATGCAAGTGCATTAAAATTGAGGTTTGTAAGCATTATGCCTTTTGTAACACCCGTAGTGCCGCCCGAGAAGAGCACTACCGCAACATCGTTGGCATTCATATGGACGGCAGGATCGGATGTATACGCCTTGCCTTGTGCCAAAAAGTCTTTCCAAACGATTTGGCCGTCTCTTGCGACGACTTTATCTATTTTGCGCCCCTGTGTGAGTGCATAACCTATCTTGAGCACGCCTTTTAAAGCGTCGCCGACAGACGTGACTATGAGGCCTTTAATGTCAACGGTTTTTTGAACCTCATAAAACTTTTTGACAAACTGATCAAGCGTGATGACATATTTGCTTTCGGCCTCTTTGAGATAAAACGCAATTTCGCCGACGGCAGACAGCGGATGTATCATGCTTGCAACGGCGCCTATACGGTTTATCGCATAAAAGCAATATACGGCTTGAGGTATATTGGGCAGACAAACGGTAACTCTGTCGCCTTTTTTTACGCCTATAGCGGCAAGTGAACATGCAACGAGTTCGATTTGGCTACGCATTTTGTCATATGATATATTCTTGCCCATAAAAACGAGCGCTGTCTCGTCAGGATGTGTGGCAGCCGTCTGAAATACACGCTCTGATAATGAGCACTCAGGATATTCAAGGTGGAATTTAACGTCACCGTAACTGCCAAGCCACGGTGTTTTGGGTTCGGTCATAAATATGCCTCCTGTATCTGAACCTTAAAACTTTTTAAGCAACGATGTAATTGTACATTTTTTGTCCGCTCATGTCAATAGTTTTGCGCAAAAAAAGTGAGGTTAACCTCACATTTTGTTTGCAACATCGATTATATTAAATACAATGTATTAATTTTTCTTCGTTAGTCTGCGGTCAAAACTTTTAACAGTTCATAAGCGTTTGTGACAACATATTTTGCGCCAGCGTTGACAAGTTCGTTTTTTTCGGCATATCCGAAATCGGCTCCGACCGTAACTAGGCCGCAAGCATTGCCGCCCAGCATATCATATTTACGATCTCCCACCATGGCAACGCGCTTGCCTTTTGTGTGAGTTATATCAAGTGCGTACTCAATAACTTCTTGTTTTGAATCGCGCGTACCGTCAAGTTCACTGCCGCAAACATAGTCAAAAAACTTGCGCAAGTCGTGATGATTTAAAACTATCTCGGCATATACAGTTGGCTTACTTGTTGCAACAGAAAGAGATATCCCGCGCGATTTCAGCGCCGCCAATGTTTCGGGAATGCCGTCATATACGGTATTCATATATATTCCCCTGTCGTGATAAAACTCACGGTATTTATCCTGCGCTTTAAGTGCGGTCTGTTCGTCAAAACCGAAGAAATTGACAAACGAATAGACAAGCGGCGGCCCCATTACGGCATCAATATCCTCTTTGCGCGCATTAATGCCGAAATGTTTAAGAGCATAGATAAAAGAGGTCTTTACCCCGTCGCCCGAATCTACCAAGGTGCCGTCGAGATCAAAAAATATTGCGTCGTATTTGTTGTGTGCCATTGTTAACTATCAAGCCTTTCATCAAATATCAAATATTGACCTTTTTTTATCATCGAGCACCAATCCGATATGTCTGCGGCTTGGCGCAAAATTTTAACGCCACACAAGCGTTTTTGCTTTGAGCCTAAGTGATTGTCACTGCCCGCAAAAGACATCAAAGCATATTTTTGCACATAATCTGCTGCCTGACTGTTTTCAAAATCGGAGCGATTTGCATTGAGGACCTCTGCACCCGCAACATTGCGCGGCAAAAGTCTGATCATATCTATATACCCCGACTCTCTGAAAGGATGAGCGTGAAACAATAACGCTCCGCTTGATGCTGCAAGCTCAAGATATTGCTTTGTAGTAAGCTCAAGCAATTCCGGGTGAGCAAGCAACCATTCGCTGCCGAGTCCATATGTCAAAAAATCGGTGCCGAGGTCACCCGTAGCGGTAAACTCCCACGCATAAAAAACATCAATGCCGTATTTGTCGGCTGAAGCTTTTGCGGTATTATAGCCTTGCATATGTTTGTGCACCGCGTCGTGCCAATCATACCCCGACAAATTGCCTTTTGAAAGATGGTCAGTTATTATAACAGCGCTGTAACCGTGCGACGCATAGAATGCGACGACATCGGCGGCAGGTGCATGTGCGCATTTGCTTGATTCTGCGGTATGACAATGAGTTTCGTATTTAAAAAACATTTTTATCACCTTACCTTTGCAAGCAAACACCGTAGCATATGCGTTTGCCGTCCTGATATCGCACATCAAAACATATATAAACGCGATGCAAATCAGATGTCACATTAGTAAGCGAAACGGCGAAAACACCGTCATCATTACCAACCATGTTTGAAAAATCGCCTATAGTATAAGATTGCGCGCCTGCAAGCAAATTTTTTTGCGTATACTCTAAAAATTTTACATTGCCGTCGGATATTTTAAGCGTAATAGTATCCGAGAAAGTAATATCGGTGTTGACGATGTTTTCGGCAAGTTTTATTCGTTCGGCTGCATCGGTTTGATCTGAGGAATATTCGACAAACTCTATTTTTTTACTGCCGCTGTACAGCTCAAACTCGGGATAACGCTGACTGTTGCGACTTTCTGCAACAGAGAGCAGTATTATAAGCACTATTCCAAAAATTATTGCGCCCGCTATAATAGCATAATACTTTGAATCAGACTTGCTTTTTGAATTTGCCAGTAGCGCCGAACGACGCACCAATTTTCCTATCAACAATCCCATATACGATTTGTGCAAATTATACGCATCATAGACAGCGGCATTAAATCCATCTGCTTCTTTACACTTTATACCGGTTTTGCGCACATCGTTTACGGCAACGATTATTGCCTTGGGGTCAAGCGCGTTGTTCGCATCTGTACATATGCTTTTTATACTTTGTAAAAATCTCGCGAAGCACGCCGACGGATCCTGCGCTGTACCGAGTTTTGTACCGAAATATCTGATATAGCCAACTGTCTGCGCAGGATGGCGCGCTAATATTTTTGATATCAAATCAAAATCAAATGCATTGTCATCACGCGTAAGCAACATCACAATAGGATATAAGGTAGGCATTAGAGCAAGTCGACCGTCTGTAAGCATAGCTACTAATATATCACCTGCCGCGGCGCCGGCTTTTATGCGGATCTCGGCGGATAAATAAGTGTATTTTGACAGGTAATGCAATATATCGCATGACGAAGGATCAACAAGTATATCATGCAAAAGCATGGCCGCCACACCACCGAAAGTAGCCGGTGCAAAATCGCCGCCCAATTTAATAGACATAAACCATGACGGGTCAAGATCGGTGCAGTCAATGATATCCATCGCACCGTCGGCCACCCTGTGTATAACGGATCTGACATTATCTTGTATCTCATTTGAAAGCAACCGCTGCATAACAATTATATCGTCACAGTTCACCCGCATATTATGCACGCGAGATAATGCCGCAGATGTTATTTCGTTTTCAACAGTCGATATACCGCTGTCACAACAAAGTGCCCGTGCCAACAAAGCTGTTGCGGTGCATATTTCGCCCGCACTTACACATTCGTCAAGTTTAAATGAGATAAATGCTTTTTGAGTTTGTGGCATTACAGAGAATACATGCCGCGCAAGATAAAACGATCCGTCGCTGTCTGCCGAAGCAATAGCGATATCAAAACGTTTTATTGCCGAAACGCCCTCGCTTTTAACTGCTTTTATAAGTTTTTGTTGAAGCATGGACAATATATATTCCTGAATTTGGTCCGCCGAACAGTATATTGCAGCAAGAACGGTTAATATATATGCGTCATCGCTTTCGACCTCATAATCGTTAAGATAAGAATAAACCGCGTTACCCCAAAAATCAGCAGCATCACCGTCAAGCCGTGCGCAAACAGCTATGTAAAATCTAAGCAAGGCATCGGCATCACGGCGAGTAACTTTGTTGCCGGCGACAGCCGCCATGGCGGCAAACATAGCATCATAAACCACAGAATTATCAAAAAAACCAAACGGTATACCACGCGACAGCGAATAAAGACTGTCAAATACTTCCGTAAGTTGTTTTTCACATGAAATACCGTCAAACTCTTTATTAATATATTTTTTAAGTCCGCAAAGCAACATACCGCATTTAATATCCGACTTGTCGGCGGTATGCAAAAGTTTGCCGTCAAGCAATATATAATCAAATGTACAATCGCGCTCGCCTATGAAAACAGAGCCGTTGTCGGCAAACGCAAATGTATCACGCGGAACAAAACTGATATGTATACAGCCTTTTGATGTGATATAAGAATAACATGTATCAAATCCCATCAGCATTCGCATCTGATAAGGTAGATAGCGATATATATGATAAAGCAACGATGTGCACTCTATGGCGTAATCATCAAAAACACCATCTAACGCTATAATGATTTTTCGGCTGTTGGCTATGCAATCATATGCGGCGGTGACGATAGCAAAAAACATGTCGGCATCTATACCCCAAAGCCTCATTGCCGCAGATAATTCTTTGACAGGCATGGGAGAGCCGGTCAGAGATATCGCATCGGATAAAGCCGCACAGTCAAGTTCGTCCGATATAAACGGCAGACGCATGATTTCGTCAGGGGAAACTACAAGGTCAAGCGTGCTGCTATTCTCAAATAAAAACTGATGTGAAATATGCGTTGGCTTTTTTCCGTCCACAAAGCTGTTGCGACCTACCGCAAATGTGCCGTCTTTGCCCACTGCAAATTTCATCGTTATCGGAATACGCGCGCCGTTGCGATCTGTAAGTTCTGTGCCGTATGCGGCAGCAAACCGATCAAGTTGCTTAGCCTGATCGGGCAAAATATTGCCTTTTGAGTCAATGCAGCCAAACGCCCCATTCGAGCGGTTTTGCAACCTTGAAGAAATATATTGCTTGATCATCGCGTACCTCCGCAAAAACAAATATATCATATTTTATCACTTAAAATTCAAATTGTCAATTGTACGATTGAATGTATAATAAATACAAATGCATACAGATAAAGTCAAATTGCAAAACACGGGCCGCTTGAGCGGTCCGTGTGTTACGCGAATTATTTACTGTTATTATCGGCACAAAAAGTCTTCTATAACATCGTCAAAATGCAGCAACGAAAGTTGCAGTTCATTGCATTTATTGACGAAATCCGTCATAACGTTTTTATCACCGGATAAATCGTGAGCCGATGCGACGACCGTAACGGTTCCGTCAAATTCAGGATCGGCATAGGCGGCAACGCCGTATGAAATACGCGTTTCATCTCCCAAAATGTATTGTTCTTGTATAAGCCCGTAAATTATGTTTTTCATATTACCTCATTAAATTCCGTACTTGGTTTTTTTATTGATTCTTTCGATAATCGGGTCAAGATAGTTTAAAAACTCAGCGATATCCTTAAAGCTATGATGTACAGAGCAATATCGTATATAAGCAATAAGATCAAGTTTTTTAAGTGCGTCGCTGACAAGTTTTCCTATAACCGCCGATTCGACCTCTGCCTGCAATACGTTAGATAACGCATATTCGACATCGTATGCACATTTTGAGATCTGCTCGTTTGTTATAGAGCGCTTATAACAAGCGCGACTTATTGAATCGATTATCTTTTCTCTGTCAAAGCTTTGGCGCGATCTGTCACGTTTTATTATAACTATCGGCACGTTTTCGATCGTTTCGTAAGTCGTATAACGGTAGCCGCAACTGTGGCACTCCCTTCTTCTGCGTATAAATTTTGCGTCCTTTGATGTGTATGTGTCGATCACCCAATCATTCCAAAGGCCGCACTGCGGGCATCGCATCATTTTTACATCCTCCGTATAATATTAGTTGGCAAAAAATGCCAATTTTTATATTATTATACTACATTTTGACGCAATGTCAATAGTTTTGAATAAAAAACAGGTGCTTTCGTGTGAAAACACCCATAGAAATATTTTTAATAGAACCTAAAATTGGCAACTACTTTGCCGATTATGCTGACATTGCGTGCAAAAATCGGGTTCATATTCGGGTTGCAGGGTTGTAAGCGTATACGATCGTCATCGTGATATATCTTTTTAACAGTGGCTTCATCATCTATCATCGCGACAACTATCGTGCCGTCATCGGCATAAACGGTCTTTTGTACGACAACTATATCGCCATCTAATATACCGGCATCAATCATACTTTCACCGGCTACGCGCAAGGCAAACAGATCTTCAGGCCGGCCGGCCATTGCAACGGGATATTCAAAATAGCCTTCAAAGTTTTCAACTGCGGTTATAGGCATTCCGGCAGTAACTTTGCCAAGCAAAGGTATTTTTATCATACCGCCCGAGTCGCAATCGTCATCATTAACGAGTTTAAGCGCACGGCTCTTGCCCTGCCCTTTTGATATATAGCCTTTTTGCTCGAGCCGAGCCAAATATGAATGAACAGTAGACGTCGACTTTATAGACAGTGAGGCGCATATATCACGGACAGAGGGCGCATAACCGTCATATTCGATACATTTTTTGATATAAGAATACATCTCGCGTTCGATATCATTAAGTTCAGTCATCTTGTGCCTCCTTTGTCAAATAACAGATATCAAACAATTCCGTCGCGCGCCCATGCATGTGCAATAAATAGAGATAGCCAAACAAGCACTCAAGTGCCGTAGCACGCATATACTCGATTGCAGAAGCACTCTTTGGCAGGTTTCGCGGTTTTGAGTTCAGTCCCTGCCTAAATATTCTGTGCTCTTTTTCATCAAGCAATCGTTCTATTCTTAATGCCGCTTCGCTTTGATTCTTTGCAGTAACAAATCGTTTAACCTCATTGTTTATGGCAGATACGCATTTAATTCCGCTTTTGATAACCGTTTCGCGTGCGAGGAGTTCTATATATGCATCTCCCATATACGCAAGTACAAGAGGGCTTGTCTCGCGCATATCAAAACTTATGCTCTCGACCATTTTACACCCTGCGGAGTATCCTGGATCAAAATGCCTTTGTCTTTGAGTTCTTGTCTGATTTCATCGGCTCTTGCATAATTCTTAGCTTTTTTTGCGGCAGCACGTTCTGCAATAAGATCTTTGATCCATTGATCGTCGGTACTGTTTTGCGATTTATATTCAAAGCCGAGCAAAGACGCGAGTTCAAAATGCAAACCATAAGCTTTTTGTAAATATTCGGCAGAAACCTCACCCGCAAGACGGGTATTAATCTCACGAGTCATCTCAAAAAGATACGAAAATGCATCTGCGGTATTAAAATCGTCATCCATAGCAGATATGAATTCGACTTTTTTTTGTTCAAGCAATTTTATCGACTCACGTTCTTCATCTGTGATACTGCCGACTGCGGTCTTTGCTCTGAAAAGTATATTTTCTTCACAATTCTGCAGTCTTTCAACAGAGCTAACAGCAGACTGAAGTATCTCTGCGGAAAAATTAATGGGACTGCGATAATGTGATGCAAGACACAAATATCTTATAGGAAGATACCCGTATTGCTTTGCGGCATCACGCACCATAAAAAAGTTACCCGCAGACTTGCTCATTTTTTTGTTATCGACATTAATAAAGCCTATATGGCACCAAAAGCGTGCCATGGGCTCACCGGTTGCACATTCAGTCTGTGCAATCTCATTCTCGTGATGTGGGAATATAAGATCAGGACCGCCGGCGTGGATATCAAAATTTGTGCCAAGATATTTAAATGACATTGTAGAACATTCAATATGCCACCCCGGTCTGCCCTCGCCCCAAGGAGACTGCCAAAAGATATTTTCGTTTTCTTTGCGTGCCTTCCAAAGTGCAAAATCAAACGGATTCTTTTTGTCACCATTTACATCAACGCGGCTTCCCGCTTCAAGATCATCAGGTCTGTGTCCCGAAAGTTTGCCGTATTCTGAAAATGTTGCAAAATCAAAATAAACGTCACCGTTCGTAACATAAGCATGGCCTTTATCGATGAGCTTTTGAATAAAGTCGATAATAAGATCGATATTTTCGGTAGCACGCGGCTGTACTGTAGCACGATGTATACCTAGTCCGTCGGCATCCACAAAATATTCGTTTATATATTTATCTGCGACCTCGCGTACACTGATGCCTTCTTCGGCAGAGCGACGTATAAGTTTATCGTCGACATCGGTAAAATTCTGCACATAAGTAACCTGCATACCGCGGTATTCAAGATAGCGGCGCAGCATATCAAAAACCACAAAGCAACGCGCATTGCCGACATGAAAATAGTTGTATACGGTAGGACCGCAAACATACATGCCGACCTTGTTGTCGTTAGCGATAAAATCTTGTTTTTGACGCGTGAGAGAATTATAAAGTTTCATAATAAATCAAATCGTCCTTATTTATCGATATCGAGATATTTCCAATATTTTGCTATATAATCAACGCCCGAAATAACAGTAAAGCAAAGCATTGCAGCCATAAGCACAAGCGATGCAAATCCACGGCAAAAAGGCAACACAACGGGTTCAAGAACGATTACGGAAATGCATATCATCTGAAACGTTGTTTTGACTTTGGCTATTTTGCTGGCCGCGATGACTATGCCTGTCTTAGCAACGACAAGTCTTATAGATGTCACAGCAAGCTCGCGAAAGATAACTATAGCCGCGCACCAAAAGAATATGTTGCCCATTATTTCAGACGAAAGTATTTGCCAATCGACAAATATATAATCCGAAAACAACACAGCTATCATTGCGCCGAATATCATAAATTTATCCGCAAGCGGATCCAAAAACTTGCCGAAATCCGTAACAAGCCCTCGCTTGCGGGCGATTTTTCCGTCAAGCATGTCGGTTAAAGCGGCAACTATAAACAGTGTCGCGGCAATAATACGAGATGCAAACTGACGCTCGCCGCCAAAAAAGTCATAAACCATAAACAGCATAAACACAGGTATCATGCATATGCGTAAAATTGTGATTGCGTTAGGTAAATTAAGCTTTTTCATTGTTTTTTACCGACAGTACGGCCGAACAGGTCATAATCGAGCAGTTCGGTTATCTCAACATCAACAAATTCGCCTTCGTTGACTCTGAATGATGAATCAAAATATATCTTACCGTCAATGTCATAAGCATCGGCAAAAAATCTGCCGTAAAAACATTCGGCAACTTGGTCATATCCCTCGCATATCACGCGTTGTGTAGTGCCGACAAACTTTTGATTGCTGTCATTATGAATACGCTCTTGTGCGCTCATAAGAATATCAAAACGGCGCTGTTTGGTCTTATCGGAAACCTGATGCGGCATAGAATATGCGGGAGTGTTTTCTTCACGCGAATACTTAAAAACACCGAGCCTTTCAAACTTGATTTCTTTTACAAAACTTTCAAGCTTTGCAAAATCATCTTTTGTCTCACCCGGAAAACCGACTATGACAGTCGATCGCAAAATGATGCCGGGCACGCGGCTGCGCAATTTTTCGATTATACCGCGTATACCTTGCTCTGTGTCACGCCTGTTCATAGCTTTTAAAACGCCGTCACTGATATGCTGTATCGGCATATCAATATATTTACAAACCTTAGGATTATCGGCAATAACATCAATCAACCCGTCTGTAATACGGTCGGGATAGCAATAAAGCAATCTGAGCCATTCTATGCCGTCTATCTGAGACAACTCTTCGAGCAATACATCAAGCGCGTATGTACCGAATATATCTTCGCCGTAACGTGTTGTATCCTGTGCGACGAGCACAAGTTCTTTAACACCGAGCTCGGCAAGATTGCGTGCCTCTTCGATGATATCGCACATCGGACGGCTGCGGAACTTACCGCGTATATCGGGAATAACGCAATACGAACAACGGTTATCGCAACCCTCGGCTATCTGAATATATGCCATATGTTCGGGAGTGGTAAGAACCCTGTCCCCCCCCATCGACTGGCACGAAGGATCGCCAAAAGAAGAAAACCTGCGACCGTTGTATGCCTCTTCAACCGCTTTACATATATCATCAAGTGAGCCGGTGCCGATTATAGCATCGACTTCGGGCAAACGTTTGAATATCTCATCACGATATCTTTGGGGCAAGCAACCGGTAACAACTATACCTTTAAGCGAACGGTTCTCTTTGAGCCACGCTATATCAAGTATATTATCGATAGCCTCTTGCTTTGCGTCGTTAATAAAAGCGCAAGTGTTGATAACGACCACATCGGCATCGATGTCCTCGGCAACCACGGTGTAACCGTTATCTATTAGTTTTTTCAACATCGTCTCGGTATTGATAAGGTTTTTGGGGCAACCGAGAGATACAAAACCGACTTTAATTGACATTGATCAAAGCTCCGATTCAAAATAATTTTCTACAGCCTCGCGCACATCGTCATAAGGATATCCAAGCCGATAAAGCACCGCAAAAGCCTTTTGCCTGTTTTGCGGATCGCGCGATTTAAAACGCGAAGAAAGCACAAACTCAAGGTTTTCGCCGTGATCCATGGACTCAAAATCATTCATAACCTCGCCTATCACCTCGGATGAAAACCCAAGTTTATAAAGGTCTTGCCTTATGCGTATAGGTCCGTGGTGTTTTATCTCATAATTGTTACGTGCGTATTCGGCACACAGTTCCGCATCACGCAGATATCCGTGATCTGAAAGCAGTTTGACAGTTTCGTCAACTGCGGGCTGCGAAAATTTTTGCAAAAGCTTTTTACGCAACCTGCCCGACGAACAGTCGGCATAAGCCAAGTGCCTAAACGCCTGCTTGACAGAACGCAGTTTTTCATCAAGATAAATAATACGCTCAAGTGTTTGATTATCTATATCGTCGCCATCTGAAAGCAACAACGCGTCAAAATCGCTTTGCATTATATGATAACATTGCGCACCGACAACAGACAGCGCTACCTCGCGGTTTTCGCCGTCTATAATGACAGAATCAATCTGCATTATTGTTCGTCCTCGGGATCAAACGATGTACTGTCGGCAGGATCAAATCCGATGACATCCGAACCGAGCGACGCATCGCGGATCTTTGATTCGATCTCATCGGCAAGCTCGTGATTTTCGACCAACAGATTGCGCACATTGTCTTTGCCCTGCGCAAGACGCTCACCGTTGTATGAGAACCAAGAACCGCTCTTTTCGATAATACCGAGCGTGACACCGAGCTCGACCAATTCGCTTTCTTTTGATATGCCCTTGCCGTACATAATATCAAATTCGGCTACCTTAAACGGAGGCGCGACTTTGTTTTTAACAATTTTGCACTTAACATGGTTACCGACGATCTCGCCGCCGACCTTGAGTTGCTCGGTCTTGCGAACGTCAAGACGTACCGAAGCGTAAAACTTTAACGCTCTGCCGCCCGTGGTAGTCTCGGGGTTGCCGTACATAACGCCGATCTTTTCGCGAAGCTGATTGATAAAAACAACTATGCAGTTTGTTTTTGCAATAGCGCCCGAAAGCTTGCGCAATGCCTGCGACATAAGCCTTGCCTGCTGACCTACGTGAGAAGCCCCCATATCGCCGTCTATCTCGGCACGCGGAACAAGTGCCGCAACCGAATCAACAACAACGACCTCGATAGCGCCGGAACGCACAAGCGCCTCGCATATCTCAAGTGCCTGTTCACCGTCATCCGGCTGAGAAACAAGCAAAGAATCGATATCGACACCGAGCGCTTTGGCATAAATAGGATCAAGCGCGTGCTCGGCGTCAATAAATGCCGCCTCGCCGCCCAAGCGCTGTATCTCGGCAACTATGTGCAAAGCAAGCGTGGTTTTGCCCGAAGACTCGGGTCCGTATATCTCGATAATTCTGCCGCGGGGAACGCCGCCGATGCCGAGTGCAAGATCCAAAGTCAGTGAACCGGTTGACACCGCCTTGACCTCCATACGCGCGTTTTCACCCAAACGCATTATCGAGCCCTTGCCGCACTTTTTTTCGATCTGAGCGAGCGCAGCCGCTAAAGCCTCTTGTTTGCTGTCTTTGACGTCCTTTGCCATAACTAACCTCTTTCAAACATTTGTTCTAAGAGAGTATAACACATATGCCCCTGTTTGTCAAGCCGAATATCGCACGGAAGCGCAGCATTTAAGCATCAAAAAATGCAGCACCGTTTGGGCTGCATTAAAATATTTGCTTATCGGTTAAAACAGAAAGCTCTGCCACGAGAGCAATCGGGATAAAGATGCAAATAATCAGCCGCATGTGCGGATACGGTTTGCCAAATATCCCCTCGATGCTTTGTCATTATAACACTTTTTTTGATTTTGTCAAGTAGTATGGCGCAAATATTTTTGCAAAATTATTTTTGTTTGCCAACCTTAACATTTATATCCGACAAATCGGCACATTTTTGCATAAAAAAGT
>CAYOCM010000023.1:0-16096 GCA_964402515.1 uncultured Ruminococcus sp. | reverse complement strand
AGATTTTGAAATACGACAGATATTCACATCTGCTTAAAAAAGTCGAAAAACCCGGACGGTATATCGGCGGCGAATACGGTGAGTTTATAAAGCCCGAAGGCAGTTATGATACACGCATATGCTTTTGTTTTCCCGACACATACGAGATAGGCATGTCAAATCTAGGTATGCGCATTTTGACGCATTGCCTCAATGAAACCGACAACGTTTTTTGCGAGCGCTGTTTTGCCCCTTGGGGAGATATGGAAAAAGTTATGCGCGAGACAAATACGCCGCTTTATGCGCTTGAGACCGGAGACCCGCTTACCGATTTTGACATAGTGGCGTTTACGTTGCAATACGAGCTTTGCTATACCAATGTTTTAAATATGCTGTCTCTGGCGGGTATTCCCATGCGAGCCGACGAAAGAGACGACAGCATGCCGATAATTCTCGGCGGAGGCCCCTGTACATACAATCCCGAGCCGATGGCTGAGTTTTTTGATGTATTTTCGATAGGTGAGGGCGAAGAAGCCCTGCCGGAGCTTGCTTTGCTTTATCGTGACTGCAGGGCAAAGGGAATGTCAAAAGCCGAATTTTTGCGTCTGGCTTCGCATCTCGAAGGTTTTTATGTTCCTTCGCTTTACAATGTCGAATATAACGCCGACGGCACGATAAAAAGTTTTGAGCCAAAATATGATGACGTGCCCCGCACGGTCAAAAAACGCATAATAACAGATCTCGACAGTGTAAGTTTTCCCACCGAGGCAGTCGTGCCTTATCTTGATACGGTGCATGACAGAATAACGCTTGAGGTATTCAGAGGCTGTATCAGAGGCTGTCGCTTTTGCCAGGCGGGCATGGTATACAGACCTTACAGACAAAAATCGCCCGATGTGCTCGATTGCAACGCGCGCGAATGTTTTGCAAAAACCGGTTACAGCGAGATATCGCTCACGTCGCTTTCTATAAGCGACTATAACGACCTCGGCGAACTTATAGACAAATTAAAATCATGGACCGACGACAAAAAGATAGGACTTTCGCTGCCTTCTATGCGTATAGACGCATTTTATGACGAATTGCTCAAAAAAGTTTCGTCGGTGCGCAAATCCGGCCTGACGTTTGCACCCGAGGCGGGCACTCAGCGTATGCGCGATGTGATAAACAAAAATATCACCGAGCAGGAGATAATGGACGGTTGCGCAAAAGCGTTTGACGGCGGCAGAAATTCTTTGAAACTTTATTTTATGAACGGTTTGCCCGGTGAAACGGATGAAGATATAGAGGGCATAGCAGGGCTTGCGCACCGCATTCTCGACCTGTATAACTCAAAAAAACGTGTCGGCAGAGCGCCCGAGATAACCGTTTCGGTCAGTTGCTTTGTGCCCAAACCGTTCACACCGTTCCAGTGGGAGCCCCAGAACGGCCTTGAAGAACTGCAACGCAAGCAATTGCTGCTTAAAGACTGCATTAAGTCGCGGCGTATAAATTATAAATATCACGAAGCGCGCGTTTCAAGGCTCGAGGGAGTGTTCTCACGCGGTGATCGCAGGCTCGGCACGGCTATTGCCGAGGCGGCAAAAAGGGGTCAGCGCTTCGACAGTTGGGACGAATATTTTGATTACGACAATTGGATGAGCATTTTTGCCGATTGCGGAATAGACCCCGATTTTTATGCAAACCGCAGGCGCGACGAAAACGAAATACTACCGTGGGATTTTTTGGATATCGGTGTCACAAAGCGCTTTTTGCTGCGTGAAAAGCATCTTTCCGAGCAGGGCACAACCACACCCGACTGCCGTACAAAATGCTCGGGCTGCGGAGCGTTTGAATGTGAGGTGCAATGCAAAAAATGAAAATTAGGATAACCTTTAAAAAGACCGGCGTAATGCGATATATATCGCATCTCGACCTGCAACGCGCATTTACACGCGCACTTGTAAGATCGGGACTCGATATAACATACAGCGAGGGGTTTAATCCTCATCCCAAGATAGCGTTTGCCATACCGCTTTCGATGTATCAAGAGAGCATATGCGAGGTTGTCGATTTCGGCTTAAACACACAGACCGATACCGATGCCGTCACATCGTTGCTTACCGCGGCATTGCCGAGCGGCATAGAGATAACCGGCTGTTTTTATCCCTCAAACAAGATAAGCGATGTTTTGAGTGCCGATTATGATATTACTTTGCATACCGACAGGCATTCATCGGATATAAAAGCACTTATGTGCGGCAGGCTTGTTGCGATAAAATCGGGCAAAAAAGGCGATGTCGAAATCGATATAACCGACAAGGTGTTTGCGTTTGACTGCTTTGACACCGACGGCGGCGTTATGCTTAAAGTACGTGTATCCGCAGCACCCGATGCGGTACTTAACCCGGCGCTTATATGCAAAGCGATAGGTGAAGACGATTATGATATTATCAGAACGGCGATCAATTTTAAAAATTAGGTTTTTTGCCTTTTTGCTGATGCTTGCCTTGTGCCTTGCATCGTGCTATAATGACGCGGATACGTCCGACGAGTCATCCGATATTCAAAGCGAAGATGCATCGTCTGCCGAAAACACGTTGCTTTATAATCGCACCGAAATTGCAAAACTTTTGTTTAACGACAAGACGGTGCATATGATCTTTGCGGGCGGATATTTAAACGGCGGCGAGACTTGTGACGGATATACCGAGTGCGACCGAAACAGCGAATATGCGATGTTCGACTCGGTAAAACGGCTTTTAAGCCAAACTTACGACGCTTCATCGGGTGTGATCGAATACTATCTCGATTATCCCGTCTACGGTAAAAATGCCGTGACCGAAGGCACAGACGGCAAAACATTGTTTTATTATCACTTTATCGATGACCGCGATATATCGGTAGCGGACTTTGATGTATCGGATGACGGCACTGTGACCGTCGGTGATAAGACATTGCGTTTGATACATACAGACGACGGCTTACGCTTGGACGGCACGCTTTACGATACCGTTTTTAACTCGCCCGAAGGTATTTATATGGATAAAGGCAGTGCCAGCGTTTTGCGCGGCAAGTATCTTGCCGTGGCGATTATGATGTCAAAGGATGAATATACGCTTACCGACGATGATGAAAAAACGTTTTTAAATACACTTGCGGGTTCGCTTGATACCGTGTCGGATATGGCGCGTCAATACGGTGCCGAGGTCGAATTCGATACCTCTTTGATCAGGTTTGCTCATTCGGATTCTTTTGACGGCGGCTTTGAACTTGATATGATGTTTGCGGCAACGTCGTTTCACAGTCTTGAGGGCTTTATATCGTCGCAGTGCGATGTGGATATATACGACGGCTGTTTTGCCGTGGTATACTCGGCCGATGTGCAGGGCGTATCTTATACCGCATATTGCAAAGGCTTGCCAGATGCAAATCGATGCGAACGTATTATAGTCGCACCGGATTCCGAATCAAACGAGATAGCGGCCGCAGTGCTTGCGCTTTTCGGCGCAGAGCCGGCAGACGGACTGCTGTTTGAATATTTGGGCGACGATATCATGTCGGGCGGCGACGGGCTCGGCGTTGTCAACGCATACCGCGTAGGCTTGCTTGACGAACTTAACAGTCAACTCTGTGTTTTTATCAAATAACCTATAACAAAATCATATTTAAAAAGAGAGGTCTTATCTATGCAACCGTGCTATAAAAGAGTGCTGCTCAAACTTTCGGGTGAAGCACTTTCGGGCGAAAACGGCATATTAAACGGCAAATTTTTAGAGGAGATAGCAGATGCGATTGCCGAATGCGTTCACAGCGGCGTGCAGATAGCGCTTGTCATAGGCGGCGGCAATATCTGGCGCGGCGCGCGTCAAGGCGGACTTAAGATCGACCGTGTAAGAGCCGATCAGATGGGAATGCTTTCAACCGTTATCAATTCGCTTGCCATGCAAGATTATCTTATTTCGGCGGGTGTCGGATGCACCGTTATGTCAGCGCTTAACATCTCGCAGGTCTGCAAGCCTTATTCGCAGTATGAGGCTATCGAATTGCTTGAAAAGGGCAATGTCGTCATAACGGCGGGCGGCGTGGGATATCCTTATTTTTCAACCGATTCGGGGATGATGCTGCGTGCTGCCGAACTTAAGTGCGACGCAGTGCTTTCGGCAAAAAACGTTGACGGCGTATATGATATGGACCCCGTCAAATATCCCGACAAAGCAAAAAAATACGACAAACTTACATATTCTCGCATAATCGCCGACGGACTTGCCGCTATAGACATGACTGCCGCGGCGATGGCACGTGACAATGATATCTATACCGTGCTGTTTAAACTAGACTCGGCAGAAAGCATTAAAAACGCCGTTTGCGGCTCGGCAAGCGGCACGGTAATATGCAACGATTAAATTTAAAAACATAAAAAGCAGGAGGCAACACCATGAATTTTGACCTTAAACCTTATGAAGAGAGAATGAAAAAAACCGTTTCGGTGCTCGTTAACGAGTTTGACGCAATCAGAGTCGGCAGAGCAAGCGCAAAATTACTCGAGCGCATTCGCGTCGATTATTACGGCACCCCTTCGCCTATCGAAAGCGTAGCACAGATCAAAACGCAGGATGCGCGCACCCTTGTTATCGCACCTTGGGAGGCAAAGATGCTGCGTGAGATCGAAAAAGCCGTTCAGGCTTCGGATCTCGGCATAACGCCCGTCAACGACGGCAAGCAGATAAGACTGTCGTTTCCGCCGCTTACCGAAGAACGCCGCATAGAACTTACCAAAAAAACCGCAAAAATGGGCGAAGACGCCAAAGTAGCTATGCGCAACATACGCCGTGACGCCAACGAAGAGATCAAAAAACTTAAAAAAGACGGAACTCTTACCGAGGACGATCAAAAAAAGTCGGAAAAACAGGTTCAGGATCTTACCGATCGCTATATCAAAGACATAGATGCCTGCGTATCCAAAAAAGACAAAGAGATACTTGAGATATGACAGACAAAGACCGTTTGTCGTCTTATCCCCGCAGCGTTGCCGTCATTATGGACGGCAACGGCCGCTGGGCTCAAAAGCGCGGTTTGCCGCGCACGGCCGGTCACAAGGCGGGTTTTGATACGTTTGTAAAAACCGTTGAGGCGTGCGACGAACTCGGCGTAAAATATCTTACCGTTTATGCCTTTTCAACCGAAAATTGGAAAAGATCCGACGACGAGGTGTCGGGTATAATCAAAATAATGAATTCCGCCATACCTGTCTATGTGCCTAAATTGATGAAACAAAACGCAAGATTGCGCATTTACGGCGATCTCGAAAGATTTGACAAAAAGACCTGTGATATGCTTTGTGAGAGCGTGTCAAAACTCAATGCCAATACCGGTATGACGGTGGGTATATGCTTGTCATACGGCGGCAGAACAGAGATAGTTCACGCCGTAAACAGCCTGATGGCAGAGGGTGTGACGTATGTTACCGATGACGATATTTCATCGCATCTTTATACGGCAGGGGCACCCGATCCCGACCTTGTCATACGCACGAGCGGTGAAAAACGCATATCAAACTTTTTGCTGTGGCAGTCGGCATATGCCGAATATTATTTCAGCGACCTTTATTGGCCCGATTTTGACAAAACCGAGCTTATAAAGGCTTTTGACGATTATGCGAGCCGATCGCGCAGATACGGAAAATAGAGAGGGCTTTGATTTTGAAAACAAGAATTATCACAGGTGCCGTAATGACGGCGGTGTTTGTGCCCGTGCTTTGCTTTGCCGATACATTTGCCTTGCCGTTGTTGGCGGCAGTGCTTGCCGCCGCGGCGGTATACGAGTTTGCAAAATGTGTCGGCGTAAGCAAAAAATATGCATTTATACCGCTTATGGCAACAGCGGCGGCATCTCCTTTTGCGGTCAGGTATTCGGGCAATGCGGCCCTGTCGATACTTACCGCGGTGTGCATATCGTTTTTATGGATAATGATATGCTCGGTCATTGCCGCCGAAAAGCAGTCGCTTGCCGGCGAAACCGAGATGTGTGCCGGAATGATATATATAATTTGCGGATTTTCGATGCTTGTATCGGTTCGCGACGCGTTCCCGCGCGATTATCTTTTGCTGATACTCGCGCCTGTCGGCTGTGATATATGTGCCTATTTTGCGGGCAGCAAAATAGGCAAACACAAGCTGTGCCCGCACCTTTCGCCTAAAAAGACTGTTGAGGGCGCGATAGGCGGCGTTATCGGCGGTGTGCTGTTCGCCGCTGTATTCGGACTTGTTGTGTGCCTTTGCGGGCAAGAATTTAATTTTTGGTTCTGCCTGCTTGCAATACCAGTTGCGGTATTGTCGCAGTTCGGCGACTTGTTTGCCAGCGCGGTAAAGCGCAAATACGGCATAAAAGATTACGGCAAGATATTTCCGGGGCACGGCGGCGTGCTTGACAGATTCGACAGCAGCCTGCCTGTGTTTATACTTGCGGGAATTTTAGCTTTTTTATTTGTTTAAACTTGGTGAGATCATATGAAGATAGCATTGCTCGGTTCGACCGGTTCTATCGGCACGCAGACGCTTGACATTTGTGCGCGGTACGGCTATCAGGTCGATTGCCTTTCGGCAAACCAAAACGAAATATTGCTCGAAACACAATGCAGACGTTTTATGCCTCGAATGTGCTGTATAGGCGAAAACCGTTATCTTTCGATGAAACAGCGCCTGGCCGATACCGATATAAAAGTGGTTGCGGGTAAAGATGCGCTTTGCCAAATGGCCGCAGAGACCGATTGCGATACTCTTGTAAACGCTTTGCTCGGCATAAGCGGACTCGAGCCGACACTTGCGGCTGTTGACGGCAAAAAGCGCATAGCTCTTGCAAACAAAGAGACGCTTGTCGCAGGCGGCGAACTTGTTATGAAACGTATCAAAGAAACGCATACCGAACTTTTGCCCATCGACAGCGAACATTCGGCGATATTTCAATGCATAGGCGACAGGCGAAACGAGGTCGAATCGGTGATACTTACCGCTTCGGGCGGAGCGTTTTGGGGCAAAAATCACAGCGAACTCGAGCGTATGACCGCCGCGGACGCACTGAAACATCCTAATTGGAGCATGGGAAAAAAAATAACCGTCGATTGCGCCACGATGATGAATAAAGGCTTTGAGATAATAGAGGCAATGTATCTTTTCGGATTGCCTTCAGAGCGTGTAGAGGTAATAATACACCGCCAAAGCGTCATACATTCTATGGTGAGGTTTATCGACGGAGCGGTTATAGCGCAGCTCGGAACTCCCGATATGCGTTTGCCGATATCGTTTGCTTTGTCTTATCCCGCACGGCTCGATAGCCCCGACAAAAGGGCACTTGACTTTAAAGATTATGCGTCGCTCACGTTTGCCGAACCGGATACCGAAACATTCGGCCTCTTGAATTTTGCACGCGAAGCGATAAAAAAAGGCGGCAATATTCCCGCCGCCATGAACGGAGCCGACGAGGCGGCCGTAGAATTGTTTTTAAACGGTAAAATAGGCTTTAACGATATAGAACGGCTTATAAAGCACGCTTGCTATGAAACAGAATATATCGCATCGCCCGATCTTAAGCAAATAATAGACACTGACATTGCCGCTCGCGAAGCGGTGAAAGGCTGCATCTGAAATGATTAATTCACTTATATCAATATTGCTCACAGTCATCATATTCGGTGTACTGATAGGAATACACGAACTCGGACATTATATCGCCGCGCGTATTTTCGGCGTCGGAATAATCGAATTTTCAATAGGCATGGGTCCCAAGATTTATACAAAGCAGGGCAAACACAACGATTTTTCGATAAGAGCGTTGCCTGTCGGCGGGTTTGTAAACATGGTCGGAGAATACAGTGAAGAGCTTGAAGACCGCCACAAAAACAAACGGCCCATAGATACGTTTAAAGCGTGGCAGCGCCTTATAATAGGTGTCGCCGGCCCGTTTATGAATATAGTTTTTGCGTTTGTAATTATGATAATTTACGTTGTCGCCAGCCCTAATCTTGCGTCGACCGTCGTTGCCGACAAATACGAGACAAACGATTATCAAAACGTTTCGTTTGCATACGGCCTGCAACCCGGTGATGAGATAGTCAAAGTGGGGGGCAGAAATATTCATGTTTATTATGACCTAAGCTATGAGATATCCGCTCACGGCAACCGTCCTGTAGATATCGAGGTAATCAGGGACGGCGAAAGGATAAAGCTCGAGGGCGTGAGGTTTCCCGTGCAGGAGCAGTCGGGCAGCGAATTCGGCTGTGTCGATTTTAAAATATATCTTAAACAAAAAAACTTTGCCAATGTCTTAAACGATGCGTTTTATCAGCCTATATCTATAGTTTACGTTACGGTCGATTCGCTTATCGACACGTTTAGCGGCAGATATGACATAGGCGAGTCGGTCGGAGGCCCTATTGCCATAGGCGGTGCCGTAGGCGATACGATAGCGGGCAGCGACAACTTTGCCGAGACGGTTTCGAGTCTCGCCGTGCTTACGGTGTTTATTTCGGTTTCGCTCGGTGTGTGCAACCTTTTGCCTATACCCGTGCTTGACGGCGGCATGATACTGTTTTGCATTATCGAGATGATATTGCGCAGGCCCATAAAAAAAGAAGTTCAAAACGTTATAACAAATATTTTTGCGATATTGCTCATAGGCCTGATGATATTAGTATGCATCAAGGATGTTATAGGGCTGTTTTAAATAACAAAAAACGGGAGGAGTGACGACTGTATGCGGACCAAAAGACTTTCACACACCGTCAAGGTGGGCAGAGTTACCATAGGCGGCGGCAACAGAATAGCCGTTCAGTCGATGTGCGACGTTCCGACACACGATGTGCAGAGGGCGATAAATCAGATTAACGAGCTTGAAAACGCAGGCTGCGATATAGTCAGACTTACCGTAAACACGTTTGAAGCGGCAGAAGGATTTAAAGCCATACGCAATATGACCGATATGCCTCTCGTCGCCGACATACATTTTGATTACCGACTTGCGCTTGCCGCGATAGAGGCGGGCGCCGACAAGATACGCATAAATCCCGGCAACATAGGCGGCGACGACAGAGTCAAGGCGGTCGCCGATGCGTGCAGAGCAAAAAACATACCCATAAGGATCGGCGTCAACGGTGGTTCGCTTTCAAAACCCATACTGGCAAAATACGGCAGGGTATGTGCCGAGGCGCTCAGGGATTCTGCGCTCGAGCACGCCGCACTGCTTAAAAAATTTGATTTTAACGACATAGTGCTTTCTGTCAAATCGAGCGACGTCACAACATGCGTCGCCGCCAACAGACTGATTGCCGAGTCGTGCGATTATCCTTTGCATATAGGTGTTACCGAGGCGGGAGCGATACCCGACGGACTGATCAAAAATTCAATAGGCATAGGTGCGTTGCTTTTGGACGGCATAGGCGACACCGTGCGTGTTTCGCTTACCGACCCGCCCGTGCAAGAGGTCAAAGCCGCAATAGATATACTTAAATCACTGGGGCTCAGACACGGCATAAATATAGTTTCGTGCCCTACATGCGGCAGAACGCAGATAGACCTTAAAAAACTCTATGCTGAACTTAAAACCGCAACCGCAGATATACAGACAGAAAAAGATATCACGGTCGCGTTAATGGGCTGTGTGGTAAACGGCCCGGGCGAAGCGCGCGAAGCGGATGTCGGAGTTGCCGGCGGCAACGGCGAGGCGGTGCTTTTTAAACACGGCGAGACTGTGGGCAGAATAAACGAATGTGATATCGTCGGCACTCTTGTGTCCGAAATTAAGGAACTTTTATAATGAGCGAAAAGTTTTTAAAAAAATTTGCGCGGTGCGAGTTTTCACCCCGCGAGCTTGAGATCATATCTCGCATGACAGATTGCGGCATCAAGATAAGCCGCGAAAAAAAAGCGGTGCGCATATTGCCTGTTTTTGACGAGATAGTCGAGCCCGAGGCACTTTTTGATATCGCGAGGCGTGTAAAAAAAGCATATAACGCGTCGGATGTGCGCATAATGCCGCATTATCCTACAGAACTTTTTTCGGATAGAGTCTGGAACAGGATATATCCTTATATCTGTGTCGAGTTCGGTGATACGATAGGCAAGGGCTTTTTTGAAAAATCAAAAGTCCGCTATGACAAACAGGCAGGCGAACTTGTTGTCAACCTGCGCGACGGTTGCACTGCCGAAATTTTGATCAATGATTCGGTTGACAAATATATATCCGAATGCATAAAGGCACAGTTTGATATCGACGTCAAGGTGACGCTTATCGGCGGAGAAATGCCCGAGTTTTATATTTCACCCAAAAACGCCGAATATGACCGAATGTCTGCCGAACAACTTGAAAAAGCTATGCATTATGAAGAACTTGACGCAAAAAAGACAAATTCGTATATGCCCGCAGAAGACGGTGACACGGTTCATTGGCAAAACGAAGAACGCACACTGTGCAAAGCCGGCAGATTGCTGTTTGATATATCCGAGCCCAAGATATTTACGGGCAAAGACGTGCCGAGCATAAAAACGCTCAAACCGATACGTGCCGTTCACGACGGCATGACAGTCACGTTTCTCGGCAAAATGTTCAGCATAGAAACAAAGCCCAATTACGATACGGGCAAGATAACCTGCAAGATGGAGTTTACCGACCTCGACGCTTCGGTGCTTGCAAGAGTTTCGGTGCCGAGAGAGCGCAGAGCCGATATTCCAAAGGCTCCCGCATATATGCTTATCACCGGTAAGGCAGAGTGGAATAAATACGATAAAGAGGTGGTCGTGCGTCCCACCGCCATGGCTTTTGTTAAAAAAGTGGGCAGAAAAGATAATTATCCGCGCAAGCGCGTCGAACTACATATTCACACCAATATGAGTCAGCTCGACGCACTGTCAGAGCCATCCGAGGTGTTTAAGCAGGCGGCGGCGTGGGGAATGCCCGCCGTAGCCGTAACAGACCACGGCAACTTGCAGGCTTATCCCGAATATATGAAAGCGGCAAAAAAATGTCCCGACACAAAGCCGATCTACGGTATGGAAGGCTATCTTGTCGACGATACCGCCCGTGCGGTGTTTGCCGACAGAACAGAGGGCAATATAGGTTTTGACGACGGTGAATTTATAATATTCGATATAGAAACGACCGGACTTTCGCCCCTGACTTGCGGCATAACGCAGATAGGCGCGCTTAAATATAAAGGCGGCGAAATCGTCGACAGTTTTGAAACACTGGTCGATCCGGAAATGCCGATACCCGCAAAGATAACCGAGCTTACGGGAATAAACGACGATACGGTAAAAAACGCGCCCAAGCAGCCCGAAGCGGTAAAGGCGTTTTTGGACTTTGCGGGATGCGGTATGCTGGTTGCACACAACGCTTCGTTTGACGTGAGTTTTATACGCCGTGTCGCATCCGAAAACCGTATTAAATTTGAAAACGCATATCTTGACACGGTAAGTCTGTCAAGATATCTTAATCCCGACGCGCAAAATCACAAGCTCGATACTTTGGCATCATATTTTAAACTCGGCGAGTTCGATCATCACCGTGCCGATGCCGATACCGAGATGCTTTCGCGCATATTCGGCTGTATGGTCGAAAAACTCGCGCGCCAGGGCATAACCAATGTTGCCGAGATGAACGACGCTATGGCAAACAACGCAGATCCGCGCAAACTCAGATCGCACCATGTTTCGATACTGGTCAAAAATCAGACCGGATTGCGCAATCTGTATAAGCTTGTTTCGATGTCGTATCTCGATTATTATGCGCGCATACCGCGCATACCCAAAACGGTCTTAAACGACTATCGTGACGGACTTATCATAGGCTCTGCCTGTTCCGAGGGCGAGCTTTATGCCGCCATAACCGAGGGCAAAAGCGACGGCGAACTCGCAAAAATAGCCGAATATTATGACTATCTCGAGGTCATGCCGGTCTGCAACGATATGTATCTCGGCGGCAGGGGCGAAAACAAAAAGCCCGAGCACGAGACCGTTGCCATGCTGCAGGATAATATCAGACGCATAATCAAGATAGGCGAGCGTGTCGGTAAGCCGGTAGTCGCAACCGGCGACTCGCATTATCTCGAGCCCGACGACGATATTTACCGTCGCATAATGCTGTTTGCAAAAGGCTTTAACGATGCGCTCGACGGCACAAAACTCTATTTCAGAACCACCGACGAGATGATAGACGAGTTTATGTTTTTGGGCAAAGAAAAAGCCGAAGAGATCGTCATCGACAACACCGTCGCGATAGCCGACAGCATAGAACTCATCAAACCTATACCCGACGGCACATTCACTCCCGAAATAGAGGGCGCCGAGGACGATTTGCGCAATATCTGCTATGAGACCGCAAAAGATATGTACGGTGACCCTTTGCCCGAAATAGTTAAAACAAGGCTTGACAAAGAGCTTGATTCGGTAATCAAGCACGGCTATGCGGTCTTGTATATTATCGCAAGGCTGCTGGTTAAAAACAGCGAAGAAAACGGCTATCTCGTCGGCTCGCGCGGATCTGTCGGCTCTTCGGTCATAGCCACATTCTGCGGCGTTTCGGAAGTCAATCCTTTGCCGCCGCACTGGAGATGTCCCAAATGCAAAAAAAGCCTCTTTATTACCGACGGTTCTGTCGGTTCGGGGTTTGACTTGCCGGACCGCATATGCGAGTGCGGCGAAAAGATGATATGCGACGGCCACGATATACCGTTTGAAACGTTTCTCGGCTTTCACGGCGACAAAGCGCCCGATATCGACCTTAACTTTTCGGGCGACGTGCAGTCGTCGGCACATAAATATACCGAGGTGCTTTTCGGCAAAGAAAATATATTCAGAGCCGGCACGGTATCTGCGTTACAGCCCAAGAGCTGTATAGGCTATGTCAAAAAACTTTGCGAAGAAAAAGATCTTGCTTTTACACGTGCCGAGATGGATAGGCTTGCATACGGCATAGCGGGTGTCAAGCGCACTACGGGTCAGCACCCGGGCGGAATAGTCGTTATTCCCAAACAGTATGAGATATACGATTTCACGCCCGTGCAGCACCCCGCCGACAAAGAGTCGAGCGGCGTTATCACCACTCACTTTGCGTTTGAATATCTGCACGATACGCTTTTAAAGCTTGATATTCTCGGCCACGATGTGCCCACATTTTATAAAGTGTTTGAAGAATTCACCGGCATCGATGTCCGAACTATACCGCTCAACGACCGCAAGGTATTTGAACTGTTTGCATCCCCCGAACCTTTGGGCGTAACTCCCGAGGCGATAGGTGCTCCCGTCGGTACTCTGGGACTGCCCGAGTTCGGCACAAAATATGTCATTCAGATGATAGTGGAATGTAAACCCAAGAATTTTTCGGATCTTTTGCAGATCTCGGGACTTTCGCACGGCACCGGCATATGGCTGGGTAACGGTTCCGAACTCATCAAAAACGGCACTTGTACCATCAACGAGATAATAGGTACCCGTGACAGCATAATGCTTTATCTTATTTATGCGGGACTTGACAATTCGGTTGCGTTTAAAATAATGGAGAGCGTGCGTAAGGGCAGAGGACTTTCACCCGAGCAAGAGGCTGCCATGCGTGAAAAAAACGTGCCCGAATGGTATATCGAGTCATGCAAAAAAATAGAATATATGTTCCCCAAAGCGCACGCCGCGGCTTATACCATAGCGTCGCTCAGGCTCGGCTGGTTTAAAGTTTATCAGCCCATAGCGTTTTACGCCACTTATTTTACGGTCAAGCGCGATTCGTTTGACGGTGTTGTCGCAATGAGCGGCGCGGCGAACATAAGCGCAAAAATAGCCGAGATCGAGGCTATGCCCAACGCAACCCCGAAAGACAAAGAAACGCTGGTGTTTTTGCAGATGGTACGCGAGTTTTTTGCCCGCGGATTTAAGTTTCTGCCTGTCAATATCTATAAGTCGCAGGCGTTCAGATTTATGCCCGAAGACGGCAAGATAAGATTGCCGTTTTCGTCGCTTGCGGGTTTGGGTGAGACCGCCGCGCAAAACATCTACGATGCGGTACACGGTGGCGGAGTCGAGACAGTTATGGATTTGCAGACCACTGCGGGAGTAAACAAAAAAGTGCTCGAAATACTGACGTCAAACGGATGCCTCGGCGATATGCCCGAGTCCAATCAAATAACACTGTTTTAACGGAGGAAAATATGCAACACGACAGAGAATCGCTTAAAAACAAGATATTGTCATATCTTGCCGAAGAGGGCAGATATACGCATGAATGTCTTGCCTCAATGACGGGCACCGATATTCAAACTGTCGATTCGCTAATCGAAGAGGCAGAAAAAAACGGCGAAATATTATCCTACGGCGCACTTATCGATTGGGAAAAATGCGGCAGAGAATATGTCACGGCGTTTATAGAACTCAAGACCATACCTCAGCGTGATTTGGGCTTTGACGCGATTGCCGAACGTATATGTGCTTATCCCGAGGTAAAAGGCGTTATGCTGATGTCGGGCGGTTTTGACCTCGGCGTTACCGTTGAATGTCGTACCATGCGCGATGTCGCGCTGTTTGTTGCCGAGAGGCTTGCCACCATTGACGGCGTCACATCCACCGCAACGCATTTTGTCATGCAAAAATATAAAGACGCCGGCATAGTTTTCGGCTCAAATATTGAGGACAAGCGAGGTAACGAATAGTGGATCTTTATGACCGTTTGCTGTCACAGAGAGCCGTCGAACTTAAGCCGTCGGGCATACGCCGTTTTTTTGACCTGCTTGCAGATATGAAAGACGTCATCTCGCTTACGGTCGGGCAGCCCGATTTCGCAACTCCGTGGCATATACGTCAGGCGGGCATACGTTCGCTTGAAGAGGGCAGAACATATTATACGTCAAACAGCGGACTTGTTGAAATGCGGCAGGAGATAAGCGCATATCAAAAACGCCGTTTCGACCTTGAATATGACCCGAAAGATGAGATAATCGTCACCGTCGGCGGCAGTGAAGCCATAGATATGGCGGTGCGCGCATTGTGCAACCCGGGCGATGAGTTTATAGTGCCCGAACCCTGCTTTGTATGTTATACTCCGCTTATAAAAATGGCGGGCGGAGTTCCCGTAACCATAGGTTTAAAGGCGGAAAATAATTTTAAACTCACATCATCAGAACTCGAGGCGGCAATAACCCCCAAAACAAAATGCCTGATACTCGCCTTTCCCAACAACCCGACCGGTGCGACTATGGATAAAGACTCGCTCGAAGCGATAGCACAGGTGGTCAAAAAACACGACATTGCCGTGATATCCGATGAGATATACGCCGAGCTCACGTTTGGCTCAAAGCATGTTTCGATAGCGTCGATAGACGGCATGAAAGAGCGCACGGTAGTAGTCAGCGGTTTTTCAAAGGCTTATGCAATGACCGGTTGGCGATTGGGATATTCGCTTGCGCCTAAGCGTATAACCGAGCAGATGCTTAAACTGCATCAGTTCGGCATAATGTGCGCTCCCACCACAAGCCAATATGCCGCTGTCGAGGCATTGCAAAACGGCGACGCCGATATAGAATATATGAAAGAGCGCTATGACGACCGCCGCAGACTTATAGTCGACAGACTCAACGCCATGGGGCTTAAGTGTTTTGAACCCACGGGCGCGTTTTATGTGTTTCCCGACATTTCGGGGTTCGGAATGACATCCGAAGAATTTTGCCGCAGATTGCTTGACGAGCAGCGTGTCGCCATAGTTCCCGGCGATGCGTTCGGCGAGTGCGGCGAGGGATATGCGCGCATTTCATACGCCTATTCGGTGCAGCATATCGTAAAAGCGCTTGACAGAATTCAGGTGTTTGTCGATAATTTGAGGGGACTGCAATGACGGTATTTGCCAACGCAAAGATAAATCTTACATTGTTTGTCGGCCAAAAGCAGGATGACGGATATCATCCCGTCAGCACTTTGATGCAAGAAGTTTCGTTGCACGACGTTATCAATGTCGAGAGGGCGGATAAAGACGCGTTTTCTGTCGTCGGCGCCGTCTTGCCGACCGACGGCAAAAATCTGTGCATAAAAGCGCGTGATGCGTTCAGAACGCATACGGGCATAAACGACCCCGTAAGCATAACGCTTAAAAAACACATACCGCACATGGC
>CAYOCM010000022.1:0-16482 GCA_964402515.1 uncultured Ruminococcus sp. | reverse complement strand
AATACCGATGAACTGCCTTTTAAGTTGTTTTATAAAACAAAAAGCACACCACACGGTGTGCTTTTTATGGAGAGTACAGGGCTCGAACCTGTGACCCCCTGCTTGTAAGGCAGATGCTCTCCCAACTGAGCTAACCCTCCGAACATCGCCAACTTGCGCCAGCGAATGGTATTATACATCGCTTTAGGCGATTTGTCAAGCACTTTTTTAAAAAAGATTATTTATCAGATCTTTTTTAAATTCAAATGAGTTTATAACCTGTTCAAACCCGGCAAGGCAGGTATCATAGTCGCCCTCTCTTGCCGAGAAAGTCAATATATACATACTGCCGTTGCGCAGACAAATAACCTGCTCAAAAGTATAGGGTATCGATTCCGAGGATGTATCGTCCGAACGGTTGAGGTCGGCGGTATATTTAACTCTGAGAGCCGCGGCATCGTCAAGTTTTATCTCGATACCTTCTGTCTCGTTGCCGTTATCGTCGGTAGCGATACTTTCTTTATCGACAGCAAACGAGCCGTAATTGGCTTTGATCTCGGCTTTATACGACTGCCAATATTCTCTGGCACTTTCGCAGTTGCCGCCGTCAAACGCCATAACGGATATGCGTGCATAAGTTGCGGCGACGCTGCTGCCGGCGGTATTTTTTTGCAACGAAGATATGCCTGTTTGATAATCGACGCTCCAGTCGTCGGTGTAAACGAATGTATAATCTGCGGCATCGTTGTTAAATCTTAAGCTGCCGTCGGGCAGATCCTCGCCTTCGGTATTTTGCGCGCAGCCACAAAACGTTAAGAGTGCCGTGACGGCAAGCAAAAGCGATAATATTTTTTTGAGCATTTTATCAGTCCTCCGTGTTAAGCTCGATGACTCTTAAAGTCGTTTTATCATATTTGTATTTGTAAACTATTTTTTTTACTCCGTCGGGAACATCAAACGACGCGCAAAAACTTTTATCTCCGGTGTCGGTAGGCACGCCCTTTATAGTCAAATAAAGCACTCCGTCGGCGTCGATATCGGTTGCAAACTCACTGCAATACAGTCCACCCGCCTTTGGCGAAACGGTAATCGAAAATACACTGTCGTCAAAATCGACATCTATATCCTTTAAATCTTTGTATTCAATCGGCACAGGCACGCGTATTGCAATATTATAGGCGGCTGCGCACAGCAAAAATCCCGCCAAAAGCGAGCACGCGATGATAATAATCAGCAGTTTTGTGTATTTCATTAACGCAGTTCCTCCGTTTACAAACATCATTATACACGAAACAAAGCATTTTAACAAGTACCGTTGCAAAAAAAATAAAAAAAGCATTGACAAACGGTGCTTTGACGATTATAATGTGTAAAGAAATTTACTTTACAGGCAAGGCGGTGTGCGATTTGAGTCAAAAACGTGACGAGATCATAGCGCTGTTTGACGCATACGGCGGCTTGCTGACGCAGTCGTGCCGTGACTGTATAGAGCTTTATTATTGCGATGATCTGTCACTTTCGGAGATCGCCGAGGACGCGGGCATCAGCAGGCAAGGCGCGCGTGAC
This sequence comes from uncultured Ruminococcus sp., assembly GCA_964402515.1. GTDB lineage: Bacteria > Bacillota > Clostridia > Oscillospirales > CAG-382 > Coliplasma. Next base: position 14,937 of record CAYOCM010000022.1, on the reverse strand, counting down.
GCCATCAGGCGAGGCGAAGCCGAATTGTTGCACATCGAGTCGGTGCTCGGTCTGGTGCAAAAAAGCAGACGCATTTCAGAACTTGCCGGCAAGATAATTGCCGCAACCGGCGACGCCGATGTCAAGGCCATTGCCGAACAGATAATCGCACTTTAAACATTTGCAAGGAGATCATACACATGGCGATGCTTTCGGGACTTTCGGAAAAATTAAATGCTGCATTTAAAAAGTTCCGCAGCAAAGGCAAATTAACGGAATCCGACATAAAAGAAGGTATGCGCGAGATAAAACTTGCGTTGCTTGAGGCCGACGTTAATTTTAAGGTTGTCAAAGCATTTGTTGCCAAAGTCAGCGAACGTGCTGTCGGCGCCGAGGTGCTTGAAAGTCTTTTGCCCGCTCAACAGATAGTTAAAATAGTTAACGAGGAGCTTATCGCCATAATGGGCGGCGGCACCGCAAAACTCAATATTTCGCCAAAGCCGCCTACGGTAGTGCTGATGTGCGGCTTGCAAGGCGCAGGCAAAACGACACACGCCGCAAAACTTGCGCGCATGTACAAAAAGCAAGGCAAAAGTCCTTTGCTTGTCGGTTGCGACATATACCGTCCCGCCGCTATAAAACAATTGCAGGTTGTTGCCGAGCAGGTCGGCGTGCCTGTGTTTGAACGCGGAACGCAAGATCCCGTCGAGACCGCAAAACTTGCTTTGGTATATGCAGAAAAATACGATCACGACCTTGTTATAATCGACACCGCAGGCAGACTGCATATTGACGAAGAACTTATGGACGAGCTCGTGCGCATAAAAGACACCGTACATCCCGACGACATCTTGTTGGTAGTCGACTCTATGACCGGTCAAGATGCGGTCAACGTCGCTCAGACATTTAACGACACGCTTGACATCACGGGTGTTATTCTTACCAAAATGGACGGCGACACGCGCGGCGGCGCGGCGTTGTCTATAAAATACATTACGGGCAAACCCATAAAATTTATCGGTGTTGGCGAAAAGCTTGATGCTATCGAGCCGTTTTATCCCGACCGCATCGCGAGCCGCATTCTCGGCATGGGCGATGTTTTGACACTTATCGAAAAAGCCGAACAGGCAATAGATCAAAAGCAAGCGGCAGAGATGGAACGCAAACTGCGCGAACAGAGTTTTACGCTTGATGACTTTTTAGACCAATTACGTCAGATAAAAAACATGGGCAGCCTTGATTCGCTGATGGGCATGATGCCGGGAATAAAGCCTGGTGCGTTAAAAGACGCCAAAGTCGACGAAAAAGCATTGTCGCACATTGAGGCGATAATACTGTCGATGACGCCCAAAGAACGCGCAAAGCCCGAGATTCTCGCGTCTTCACGCAAACGCCGCATTGCCGCGGGCAGCGGCACCACCGTCGAAGAGATCAACCGTTTGCTAAAGCAATATGACCAAATGAAGCAGATGATGAAATCAATGATGCGCGGCGGCAAACGCAAGGGCAAAGGCTTTAAAGGCATGGGATTGCCCTTTTAACACGGTTATTCAAACGAATAAAAATAAACAAACTTTTTAAAACCGAAAGGAAAATATCATGGCAGTTAAGATCAGACTCAGAAGAATGGGCGCAAAAAAGGCTCCCTTTTACCGCATCGTCGTTGCAGACTCGCGTTTTCCCCGCGACGGCAGATTTATCGAAGAAATCGGTTATTATAACCCTATGAAAGATCCCGCAGAATTCTCGGTAGATGCCGATAAGGTCAAGACCTGGATAGGCAACGGCGCACAACCCACCGAAACCGTAAGAGCTCTGCTTAAAAAGAACGGCATTATCTGAGCGAGGAATTATCAATGAAACAGATCCTTATCGACATCGCAAAGGCGATAGTTGACAACCCCGACGATGTCGGCGTTACCGAAAAGGTAAGCGGTTCTACCGTCATACTTGAGTTGTCTGTTGCCAAAAGCGATATGGGCAAGGTCATCGGCCGCGGCGGCAAAATAGCCAAAAGCATACGCACGGTCATGAAGGCTGCCGCCATCCGCGAAAACAAGCGCGTTATCGTCGAGATAGTCTGATGCGCAGATATCTCGAGGCCGGTCGGCTTAATTCGCCGCGTGGCATAAAGGGCGAGATCAGGTTTGATTGCTGGTGCGATTCTCTTGAATTTTTAGAGGACGTCAAGACCTTATATCTTGACGCAGAGGGCACGCGCCCGTTAAAAGTCAAAGAGTATCGCTTCAGCGTTTCGACCGTTACGTTTATAGGCTATGAAGACAGAACATTGGCTTCATCGCTCACCGGCCGCACGGTATATTTTGACAGAAACGATATAACTTTACCCGAGGGTGTCTTCTTTTACGACGACATCGTCGGGTGCGGTGCGTTTGACGCCGACAGCGGTAAAACGATAGGAACCGTTACGGCGGTTGATGAGGGCGCAAGCAGCAATTATTATCGCATCACGGCAGATGACGGCAAGAGTTATTATCTGCCCGACGTAAAAGAATTTGTTGTTTCGGCGTCACCCGAAAAGGGCATTTTTGTGCGCAACTATGCCGACCTTGCCGTAGAGGTAAAAAAATGAATTTTGAAGTCCTTACGCTCTTCCCCGAAGCGTTATGTCCGATATTTGACGCAAGCATAATAGGCAGAGGTGTCAAAAACGGATACATCGGCATAAACTGCACGGATATACGCGATTATACACTTGACAAGCACCGCCGTGTCGACGATACGCCTTACGGCGGAGGTTTCGGCATGGTCATGGCCTGTCAGCCGGTGGTTGACTGCATACGCGATGTAAAATCGCGCCTTAAAGGTTCTGTCAGAGTCATATATATGTCTCCGCAGGGCAAACTGTTTAACCAGCACGAAGCGGAACGTCTTGCCCGATATGACAATCTTGTTTTGCTGTGCGGACATTATGAAGGTATTGACGAGCGCATAATAGAGCTTGAGATAGACGAGGAACTAAGCGTGGGTGATTATGTGCTGACAGGCGGAGAATTGCCCGCGGCAACAGTGGTAGACTGCATAGCAAGGCTTATTCCGGGGGTGCTCCCCTCTTCAAAATGTCACGAAGACGAAAGTCTTTCGGACGGTTTACTTGAGTATCCTCAATACACGCGTCCGCGTGTGTTTGAGGGCTTGGCGGTTCCGGACGTATTGGTCAACGGCAACGCGGCATTACAGGCAGCATGGAAACGTGAGCAGAGCATAGAGCGCACAAAACGCAAGCGCCCCGACCTGCTCGATCAGTGAGGCTTTTATATTATGGATCACAGCAGCGACAACAATAATCAAAACATCGGGCGTGAAAGCCTGATCATTTCGTCCTTTTCGCTGCTTTCGGCAAAAGCATCCGAGGTGGCAGAAAAGTCGTCGGTTTTAAAAACATTCTGTACGCCGGGTTCTGTCGACAAAACGCTCGGCTCGGGTCTTTTTGCGGGAATGATAAATAAAACAGACGTTTACGGCAGGGTGCTGCGCCCTGCAAAAAGTTTTTTTTCACGGCTTGCGGAACGCAGCGCCGCGATAAAGGCGCTGCGCGCCGCTATCGATATGCTTTTGTGCAAGCCAATGCACACGTTCGGTGTGTTTTTATTCTTTCTCGGGCTTTTGGGCGGCGGTGTAACCGTTCTCGAAAAATCCGGATTTTTATCTACCGTATCGGGCGCATACGATTTTATGCTGTGTGTGCTGATGGTGATATTTGCGATTCCGCTGATATTTTCGCGACGCATATTGGCTTCGGCGCTGTCGCACAGTTCGTTTTTTAAAGCGATATTTGTAAACAGGCTCGGGTTTGAGACTCAAAAACTAAAAAAAGATGTGCGCGGTTCAAGCGATATATTTATAGTATTTTTGATCGACGTCATACTTGCGGCATTGTCGGCATTTATTCCTATGACGCGCATCGTACTTTTTTTGTTTTGTGTGTGCATATCACTGTTTTTGCTGTGCAATCCCGAGGCGGGCATTTTGGTATCTGCCGTCATGATACCCATAGCGGACGGAGAATTGATTTCGGCGGTCATGCTGATGACCGCGATCGGTTATCTGCTTAAGGTGCTGATGGGCAAACGCAGCATAAAACTTTCGGCAGTAGACCTGTTTACCTTGCTTTATTTTGTTTACAGGCTGCTTTTGCTTATGCTCGGCGGAGGAGGTAAAGGCCAGGTTTTTGCCATAATATGCTATTTTATAGCACGCAATCTGATAAGGTCAAACGATCTGCACTCAAAGTTTATATCGTGCATTTCGCTTGGAGTTACCGTTGCCTGTGCGCTGAGACTTATCGGCCGGCTGCTTTTGTTACCTTTGTTTGACGGACTTGTGTTGCCCGAGGCAAACGTGATGTATCAGACAAACGAATTCGGCATATATCTTGTTGCCGCATTGCCGCTTACACTGGCATGTATGTTGGGTGCAAAAGACAAGCGTGACAGAATATACGGCTTTGTTTCGTTTACACTGTCTTTGCTCTGCGTTGTGTTTACCATAGACGCGGAACTGTGGGTATATGCGGCGGCGTTTGTTGCGATATTTATGTTTGTTTCATTCAAAGCGAGATGGTCAACAGCCATCGTTTCGGCATTTTTATTGCCGTTGATATACACTCTCGGCGAAGCATTCAGCGTATCGGATTTACAAAACGGCAGCATCGTTGTCGATATAGTAAGCGAAAGCGGCATTGCGGGGTTTCTCGGATTTGCGCTGATATTTGTTTTGGCCGCATTAAGATTGCCTTCGGCCGTGCGTATGTCGCGCCATGGCGCAATGAAATATTCGGTGTGCGGTTACGGTACTGCGGCACTTATACTGCCCGTTGCCGTGCTTATGTTTTCGACAAGCGAGATGATAGGCCTGCAGATGCTGTATTGGATGACTTTGGGTTGCTTTGTTTCGTGCCACAAAATGCTTGAAAGGATGACTGTCAACGATGAAAAATAATAACAGATCACGCAAATACCTGTCGGTTCCCATCGTTGATATCTTTATCATATCACTGATATTGGCGGGCATAATACTCGGGGCCGTAAAGTTGTTTTACGATAGCGGCGTTAACGACGGCAAGCAATATCGCGTTGATGTTATAATAAAAGATACCGACGGCAACGCCATGCGCGTTTCAAACGGCACTGAGCTTTATTTTGAAGACGGCACGACTATGGGCACGGCAAAGCTGTTTGGCAGCAGCATATACGATACCGCGCAGCTTACAACGTTTAACGCATCGATACTGATATACGGTGAACGCCGTCCCGACGCGCTGTATTGCAACGGAATTCCCCTGCTGATAGGCAACGAGATAACTTTGCATTCAAAAAGCACCGCAATGACCGCAGTCATCGTTTCGTGGAGCGAGATAGGAGATGACAACTCATGAAAAACAAAGTCCGCTTTAACGTGCTCGACGCGGCAATAATACTGCTTGCGGCGGCAATGCTTGTTACGTTGATATTCAGGCAAAACATAATCTCGGCGTTTGAAAAGCACGAGACGGCAGAGATAAATTATTCGTTTACATCGGTGCCGGTGAAATTTTCGTGTGCCGAATCGCTGCCTGACGTGACGGCATTATATCTTGCCGATGAACTTAAGGAATTCGGCAAAATCAGTGAAATAGTCAAAGATTCGGCTTCGCCCGCAGATCCCAACTATGTAACGATTTCCGGCACGGCAACCGCAACGGCAGAGGTCAAAGGCGACGGATATTATATTGACGGCAAATATCTGATAGCCGCAGGATGCAAGTATACGGTTCGCGACGGTTTTTCGGAATATGAAATAACTATAGACGCCATCAGCGTGATTGAATAAATTAAACAACAGCACTTTATAATTTTCGCGGTATTTTGTCAAACTTTACAAACCGCCGCTCTTGTAAAAAACTTAATTTGTGGTATAATTGATATGAGCATTTATATCGCTTCTGGAGGAGATACTATGATCAGCAAAGAGATAACCGTAAATATAGAGGTAGGTCTATGTGCCAAGCCGGCATCGCACTTTATTCGCACCGCCAACGAATTCGGCAGTCGTATCAAAGTTATAAGCGGCGACGGAAAAAGCACCGCCAACGCAAAAAGTTTGCTGTCGGTGCTTGCACTCGGCATAGCTAAAGGCGATACCATCACCGTTATTGCAGAAGGTGATGATGAACAGGCCGCCGTCGAAAAACTTGCAGATCAGATCGAGAACGGTTTTTATCTCTGATCTTTTAGTCATACCGATTTTCAGTCGCCCCGTGCCTATATGGTGTTCGGGGCGGTCTTTGTAAGCACCGAAACCCCTGTCGGAGGTTGTTGAATGACCCGTCAAGAACTATGGGAAAAAGCAAAACTTTTGCCACTGTCGCCCGGCGTTTATCTTATGCACGGCAAATCGGGCAAAATAATATATGTCGGCAAGTCACGTGCACTTAAAAACCGCGTATCGAGTTATTTTGCGCCGTCATCACATCACCGCGGCAAGACCGCACGCATGGTGGCGGCAGTCGACGATTTTGAGGTCTATCTTACTTCAACAGAACTCGAGGCGTTGCTGCAAGAAGACAAATTTATAAAACAATTTTCGCCGCGTTATAACATCAAGCTCAAAGACGGCGGCGGATATCCTTATATTCGCATTTCGCAAGGTCCCTATCCCACGCTTTCGGTTGCGTGGCGACGGTCTGACGGCGGCAGATATTTTGGGCCTTATTCTTCGGCGTCTGTCGCAAAAGGCATAATCGAAAGCGCAAACGCCGCATTCGGTCTGCCGACCTGTAACAAAGAATTCCCCAAAGATATAGGCAAAGGACGTCCTTGCCTTAATTATCAGATAGGCAGATGCATCGGTGTATGCCGCAAGGGAGCCGTAAGCGAAAAAGACTATGCCGAAACGATAGCGTCGGTTGTGCATTTTTTGCACGGCGACTATGCTTTTTTGGCAAAAGAACTTGAATCGCGTATGCAAAAAGCCAGCGATCACCTTAATTTTGAACTTGCCGCAAGATACCGAGATATGCTAAAGGCTATCAAAAAGCTGAGCGATCGACAACAGATAGTTGCAGATATCGACCTTGACTGCGATGCGGTCGGATATTATGCTGACGACCTCGGTGCCGAATTGACCGTGCTGTTTATCAGGCACGGAGCGATAGTCGACAGGCAAAATTTTGAATTCGGTGCGGACGAGATAATCGACGGGCAGGCACTTATAGGTTTTTTGGCACAGTTTTATACAAGGCGAGCGTTCGTGCCCGCAAATATACTTTTGGGATTTGAAGCCGACAAGCAAGATACAGATCTGCTGCATGACTGCGTTTCGACAATAGCCGCATCAAGCGTCAATGTTACCGTTCCTCAAAGGGGCATCAAAAAAAGTCTGGTAGAGACGGCAGAGCGCAACGCCCGCGAATTGCTTCTGCATTCACGTGCGGTAGAAGCAAAACGCACCGGCACACTTGCCGAGATAACCGAATTTCTGCATCTTGACGCACTGCCCGACCGAATAGAATCGTATGATATATCAAACAGCGGCACCGAATTTGCCTCTTGCGGCATGATAGTGCTTGAAAAAGGCAGATTTGCAAAACGCAAATACCGTTCGTTTAATATTTCGGGCGAGATAAACGATGACTGTTCCATGCTGCGTCAGGCACTCGGCAGAAGGTTTGACCATCAAAGCGACGAAAACGGTTGGGAATACCCCGACCTTATACTGATGGACGGTGCCGAACAGCAGGTTATCGTGTGCCGTGAGGTACTTGCCGAAAGAGACATTGATATACCCGTTTTCGGCATGATAAAAGACGAACATCACAAGACCCGCACGCTTACCGACGGTACGAGCGAGATAGGATTGATAAGGCGGCAGGATCTGTTTATGTTTTTTTATAAAATACAAGAAGAAGTTCACCGCTATGCACTTGAGCGTATGGACATTCGTCGACGCAAAAAAGTCAAGCAAAGCAGCCTGACATCAATAAAAGGTATCGGTGAGGCCAAGGCTAATGCATTGCTTTTGCATTTCGGCACGCTCGAGGCTTTAAAAAGCGCAGATACAGACGCGATATTGCAGGTCAAAGGCATAAACGCCGAGACCGCAAACGCTATATATGATTTTTTACATTCCGCAGACGCAAAGGAGAAGACATGAGAATAATTACAGGCACGGCAAGAGGTACAAAACTTGAAACTCTGCCCGGCGACGAGACACGTCCCACAAGCGAAAAAGCAAAAGAGGGTATTTTTTCGGCAATACAGTTTGACCTGCACGACCGCAAGGTCCTTGACCTGTTTGCGGGCAGTGGCCAATTGGCCCTTGAAGCACTGTCAAGAGGCGCCGACACCGCGGTTATGACAGACTCTTCACGCGCGGCATGCGAGATCATCAAACAAAACGCAACTCGCGCAAAACTGATGGAACGCACACGCATTGCCTGCTATGATTATAAAGAATATATCAGAGGTGCCGCGGGCAAACAAAAATTCGATCTTGTATTTTTGGATCCACCCTATGACAGCGACATAGCCGAAAAAGCGTTTGACGCGCTTGAAAGAGCCGATATGTTTTCAAACGACTGCATAGTCGTTATAGAAACATCCGCCGACCGTGTACCCGAACCGCGAGACGGTTGGCAGCAAAAACTTTATCGCTATGGCATAGCTCACGTCAGCATTCTGCGCCGCGACAACTGAAAAAATAAAAAACAAGAGATATAACCTGACGAGGTATTAAAAAATGACTGCAATAGTTGCGGGGAGTTTCGATCCCATAACAATAGGACACGTCGACCTTATAGAAAGAGCGTGCAAACTTTTTGACAATGTCGTAGTGTTGGTAGCCGTCAACAGCGGCAAAAAATATCATTTTTCGCGCGGGACGCGCGCCGAAGCCATTCGTGCCTGCTTTGCAGGCAACGGCAAGATAAAGGTCGAAGAATGGAACGGGCTTACCGCCGATTATGTTGCCAGCATAGGCGGCGGAGTTATAGTTCGCGGCGCACGCTGCGGCAGCGAATATGACGGCGAAAAAGACCTGTATGATATCAACTCGGTGCTCGGCGTTGACGAAACAATAATATTGCCCGCAAAAAACGAGCACAGATTTATCAGTTCGACATTTGTAAGAGAACTTATGAAATACGGCAAAGACATCTCGGATTACATACCCGCCCCCGCCCTTGCCGTCCTGAAAAAAGAGATGTGATTTTATCATGATCACGATTAAAAAATGTTCGCTTGATTTTATCAGAGAGCCGCTTTTGGCACCGTTTGGATTTAAAGGCGGATACCTTTCTGAACTTTGGCAGCCTGTTGTCAAGATAGAAAGTGATGAAGGCGAGGCGGTGTTTCCGTCGGTGCAAAGCGTTTTGTGGTCGGATCCGCGCGTGTTTACGGGTTCATCAGAAGCCGGCGGCAACGCAAAAATGTTTGCCGTTACCGAACGCGCCTGCCGCATGGCGGAAGGTATGTGTTTTAACAGACCGGACGAGATAACAAATTATCTCTGTGAAACGCTTATGCCTTATGCCAAGGCTGTCTGCGAATTTATGCCCGCAAAAACTTTTGTGCTCAATTCGCTGGTCGGCTTAGACCTTGCGCTTTGGGCGCTGTATGCGCGCAAAAACAAATGCAAAACATTTTATGACATCATCCCGCACGAATATCTGCACGCATTTGAATGCAGTCACAAAAAGCTCGCCTGCATTCCGCTTGTCAATTATTCGGTAAGCGATAGCGAGATTAAAAAACTGCTTTCAAACGGCACTGCGCTTTTAAAGATCAAACTGGGCAAATATGTCGGCGGAAATATGGGTTCCGAGCAGGATATGCAGTCTATGCTCGAGTGGGATATTAATCGTGTAAAAGAAATTCACGCCATCGCGTCGCAATATAACACCGATATGACAAAAAGCGGCAATATAAGATATTATTTCGACGCCAACGGCAGATATGACACGCCCGAAAGACTTATGCGCTTTTTGGACGCGATAGACAAATTCGGCGCGCTTGAATACACCGAACTTATCGAAGAGCCTTTTGCCGAAACAAACGACGCCGATGTGTCGCGCCTGCCTGTCGCTATAGGCGCCGACGAGTCGGCACATTCTGCGTCAGACCTCAAAAAGCGTATCGAACAAGGCTATAAGGCGGCGGCGTTTAAGCCGGCGGCAAAGACTTTGTCGGTCTCGTTTGAAATGGCTCATATAGCCAAAATTGCGGGCATAGGATATCTCACAGCAGACCTGACGGTAAATCCCCTGCTGGCCATGCTCAACCGCATTTTCGCGTCGCATCTTGACGCAATGCCGGGCATGTCGGTCGGAGCGGTAGAAGTCAACGGAGATCAAAACTATATCAACTGGCGCGATATGCAAAAACTTTTGCCGCATGGGCTTATATGGAACGATGCGGCAAACGGCGCGTTTATCGCAAGCGACGATTTTTTAAGCAATTCCGGCAAAATATTTAAAAACAACGGCTATGCCGCGATATTTGATAAGTAATAAAGAGGTAAAAAAATGAAGACCGCCATAATCATGCACAAAGATTCTTATTCTATCGTCATCGATCAAAAGACAATAGACAGACTTTCGACCTACGGTGAACTCGTCATAGGCGAAGGTTCGACAAAAGAGCAGGTGATTTCAGCCGCAAAAGACGCCGATGTGCTTATCACCTCGTGGGGTAACGAGCCTATAGACGGCGATATTCTCGCGGTTTGCCCAAACCTTAAACTTGTCTGCCATGCGGCGGGCAGTGTTAAACCCATCGTAAGCGACGAACTGTGGGACAAAGGAGTCAGAGTTACCTCGTCGGCTTGCTGCCTTTCAATGGGAGTCAGCGAGACCGCGCTCGGTTTTACCATAGCCGCATGCAAAAACCTGTTTAATTTAAACGTTTCTCTGCACAGCGGCGGTTGGAACGAGGGCAAAGAGAACATAAGAGAACTTTATGACCTCACTATAGGCATAGTCGGATTCGGCTGGGCAGGCAGACATTATTGCGAACTGCTCGCGCCGTTTGATGTCAAAAAGGTCGTATACGATCCGTTTGCATCAAAAGAGACGGTTGAGGCGCTCGGCGCAACGCTTGTTTCGTTTGAAGAACTTTTAAAGACAAGCGATGTCGTCTCGATACACGCTCCGTCGATCGACTCTACATATCATATGTTTAATGCGCAAACTCTTGCGATGATGAAGCCCGACGCAGTGCTTATAAACACCGCCCGCGGCACGCTGATAGACGAAAAAGCGCTTTATGAACATATGAAAGCCGGCAATCTCAAATACGCATGCCTTGACGTTCGCGACCCCGAGCCGCCCGCAGAAGACGATATACTGCGCGAACTGCCCAACTGCATAATGAGTCCTCATCTTGCGGGACTTGCAAAGAACGGACTGTATAAGATAGGCAAGCATGTCTGCGATGAGATAGACAGATATCTCGCGGGCGAAAAAATGATAGGCGAAGTCACAAAAGACATGCTCGCCAACATGGCATAACTCAAGCGGAGCATAAAAATCATGCAAAAAAGAGTTATCGCGGTGCACGACATTTCGTGCGTGGGCAAATGCTCGTTGACGGTGGCGCTGCCGATACTTTCGGCATGCGGCATAGAATGCAGCGTGTTGCCCACGGCAGTGCTTTCAACGCACACGGGCGGTTTTAACGGATATACGTTCAGAGACCTTACCGACGATTTAGAACCCATAATAGACCACTGGAAAAGCCTTGACCTGCACGTCGACGCAATATACACGGGATATCTCGGCTCATTCAGGCAACTCGAGATAGTTTCACGCCTGTTTGACGCATTTGACGGTGCGTTAAAACTCGTCGATCCCGTTATGGCGGACAACGGCGCGCTTTATAAAGGCTTTGACAACGACTTTGTCAAAGGTATGCGTGACCTTTGCGCCAAGGCGGATATAGTCATACCCAATATCACCGAAGCCTCACTTATGCTAGGCAGAAAATATGACGATCGTTTTGACCGAAAAACATGGGAAAACATCGCCGAAGAGCTTATAAATTCAGGGCCGAAGGCGGTAATACTCACCGGCGCGGCTCCTTCCGATGACTTGATAGGCGCAATATACGCCACAAAAGGCGGCAAAAAAGGCGGCAGTTTCGGCGCAAGAGTCAACGGATATTATCACGGCACAGGTGACGTGTTCGGTTCGGCGTTCTTAGCAGCGTATCTCGGCGGCAAAAGTCTTGACGATTCTGTCGGCGCCGCCGTTGCATACACATCCGAATCGATAAAACGCACGCAAAAGGCAGGCACCGAGCCGAGATACGGCGTCGATTTTGAGGGTGCTTTGCCGGTGCTTATTGATTTGATAAAATAAGATAGATTATAAGATAAGTTAAAAACGGGAATTATTAAGTATGTTTGATGTTTGTCTTGCCGGCACGGGCGGCACTATACCGCTTAAAAACAGATGGCTGACGACCGCCTATTTCAGATACGGCGGCACGTCGTATCTCATAGATTGCGGCGAAGGCACGCAGATAGCGTTAAAAGAGGCAGGCTGTGCGCTCTGCCCGATAAAAGTATTGCTGATAACGCATCTGCACGCCGACCATATCAGCGGCCTGCCCGGGCTGTTGCTTTCTATGGGCAACGAGGGCAAGACCGACGAACTGACGGTAATAGGTCCAAAAGGCGTATCTCTTGCGGTAAAAGGTCTGTGTACCGTCGCACCGCATCTGCCTTTTGAACTGAATATTATAGAAATATCATCTGCCGAACAGGCATTTATGCTTTACGGGCTCGAGATAACTGCGTTTGCCGTCAGGCACACAGTGCCGTGCTACGGTTATTCGGCGGTATTAAAACGCCCCGGAAAATTCGACCCCGAGCGTGCAAAAGCAGCCGGTATCCCTTTGCGTGCATGGGGATTACTGCAAAAACAAAGCACCGTCGAGTTTGACGGTGCGGTATATACGCAGGATATGGTATTAGGCCCCGAAAGGCGCGGAATAAAATTTGTTTATACCACCGACACACGCCCGTGTGACGCTATAATCAGGCACGCGGCAAACGCCGACCTGTTTATATGCGAAGGAATGTACGGTGAAGCGGACAAACTGTCAAAAGCACTCGAAACGAGGCATATGATGTTTTCAGAGGCCGACGAACTTGCCGTAACAGCGGGCGGGATAAGACAAACATGGCTGACACATTTTTCGCCGTCCGTCCCCCACCCCGAGCAAAACGCCGACGCCGCTCCCCATGCGATAATTCCGCATGACGGCATAAAGACCGAACTCATATTTGATCCCGACTGACAAACGATGAGAGATAAGGGTTAAATCTTTTTTCACGATAAAGCGTGGTGCTTTCGCCGTGGCCCGAGAGGACGGTATAATCTTTTTCAAGCATTGCAAGTCTTTTTAGCGTGTTTTGCATTTTAATTCTGTCTCCGCCGTAGTCGAGCGTGCCGACAGAATCTTTAAACAGCGTATCGCCGCTGAACATGATATCATCGAATATATAGCACACGCTGCCGTCGGTATGCCCCGGCGTGTGCATTATTTTAAATTCAAAACCGCAAAAATCGCATATTCCCTCGTCGGTTATGAGCGTTTCGGCTTTTTCAAACGGACGAGGATCAAACCTTACGAGCGGTGAAAACATATCGCGTTCTGTAAGGCTGTGTGCGTCAAGCTCGTGTATCATAACCGGCTTGCCCACCTGTCTTAATGCGCCGACCGCAAGAATATGGTCAAAATGTCCGTGCGTAAGCAATATGCCGCGCAGACTTGCATCGGCTTTGAGCAATTCGTCGCGTATCACGTTTTCGTCATCGCCCGGGTCTATGACGAGTGCATCACGCGAGTCGCATTTTTTTATAATATAACAATTTGTCGGCATTATGCCGACCTGTATGCATTTGATAATGTATTTCATTAAAAATACCTCCGTATATGCATAATATCACACAAAAAGGATTTTGGCAACTGTTATGAAAGGTAAGAACAATAAACCTCTGCGTTTTTTGATAAGGGCGTTTGTTATTATATCGGTTATCGCTTTTGGCATTTTTTTAGGTTGCCTGCCGCTTATTTTCGGTTGTGATGCCGAATGGCTGATATCTGTGATGTCATCGGTAGGCGTAGTGTTTTCTGTGGTCTGCATCGTAAATTTTAACATAGACCGCCGCATTGCCGACAAGTTGGCAGGAGATAAAAGCAACGCTGCGCCCAAAGCGTGCGCCGGATCGCCGTATCCGATAGCCGATGCCTATTATGAGTATTGGCAGATATATACAAGCAAAAGTTATTCACTCAAGCGCCTGCAACCCGGGCAAGCCGGACTGCGTTTAATGATAGGGATGATTGCTATTGTATCCGGTTTTTTGTTTTTATTGCCCTTTGCATTCGAAGACCTGCCGCAGGAGATGTTTATCATATCATTTGCACTGATGGGATACGGCGTCGGCATTATTCTGTTGGGATATTTCAGAGGCATTCTGACAGGGCTTTGCGGAATGGCTCTTGCCGCCGTCATCGTTATGACCGATGACCGCACAGATGAACTTATCGACAATTCGCCGTTTGCCGCGGTATTGCTTGTGGCATCATTGCTGTTTGCGATAGGGTTTATTCTGTTTTTGCTGTTAAAAAAAATCAACAGAGCCGATTTCAGATTGCCCCCGTTTGAAGACAGAGGATGTATAAACATTCCCATGCGCATGGTATATACGTCAAATTTCACGGTATGCACCGTCACGGTCGATGTCGACACGAACAGGCATAACGCAGAAAAACATTTTTTGATAAACAAAGCGGCAGATATTGCGCTTTACTGTTCATCTCACGGCATGACATATGTCGGCTTGCAGGCAGTCAAATCAGAGCCTACCGTGACGTATATCGCATATTGCCGCAACGCCAAAAGCGCACAGAAATTTATAAAACACGTTTCGTCGTCGGTCGAAGGAACCAA
>CAYOCM010000021.1:0-16589 GCA_964402515.1 uncultured Ruminococcus sp. | reverse complement strand
ATCGCATCATAAAGTTCGCCTAATAGTATATTAGATGTACAAAATTATCCCGTCGGCAAAAAACCGACGGGATTTTTATGTTTATTTTTCAACCACGGTGATCTTTGACGCGGGCAGTGACGTTTGTTGCATGGCTATCTCGAGTATCTGCGCGACCTGTTCGGTAACAAGGCCGTCGGATCTGACTATTACGGTGCAGCCGTTATCTCCTATGACGGCAACGCAGTCTTCAAACCCTTTTGCTTTTACAAGCGCTTCGATATCGGCCTCTGCCTGAATCTGTTTTGCCATGGCGTTTATCGATGCAAGCGCCTCGGCCGCCGCGTCGGGCATACTGTCGGGGTTGTCGGCAATCGCCTGCAAAAGGCTTATCGCCTCGTCGCGCGTTTTTTGACGGTTTATTGCCGAAACGGCAAAATAGTCCTGACCGTCGGCTATGGCGTCTTTAAGCTCGTCGCTCGAAACGGCGTCCGTAAGCACGCTGTTGCCCAAGGTTTTTGAATCGCTTTCGTCTTTTACGGTGTTTTTGTTGCCGTTTTGACCGTCTATCAGCGATGCGACAAGCAGCGATACCGCCACCAATACTACGCAACAGACGATTAAAAACGTTTTTGTGCCAAACAGTTTTTTGCAGTCGGTCTGCTTTATTTTTTGACCGAGTTCTTTGATGTTCATAATGCTCCTCCGTAAGTATATGTGTTATTATGTTTGAACGCTTATGCGATCGCTGCCAATATCAAACAATGCCGACAGCAGCGATATTATTTTAAGTCTTGCATTGGCATCTGCGTTTTTGCAGACTACCGCCACGCCCGCAACGCGCGGCATTTTTTCTTTTACAAGCACCGCGTTGCCGTCGCCAGACGCAAAGATCTCTGTTTTTGCCTCGGTCTGTTCGGTGTTGCCGTCTGAAGAATATTTTTGCGACGAATATTTATCGGCGGCATATGTATATTCAAATCCGCTTTCAAGCGTTATTATAACGCGGCATGACTTTATGCCCTCGATATCGCATATAAGTTCGGCGGTCTGCCGCTCTAATATTTCGCGATATTCAAGGCTTGACGGGGCCGATGTGTCGGCAACGTTTTTGTCGCCCGAGGGAATAAGCATCATTATGAGTGCCGCCGCAAGTCCGACGGCGATATATCCCAGTCCTTTTGTTTTTTTGAGTTTTAAAATCAAACTGTCGGCGTTAATTTGAGATCACCTCTGTTTTTGTGCCCGACAAAGCGGTTATGTATGTTTCTATGCTTTTTGCGTCGTCGCATACTCCGTCGACCGTGACAACGCATTTGCCCGTGCCCGACTCACTGTCAAAGAATATGCGGCATGAGGTGGGTTTTATGCCGAACTCGGCATATATCGAGTCGCAAATATACTGTTCGGCCAGGCGGCATGCCTCGTTATAAGTTGCGTCCGCCGCGGCTGTATATATGCTCTCGGCGGCGGTGGACGTTGCGATGCCGTTTATGTCGGCAAAAGAGGCCTTTATATCGGCAAACGGGCTTATCAGCATAAGCAACATTATCAGCGACGCAAGGTATTTGAGCGGTTTTTGCATTTTTGTGTTGCCCGACAGCAATATGGCAGTGCCGCTTATGACAGATGCCGCCGATATCATATAAATATAGTTTTTCACGCCGAAACACCCATCCTTATAAACATGGCAAGCGTTATCAGGGCGGTTATCGCTATACCCGCGACAAGCGCAAACAAAACGCCGAATATCCCCGCTGCGTCCGACAAAAATCTTTTTTCGCGCTCGCAGCCCAAAAGCCCCGCTATGACCGCGGTAAAACCGAGCATTATACGGTAGCACAGCACAGTGAGCATAGGCGGCAAAAGCAACGTAAGCACCGCGGCGACGCCCGCCGATCCCACGGTTGACTTCATCACCGATATGCTGCCGCTGACCGTGCGTGACGCTTCGCCCAGCATATTGCCGATAACGGGTATCATCACGCCCGCCGAAAATCTTACCGTGCGGTAGGCATAACTGTCGGACGAAATCGCTATTGCCGTTTGAATATAATTTGCAAATCCGTAAAGCGTAAACAAAAACGCCATTATTGTGGTCAATGCGTTTTTTATAAACCGCGATATCGGCGAAAGGTCGGTTACACCCGGCAAAGCGCCCGACACGGCAAGCGCAAGAGCCGCCTGCATAAACGGCATCAGCGCGCCCGAAGATATTGCCGAAAGCACCGTGCCGAGCACCGACATCGACGCGGCACTTGTCGAAGCTGCTGCGGCCGAACCCTCGAGAATATACAAAGTCATACATCCCGACGAAACGGCGGTCATAACTTTGGCAAGGCAGTCGGCAGATTCTGCGATATAATTCATTACGGCAACGCATCCGGGATATACGGCAAGCGTTATAACAAGCACCGATATCAATGAATAAGCCGTTTTTGCCTGTGCGTTTTCGATGCCCGAAACAAATGCCGACACCGTGCCCGACAGCACTAACAGCGTCACTGTTAAGGCAAACGCGGGCAAAGCGCTTTTGAGGGCCGTGACACATCCGTTTGACAGAGCGCCGACAAGCTTGTCCGTTATGTTTATCGATGTTTCTCCGCTTGCTTCGGATTCGTCGATTATGCCTTGGTCGGTCAGCTCGGAAAGGTCGGGAGCCGACACGTCATAGGCCGATGCGGTTAAAGGCAGCAAAAATGTTATTAACAAGACGCATATAAAGGCAGCGGCGGCTTTTTTCATTTCAGCAGCCCTCCGGTAAGTTCAAGCACTTGTTTTATCAGCGGTATCGAAAGCGCCGTGATATATATACGGCACGCGAGTTCTATTTTGCCCGCTACCGATGTTTCGCCGCAGTCGCGGCAGATGTCGGCACAGGTTTCGCAACCTATTGCGGCGGCAAGCGCTTTAAGCAACAATTTAAACCACGAACCGAAACCGCCTGAGAATGATATCTCGGCAAGCGCACTTGTTATCGGCGCCGCCGTCTCGACGCATTCGCACATAATAATACAGCTTGTCAACGCAGTGTATGCGGGCATAAGTTCGGGCTTTATATTGCGCAAAAGCACACCGACAAAACAGCACGCTGTCGCAAATCCGCACAGAGTAAACAGGTTCATAGCCCAAACACCGACCTTATAGAGTTAAAAAGCGTTCCGATCTCTTTTGACAGCAAAAGCATAACTATAACTATCCCCGCAATCGTGACAAGCGTTGCCTGCTCGTCACGACCGCTTTTTTGCAAAAGTTGACAGGCGACTCCCACAATGATGCCCACGCCCGCTATCTTTAAAACCATGGTTATGTTCATTAAACCGAACCTCTTATGTTTGTCTGTCTATATAAGCAGCAATCCTATCAAAGCGCCCGCCAATCCCCACACGGCCCGCGTGACCTTTTGTTTTGCGGGCAGTTTTTGCACGGCGTCGTCATAATGGCGCCGCAGTTCGTTTTTTGCCGACAGTATCTCGGACAGTTGATCGTCGCTGCACAGAGTGCCCAAAGTGCCGCCGAAACATTCGAGTTCCGACATGCAGTCGGGCGGCAGATCAAGCATATTTACCGCGTTTGCGAACCCTGCCGCGCCGTGAACGCGCAATTCGGGCAAAAAGCCGCTTTTTTCAAGTGCGGAATCCGAGAACGCGGCAAAAATATCCGCCATGGGAACGGCGCTGTTTTTGATGCGCTCATACATATATTCAAGCAGTTTTATCATTCCGCGCAAACGCGCACATATTGCCTTTTGTTTTGCCGAAAACGAACACCCCGCAAGATAACAGCATATCGCTATGGCAAAGGCACCTATGATACGCACACCGCGGCTCCCGTAGAATCGATGTCGGATATATCGGCGCAAAAATTTCCGCCCGGGTTTTTAAGCACGACGGCGGTCTTGAATATGCCTGCGTCGCACAGACGCTTTACAAACGGGCGCCGCGTTGCCTCGGCAACGTCGGCGGCATGTACCGACGCTACTATGGGAACGCCGCACGACGCGTTTTGCAAAACCGCCTGTTCTTCGGTGCATCCGAGTTCGTCGCATATTATTATCTGCGGATTCATAACGCGCGTCAACATTTCGATAGCGCGGTCTTTGGGGCAAAACGACATAACGTCCAAAGGCATTTTTTCAAGCCCTTCGCATATCAGTTCGCCGCGGCTGTCGCACACCGCGACACGGTATCTCAGGCAGGCCAGTGCGATAAGCGACCTTAAGAAAGTAGTCTTGCCGCAGGCGGGCGGAGCTATGACCAAAGTGCCGCTGATGCCGCAATCCAAAAAACGCTCGTAAAGCGGCAGGGCAAAATCGTCAACTCGGCGCGTTATGCGTAGATCTATGCAGTTTATTACCGAAACAGTCTCGACTTTGCCGTTTTTTACCATAGCTCTGCCGCAGACGCCCGCGCGCATTCCCTCAACGGGGATATATCCCTCGGCTATTGCCGCGTCAAGAGCATAGCGTGACGAAGCGGTAAGCAATTTGATGCATTCGTCGGTCATCGCTGCGGTAACGGTTAGCGCATCGGATATACCGCAAAAACGTCCGTCGGCAGATACAAACAGGTTTTTGCCGCCCGCGCATACCGACAGCGCACAGCCGCGGCGCAGGCGGATTTCGTCAACCGAATACAGTTCTTTCCGCTTCATTGATATAAACGCTTCTCTTACGCCGTGCGGCAGATAGGCAAGCATTTTGATATGGCTGCTCATTTTTTTACCTCTTTCAGTGCGGGAATGCAGGCGGGCACGGCTATTGCGGCAAAGATTGCCGCGCATAAGATAAGTTTTGCGGTATCGCCGATGTTTATCCGTGCGGCAAACAGCGCGGACAGTGCGCCGCCGCACAAGCCGCCGACGCAGGGAAACGCGATTGCCTTTGTATATAATATTCGGTACCCCGTCACCTTATGCAGACGTGTTATCGCAAGAATATATTGCAGTATGTTCGAGACGATAAGCAAGGCAAGATATCCGTCTATGCCTGTGTGAGAAATCAGCAGCAGCACGGTCGAAATGCGCAGTACCGAATTGATAAGGCAATATAACAAGGTGTGTTTTTCTTGCCCGAGCGCTTTAAGCATACTGTCGCACACCGTTTCGGCATACATGGGTGCCGTCACAAGCGCTATTGTTTTTATCGACCTTGCGACGTCTGCCGAAGGGTAAAAGACTTTTGCCGACGGCTCTGATAAAAAATAAAAGAACGCAGATGCCGATATACCGAAAAGATATGCCAAAGTCATGCTTTTTGATACGCGGTTTTTAAGCGCGCGTTTGTCGTCGACCGACGATAGCCTTGACAGTTCGGGCACAAGCACGGTAGATAGGCCGCCCAAAAACGCAAAAGGAAAAAATATCAGCGGCATAGCCATTCCGCGTATTACGCCGAACTGTGCGAGAGCGGCCGAGCGGTCACCCGAATATTTCATCAGCATAATGGGTATCAGTATGCTTTCGCCGGTGTGCAAAAGCGATGTGGCAACAGTCGACGCGGCTATCGGTGCGCCGACGTATATCAGTTCTTTTACCATCGGCATATACTCGGCACGGCATTTTTTGCGTTTTGACATCAGGGCAAAAAGGCCGAGATATATCAGCGAAAATATCTCGCCGCAGGTTATGCCCGCGGTTATACCGGTGCACAGCCGCGCGATATCCGTTTCATATCGCATATAACTGCCCAATATAAGCATGGTAACGGTCATCTTTACCGTCTGCTCGGCAAGCGAGCCGGTACTGTTTTTAAGGATTTGGCCTTTTGAAATAAAGAGGCCTTTTATGCAGGATGTGACAGACATGCAAGGCAACGAAAAAGACAGGGTACGCAGAGCCGTGGCGGTGTTTATATCCGCAGTGGCGGTCAGCGCAAGCGAGTCGGCAAAGATATACATAAACAGCGCCGCCGTCAAGCCTATCGCAAGTGCGGGCAAAACCGAAGCGGCAAATGCCTTATATCCTCCGCCGTCATATAAAGAGTCGTATTTTGCCGACAGTCTGCTTACCACCGGAACAAGTCCCGCTGTTGCCGCGGAGGTAAACAGCGTATATACACTCATTATCAGCGAATAAAGTCCCATGCCTTCGCTGCCTATACGCGAAGCGGTATAAAGCCGCAAAAGCGTGCCCAACAGTTTGCATATCAGCGAAAACAATGTCATTACAGCCGCGCCGTACAGCACCGATGTTTTTTTCAAACGATCACGCCCCTTTGGTAAGCTATAAGCATTTTTATGCCGACGGGGCAATATATATGACCAAACAAAAAAAGCCTTTTGCGGTGATGCAAAAAGGCTTTAAATTTTATTTGACTATGTCGCAACGTTTTGAGAAGCTGCGCGCTTTTGCTTTGGCAATGCCGTTACCGCCAATATCGCAATAAGCAATACTATTGTTACTGCCATTCCGCCCTCGAGGCCGAAAGCACCTCCGCTGAGCCACTCTAAACCTTCAAGCGCGTTTGCGACAAAAATCGTGCTGCCGGTTTTCGTTCCGCTGACTTCTATGCCGAGTATAGGTCCCTGAACGAAATTCCATGCCGAATGTGCCGCGGCCGCGCCCCAGATGTTGTCTGTGCGCAGGACATATAAACTAAAGAACAGGCCCGCAAGAGCGATATTGAGCAAAGACAATCCCGAAATGCCCGTATTGCCCAAATGCAACAGAGCAAAAACCACCGAGTTTGCACCTGCCGCAATTGCCGCCGCATAACGCGATGTTGACGAGGCGGCGATCGAGGTCATCAGATATCCTCGCAGCAATGTTTCTTCGGCCAATCCCTGCACGAGATATGCCGCAAAATATAAAACGATCATTCCCACGGATATCGAAGAAGCGATTTTTAAGTCTATCGCACCCATAAACACGCATATTGCCGCAGAGGCGGTTATCATCACCGCGCCGACAAAATATCCCGTCAGATAAGACGGCACTGCGTTTTCCCGTACGAATCCCATCGACGCAAGGCTGCGGCGTTCGATAAGTTTGCAGTATATCATCGGCGCGACTATTTCGCCCGCGGTGGCAAACAGCGAAACGACGGTAAGCCATTCGGGCATCAGGGCAAGCACGGCGTTTGCGTCAAGCGTGCCCGACTCAAAACTTTCGTATATCAGGTCTTTAAGCTCGCCGTCAAACATCATCCACAAAAACGTGGGCAATGTGGTTATTGCCGAAACTATCATCGAAGCCACTGCCATAACGCAAAAGAACAGCAGTATCTGCATAAAGAAACCGCGCTTTTTTACGGTTGTCTTTGCGCTGTTGATCATACGGTTTTGCGATATATCAAAAATGTCAAACATAACAGATCCTTTCCGAATTTGCAGTCAAATGTTAATCGACGCAGGCACCGTTTAGGCGCAAAGTATCACGCAAAAGCGCGATGTCTATGTCGGCAACTGATTTTTTTGTTTTTGCCGCTATTGCCGCCGCTGTGCCCGCGGCCTCGCCGATAGTGCAGACTATGGGCATTATGCGTATAGAAGCCTGCGCCTCGTGAGTAACCGATATGCACCTGCCCGCAACAAGCAGGTTTTTTGCGCCCTTGGGTATCAGGCTGCGGTAAGGTATAGTGTAATACTGCCCGTCGGGGAAATAATAATGGCTCGTGCCCGAACCCTCGGGGTTGTGTATGTCGATATCATAATTGCCGCAGGCGATCGCATCGTCGAATTTTGTGCAGGCGACAAGCTCTTCGCCGGTCAAAATATGTTCGCCGTCTGTCATGCGGCTTTCTCTTACGCCGGTCTGCACGGCAGACGAAAGAATCGACGCGTTTTCAAATCCGGGCACACGCCTGTTAAAGAAATCGAGCAATTCAAACATCTGCTCTCTGCCCTCGAGGTCGGCGTCTGTTATGCTTTCTGCGTTTGTCGGATCATATTTTACCATGCGCGTGGCGTTGAGGCCGTATATACCGGGGAATGTCGTTCTGAACACCATTATGCCGTCCATGGGGTTTTTGATATGCCCTTTTTTCTTTTCGTCAAGCCATAGGTCGACTATGGTTTGAGCGTCCGGAATTCCGCGCACGCTGTCAACGCCGCCTATTAAAAAGCAAAGCGTCATAGGCTGGCACAATCCGTCTTCGGGCCTGCCGGTGCGTGTTTTGAATCTCGCCGCATTTACGACGTCGGCATCGCCCGTGCAGTCGATAAAATAATCGGCGTGCAGTTTGACAAGCCCCGACTTGTTGACGACCGTGACCGAAATGATCTTGTCGCCCTCTCGTTCGGCGGAAACAAAATAACTGTTAAACAAAAGATCGACACCCGCCTCTTGCATCATGCGATTTAATATCAGTTTGAGATATTCGGGGTTAAAAGAATTGAGGTTCATGGCGTTCATACCGCGCAGCGAATTTTCGATTTCTTCAAAAATTCCGCACGAAAGGCGTTTTGACTCACCCGTTTCGGGAATGCGCGTATAATAATTCATAAAAGGATTGACGGCCATGGTGCAGGGCGCGCCGCCGAGCGCGTTGATACGCTCCACCAGCAAAACTTTTGCGCCGCCTCTTGCCGCGGCGACAGCCGCCGCACTGCCGGCAAAACCTCCGCCTATAACTATGCAGTCGTATTTTTTGTCAAATACTTTCATTTACTTGTTTTTCCTCCTCTTTTTGATTGTGATGATAACAGCCGCGCAGATTGCCGCAGCCGCAACGGCTCCGCCTATTATCCACGGCAGAGCGTTGCCGCTTGAAGAATGCTTGTCGGGCTCGGACGAATCGCCGGGGTCTGCCGAATTTTCGCTGTCCGACGAATCACCGTCCGACGAATCGCCGCTGTTGTCGTTTATCAGATAATCGCCGTTTTTATATTGTTCTCTTGAAAAATTCTGTATGCGCTCGGCAAGCTCTATATCCTGAATAAGATATTCGTTGCAGTATTTTTCAAGCACTGCGCGTATCTCGGCAAGTGACATTTCGGCATTAATATCCTCCGCTGTAATGCCGACGAGAGTGCAATAAAGCTCATAGCGCGATATCGCCGTGTCTTTGAGCGCGGCAATGCTCTCGCTTTCTTTATAGGTAAACGACAGAGCCTTGTTGCCGCTGTATACCGTGTCGGCAAACGCAGACGAATATCCGTGGTCGACATATGCGCTCCACTCAAAATATGCTATGCCGTCGGAACCGAAAAGCGCCTGTTGTTTGTTTTGCAGATAAATCTCTTTGAGCATATACGACTGATAAGCGCCGTTGCCCATGACGAGAAACGACTTGTCGGTCATATATGATGCGAATTTTTGCGAGGCTGTTTCAAATATTCCCTCCGAATAAGACATCGGATATATTCCGTCTATGTCGCCGTCGTCGAGCCAGTGCTGCGAGACCTGACAATAGCTTGCTTCTGCCGTGTCGTTTGCCACCGCCGCCGAGATATATATGTCGGGGCGTAATTCGCGCACGACGGCAGACAGTTCTTTTACGCGGCGGTCGATGAGCGATATCTTAAACTCGAGCCAGTCGTTCCAGTTTTTGTGCGACGTAAGCTGTTTGGCTATCTCGTCGACTGTCGATTCGGGCAGGCCCGTCTCTTTTGCAAACAGTTCTTTTGCCGCGTCGTCATAACCGTAGTCGGTGGTTCCGTCAAAATAGGGATATCTGATATAGTCGTATTGCAGACCGTCGATATCGTAATGCGTGACGATGTATCTGACAAATTCGGTGAATTCGGCCATATATCCGTCATCGGCGGGCGAAGCGAAATGCTCGTCGTTTTCTGTGCCGTTGTTTGTTTTTGTATAATATTTTACATAACCGTCGTTTGTGCCGCCGTGGAATACGGGCACGACGGCTATCAGTTCGATGCCGTACTGTTTGCACGCGTCGACAACCGTTTGCAATATGTCAAATCTGACAAGGCGACTGTCTTTTTTATAAAGCCCCACCCCGGGCACATCGACTATCGAAGTTCCGCTGCTTGTTAGCGACAGACAAAGCTGATTTAAACCCGCATCTGCCATATCTTTTATGCTCTGCGTCAGGTCGTCGGCGTACATTTCGGTGGGAACATACCATGTCGAACGTATCTCGACATCGCGTTTTTCGGTAAGCGAAACGGTTATGTCGTTTATCTTGCCGAGCAACACGTCGCGCGAGGCGAGATCTGTCGCCTGCGACGGATCGATTTCGGCTATCGCTTTTTCGATCGCGTCATAATCCACCAGCCGCAGTTGAGATTTTGCGGTCTCGATCTCGGCTTTTGCACTTTCAAGCTCGTTTTGCACGGTAGTAGTAAGCATGTCGGCGGTATAACTCACTTTGACGGTCTTGCCGGTGAGCCGACAGCGTGAGCCGGGAATGCAATATGTTTTAAGCATCTGCCTGTCGGCCGATTCTATTGCCGAGATGACATATCCGCCTTCCGGCACTGCCGAATCGTTGCCGCCCGCAGATATAACGAGCCCGTCTTTGTCGACGCAGACTTCATAGCCGTAGCCGTTTGTGCCGGTGGTCGTGCCCTGCTTGTCGTATATTATCAGCGTGTTTGAATATCTTATCGCGTTGAAACCGGTGACATCAAAATCGTATTCGTAAAAAGCATTTATCTCGCCGCTTGAGATAAGCACCCGCATGCCGTATTCGTCAAACATTGCGTTTTGACCTATGCTTATGTGCGAATACATCTCTTTTGCGGCGTCGCCCGTGCCGCTCAAAACAAATCCGTCCTCGGGTATTGCAAGATTTTTGCCGCGTTCGTCTCCGCCCTCTATCATATCGGTGACGATGCCGTTTGCGCCGACGACTATATTCCAGCCCCACTGATTCTGCAACGTCGAAGCGCGGTCTTTGTATACCACCATGATATCGGCCCAGCGCGTGCCGTTGAGCGAATCGACCGGAACGATGTATGTTTCGTTACCGTTTATCGCACAAGAATCGACCGCGGCCGCGGGCAACAGTATAAGCGCCGACAGCAGCATAAAAGTATACTTTTTAAAAAGTCGTGACATAAATGCCCTCCGTTTTGTTTATATACATATTATAACAGAACACCGCGCGATATGGAATAGCAATTTATTTAAAACAGTTAAAAAATTATTGTAAGCAGCTATTGCAAAATGTGTATGCGTGCGTTATAATGTTATAAGTATATCACAAACGCAATTGCGGGACAGAGGAAATTTATTATGATCATCAAAATCAAAGAACGTCGCAAGGCGCTCAAAATGAGCCAAGCAGAGCTGGCTGCCAAGGTCGGCGTGCGCCGCGAGACCATAGGACACCTTGAAAAAGGCGAATACAATCCGTCACTCAGGCTTGCCATGGACATTGCGCATACACTTAAATCGGGCGTCGAAGAGTTATTTATGTTTACATCGTCGGATGCGCGCGAGACCAAATCAAAAAAGAAATTAAAGGGGAAAACCGAACAATGAGCAAGCAAAGGCGCAGATTCGGCGACCGCAAGGACGGAGTTTTGTTGCGCGACCTTGACGGAATGCATTTTATCACACCGCTGCTTTATCCAAACCGTTGCGACAACGAGGCTTTTATCAGCCAGCGTATAGATCTTACCGCCGCAGACGAATATCTGGCGGCAAAAAACTCGGGCGATGTCGAGTATAAATATACGCTGTTTCATCTTATAGTTACGGCAATAATCAAGACAATAACTTTGCGTCCCAAGATGAACCGTTTTATCGCAAACAAAAATACATATCAGCGCAACGAGATATCGGCGTCGTTTGTTATCAAAAAAGTGTTTCGGGATGAGTCGCACGAAGGGCTTGCGTTTATTCACGCAAAAGACGACTGCGACCTCGAGTTTGTACACGGCGACATATACCGCCAGGTGCATTCCTGCCGCAGCGGCAAGATAGACAAATCAAGCGAAGATATGGATATGTTTAACCGTATGCCGCGTTTTTTGTCGAAATTTCTTGTTTGGTGCGTAACCAGACTTGACATTCACGGATGGGTCCCGTCATCGCTTATCGCCACCGACCCCTATTATTCGTCGGTAGTGCTTACCAATCTCGGATCTATCAGAATGCAGAGCGGATATCATCATCTGACAAACTGGGGCACAAACTCGGTGTTTGTCGCAATAGGTGAAAAGAAATATCGTCCGTTTTATAACTCGGACGGCACGTTTGAGATGAAAAACAGCGTCGACCTCGGCCTGACGATAGACGAGCGCATAGCCGACGGATATTATTACAGCAAAACCGTGGCACTGTTTAAATATCTGCTCGAGCACCCTGCCGAACTCGAAAAACCCGCAAACGAACCTATTGACGAAGAGTTATATTGGCACAAAAAGAAATAAACATTAAATGACAAAAATTGCCTTTTTGCATATGCAAAAGGGCTTTTTGCTATAAATATTTGTTTTTTACGACAATGCGGTTTAAATAATTTGTATACCAAATTTTATTTTTAAAGGAGCAAATTATGAACTACCGCGAATGGTCAGAATTTTACCTGCTGTATTATGTACAGCCCACATCAAAGACAAGAACTTATGAGCACTACTCATATCTTCTGCAAAACCACGTCGTGCCGTATATAGGCGACAAAGAGCTTGACGAAATAACTCCGCTTGACTTGCAGGCGACTTTTACCGAACTTTTGTCTTCGGGTAATCGCAAAACCGGGCAAGGACTTGCCGCAAGCACGGTCAACACGATCATAACCGTTGTGCAAAGCTCGTTTAAAGCGGCCAAGATGGCGGGCGAGATTATATTGGATCCCGCAAGCGAGATCAGGCGTCCCGTGCCTAAGCACAAACAGGTCGAATCGTTCAGCAACGACGAACAAAAACGCATAGAATATACGGTTTTGCACTCAAAGCCTAAAATGCTGGGCGTTATCATATGCCTTTATACCGGTTTGCGCATAGGCGAGCTTTTGGCGCTTGAATGGGAGGACGTCGATTTCTTTAACAACACGATACATATCACAAAATCCTGCCGTGACGGCACACGCGACAGCGGCAGGATAATCGACACACCCAAAACGCCGAAATCGAGGCGAACCATACCGGTGCCCGCCCCGATACTCAGGCTGTTGCATATTATGAGGCGAAAATCGATTTCAAGATATGTTATATCGTATAAGGGCGGGCCCGTGTCGGTCAGGTCTTATCAACGCAGCTTTCAAATTTTGTTAAAGCAAGCCGGGGTGCCGCACAAGGGATTCCACGCCTTGCGCCATACATTTGCCACCCGAGCCGCCGAATGCGGTATAGACGCAAAAACGATAGCCGAGATAATGGGACACAAAAATTCGAACATCACTTTAAACTTGTATATACACAGCATGGCGGCTCACAAGACCGAGATGATGGACCGTGTGGGCACACTGTTTACGCTTGACACAACGGTATTGAGACGAAAATAGCGTTTTTGTTTTGCGCAAGCGTCATATTTTTTGCAAAAAGCATTGAAATCACGCCTTAAAGTGTGGTATATTAAATTGATTAAGTATATGGGAGTTTATACAATGTCATTGTTTTCTAAACTGTTTGGCACATACAGTGACAGACAAGTAAAAAAAATAGAGCCTATCGCAGACAAAATAGATGCGCTGGGCGATAAATATTCGGCTATGACCGATGACGAACTGTCGTCGCAGACAGGCGTGCTTAAAGCACGCCTTAAAAACGGCGAGACGCTTGACGACATATTGCCGGACGCTTTTGCGGCGGTGCGCGAGGCCGCGTACCGTATTTTGGGTATGCGCCCTTATCGTGTGCAAGTCATAGGCGGCATAGTCTTACATCAGGGACGTATAGCCGAGATGAAGACCGGCGAGGGCAAGACGCTGATGTCTACCCTGCCGGCATATCTCAATGCACTTTCGGGCGATGGCGTGCATATCGTTACCGTAAACGAATATCTTGCAAAACGCGACAGCGAGTGGATGGGTAAGGTATACCGTTTTATGGGGCTTTCGGTCGGCTTGATTTATTCGGGCCAATCTGCGGAAGAAAAGCGCAAAGCATACGCCGCCGACATTACCTACGGTACCGACAACGAATTCGGTTTTGACTATTTGCGCGACAATATGGTCGCATATAAGTCGTCACTTGTTCAGCGCGGGCACAAATTTGCCGTCGTCGATGAGGTCGATTCGATACTTATCGACGAGGCGCGCACCCCGCTTATCATTTCGGGCAAAGGCGAAGAGTCAAGCGAACTTTATAAAAAAGCGGATACGCTCGTTGCGCGTATGTCTTGTCACCGCATCAAAGAGCAGAACCGCAAGCACGGCGACGTGGAACTTGACGAAAACGGCAACGAGATCGCCATAACCGAAGATTATATCGTCGACGAAAAAGCGCGCACCGCCGTGCTTACCGAAAACGGCATCGCAAAGGCCGAACGCTATTTCGGTGTCGAAAATCTCGGCGACGGCGAAAACACCGAGCTTATGCATTATATACAAAACGCTTTACAGGCACGCGGCGTTATGAAAAACGACGTCGACTATGTGGTCAAAGACGGCGCGGTGCTTATTGTAGATGCGTTTACGGGCAGAATAATGTACGGCAGACGTTACAGCAACGGCTTGCATCAGGCTATCGAGGCAAAAGAAAACGTTAAGATAGCCAACGAAAACCGCACGATGGCTACCATAACGTTGCAAAATTATTTCAGAATGTATGCAAAGCTTTCGGGTATGACGGGCACGGCTTTGACCGAAGAAAACGAATTCAGAGAGATATATTCGCTTGATGTGGTAGTTATTCCCACAAACAAGCCGATGATAAGAGTCGACCACAACGACAGAGTGTTTAAGACCGAAAAGGGCAAATATACCGCCATGATACGCCAGATACAAGAGTGCGTCGCAAAAGGGCAACCTATTTTGATAGGTACCGTCTCGGTCGAAAAAAGCGAGATGCTTTCTGCCATGCTCAAAAAGGCGGGTATAAAACACAATGTGCTTAACGCAAAATATCACGAGCGCGAGGCCGAGATAGTTGCTCAGGCGGGCAGATTCGGCGCCGTTACCATAGCTACCAACATGGCGGGCCGAGGTACCGACATCATTTTGGGCGGCAACAGCGAGTTTATGGCAAAACAAAAAATGCGCGAAGAAGGCTTTGACGAAGAGGCCATATCTCAGGCGACAAATTTCGGACATCTCACCGACACGCGCGATATAGCCGCGCGCGACAGGTTTTTGCAGCTCGAATCCGAGATGAAAATCGAACGCGACGCCGAGGCACAGCGTGTGCGCGAGGCCGGCGGCCTTTATATACTCGGCACCGAGCGCCACGAATCACGCCGCATAGACAACCAGCTCAGAGGTCGCGCGGGCAGACAAGGCGACCCGGGCGAAAGCTGCTTTTATATTTCGTTCCAGGATGACCTTTTGCGCCTTAACGGTTCAGACCGCATACCCGCAAACTTGCCTATCCCCGAGGATGAGGCAATGGATATGAAACTGTTTTCAAGCGTCATCGAGTCGGCGCAGCAACGAGTTGAAGGCCGCAATTTCGAGCGCCGCAAGACAGTGCTCGAATACGACGACGTTGTCAACAGCCAGCGCGAACTGATATACAAAGAGCGCCGCGAGGTGCTCGATGATGTCGACGTTTCTCCCAAGATCAGAGAGATGATAGACCAATATGTCGCCGCAAAGGTCACGGAATGCTGTGCGGGTGACGTTCCCGACGAGTGGAATTTTGCATCTCTGCATCAGTCGCTCGACGCCATGTTCGGCACACAGGATGATTTTGAATACGGCCAAGAGCAACTCGGCGCCTTAACTCAAGAGGATGTCTTAAAGACCGCGCTTGGCCGTGCGGACGAAG
This sequence comes from uncultured Ruminococcus sp., assembly GCA_964402515.1. GTDB lineage: Bacteria > Bacillota > Clostridia > Oscillospirales > CAG-382 > Coliplasma. The sequence goes on along the minus strand of CAYOCM010000021.1, from coordinate 831 downwards.
CATATCGGCATCAAAAAGAGTTGTTTACCCCCGAACAGTTCGCCGCTTGCAACCGCAACGCACTGCTTAACGCCGTCGACCGTCATTGGATGGAACATATCGACGCGATGAGCGACTTGCAAGAAAGCATAGGACTTACCGCATATGCGGGCAAAAAGCCGATAATCGAATACAAGATCGAGGGCGGCGAAATGTTTGAGGATATGGTAAACTCCATACGCCTTGACGCCGTCAGGATAGTTATGCTTATGAAACCCGCTACCGAAGTCAAACGCAAGGTTATCGCCATACCTATGGGCAACGGAATGAACGGCGTCAGAAGCGGTGCGGTCGAAGCCGTCAAAAGCGGCGTTAAAAAGATAGGGCCAAACGATCCGTGCCCCTGCGGCAGCGGCAAAAAATACAAAAAATGCTGCGGCGGCGCGAGAGGCAAAGACTGATATGGGGTTCGGTATAGTTACGATAGGCTGCCTGAGCCTGTTGCTTATAGACTGGGGCGGCAGCCTGCTTGCGGGTTTGCTGTGCGCATACGGCCTTTATCTTGCCTCGAGGCTTGAAAAAAGATATTTATACGGCGCGGTATCGTCGCTTTTGATGATACCGCACGGCATAGTGCTGTTGCTTGATTTTGTGCTGGAGATAAATATTTCCGACATAATATCATCAGTAACTTATATTATGCTCATGCTGGGATGGGCGGGCAGTATGTTTTTTCTGCTCACCGGCACCAGGCGTATAACCGTGCAAAACGGCGCAAAAAAGTTTGAAAGCCGCTGCAACACGTTTTTGTATTTCTGCCTGATATATTTCGCCGCCGAAGCGGTGGCCAAT
>CAYOCM010000020.1:0-16713 GCA_964402515.1 uncultured Ruminococcus sp. | reverse complement strand
AGCGTGCGCTCTTTTAAACCGTGAGCGCAAAGCGCGTGATTGACTGCCGCCGCGATATCCGCCATCGTGTCGACCAGAGTGCCGTCGAGGTCAAACAGTAAAAGTTTCAACACCTGTTACCGTTAGTTATTGATGAGCTTCGCAATAAGCGACAACATCGCCCACTGTGCGCAGGTCAGCGGCGTCGTCATCCGAGATATAAACACCGAGTTCTTTTTCAACCGTGATAAGCATCTCGACTACGTCAAGCGAGTCGGCGCCGAGGTCCTCGAATATAGCGGATTCAAGCGTGATGCGTTCGGGCTCTATTCTGAGCTGCTTTGAAAGCAGGTCTCTGACTTTTTCAAACATTATATTTTGCTCCTTTAAAAAATTGCTCGTTTTGTGTGTTTTGCATATTCTCTTAGCATTTTACCCTAAAAGCATATTTATTGCAATAGTTTTTTATAAAATTTTGTTTGCGCGTTTGCGGGTGTTTTTGTCGTTGACATACAAAAATATATATGATAAAATATACTGATTAAATAATGAGTTTAATTACTTTTGTTTTTTAAGAGGAGCATATATGGTCATTCTCGGCATAGACCCCGGCGTCGCTACCGTGGGTTTCGGTCTGGTCGCAAAACACGGGTCTGAATTTAAAGCGCTGGAATACGGCGTCATAACAACGCCCGCGCATACATTGCTTGAAGACAGACTGTGCACTCTTTATGACGATATGTGTTCGGTGATATCGCGTCACAGGCCGAACTGCGTTTCGATAGAAGAACTGTTTTTCAACCGCAACATCACCACGGCGATAGACGTTGCGCAGGCAAGAGGCGTTTTGCTGCTTGCATGCCGCAGGTCGGGGCTGGATATATACGAATACACTCCTTTGCAGGTAAAATCGTCGCTCGTCGGATACGGCAGGGCAGAAAAACAGCAGGTGCAATATATGACAAAACTGCTGCTTGGCCTTAAAGAAACGCCAAAGCCCGACGATGCCGCCGACGCGCTCGCACTTGCCGTATGCCACGGCAGAAATATTATGGGATTCGGAGGATAACATACGACATGTTTTATTATATCAAAGGTGTTTTATCTGAGCTTTGGCAAGACAAAATAGTCGTCGAAGCCGCAGGCGTGGGTTATATTTTGTCGGTCTCAACATCAACTGCGTCAAAACTTGCTCAATCACGCGGCAAAGAGGTCACTGTATACTGTGCTATGGCGCAAAAAGACGACCTGCCCGAACTTTACGGTTTTATAAGTGCCGACGAACTCGAACTGTTTAAAAAACTCGTGACCGTTTCGGGCATAGGGCCCAAAGGAGCTATGTCGGTGCTGGGCATAATGTCCGCAGAACAGCTTGTTGCGGCTATTTCGTCAGGCGACCACAGACAGATATCCCGCGCACCCGGCGTAGGTGCGAAAACCGCACAAAAAATAGTGCTTGAACTCAAAGACAAGATACGCAAAACATACGGCGATGTCGCCGCAATGCCCGAACAGAACGTTGACACGGCCGAACTTGCAGCTATCATAGATACGCTGATGGTTTACGGCTTTAAGCGCGATCAGATAGAACATGCGCTTTCGCAGGTCGACCGCACGCTGCCCACCGAAAAACTTTTGGGCGAGACGTTGCGTGTGCTCGGCAATAATTAAGTGAGGTGAAAACATGCCCATTAATTCAAAATTTCAGGGCGGCGGCGAAGAATATGATTTCGAAAGCCGTCTGACCGGCGCTTCGTTTGAAGCCGAGGACGCCGAAAACGAGTTTTCGCTCAGGCCGCGCAATTTTGACGAATATATAGGTCAGGATAAAGTTAAAAAGAATCTTACCGTTTTTATACAGGCGGCAAAAGAACGCGGCGAAAGTCTCGACCACATACTGTTTCACGGCCCTCCGGGTCTGGGCAAAACGACGCTCAGCTGCATAATCGCATCCGAACTCGGCGTAAACCTGCGCATAACATCCGGCCCGGCAATAGAAAAAGCCGGCGACCTCGCCGCCATGCTCACAACGCTCGAACGCAACGATATTTTGTTTATCGACGAGATACACAGGCTTTCGAGACAGGTCGAAGAAGTGCTTTATTCGGCAATGGAAGACTATGCGCTCGACCTCATGATGGGCAAAGGCCCTTCGGCGAGATCGATACGCATTCCGCTCAAGCCGTTTACTTTGATAGGTGCCACCACGAGAGCCGGCATGCTTTCGTCGCCTTTGCGTGACAGATTCGGCATGATATTCAGGCTCGAGCTTTATTCGACCGACGAACTCACCCGCATAGTCGCAAACAGCGCCGCAAGACTCGGTACCGGCATCGAAGAAGGCGGTGCCGCCGAGATAGCCGCAAGATCGCGCGGAACGCCGCGCATTGCCAACAGGTTTTTAAAGCGAGTGCGCGATTTCGCCACGGTAAAAGGAGAAACGAGCATAACCCGCGACACCGCCTGCTATGCGCTCGACAACCTCGAGATAGACGAGCTCGGGCTCGACTCTGTCGACAGACGAATGCTTGAAACGATAATAACAAAATTTGCGGGCGGCCCCGTAGGGCTCGAGACGCTTGCCGCCGTTATAGGTGAAGAAGCGGTGACGCTCGAAGACGTTTATGAGCCTTATCTTTTGCAGCTCGGATTTATCAACCGCACTCCGCGCGGCAGAATAGCCATGCCCGCGGCATACGACCATCTGGGAATACCGTATATAGGTCAATTATAAACAGATCGGGGAAATACAATTTATGTTTACAGCCGATAAATGGCAACAATACAAACTCATAGACGCCGAAGGCGGCGAAAGGCTTGAAGATTGGAACGGGCGCATACTGATACGTCCCGACCCGCAGATAATCTGGCACGCAGAGCGCAAAAGTCCTCTGTGGCGCAAAGCCGACGGTATATACCGCCGTTCGTCCGAAGGCGGCGGAAAATGGATAAAAAAAGACTTTGAGGCAGAATGGCAGATAGCTTACGGCGACCTCAGATTCACCGTCTGTCCCATGGGTTTTAAACACACGGGACTTTTTCCCGAACAGGCGGCGAACTGGGAGTGGTTTTCAAAACTGATACGCGAATGCGGCAGGCCTGTAAAATTGCTCAATCTGTTTGCATATACCGGCGGAGCGACCGTGGCGGCGGCAAAGGCGGGCGCTTTTGTGTGTCATGTCGACGCTGCAAAAGGCATGGTGCAAAAAGCGAGGACGAATGCTGCGTTATCGGGTATTCCCGATGACAGGATAAGGTGGATAGTTGACGACTGTTTTAAGTTTACCGAGCGCGAACTGCGCCGTGGTTCAAAATACGATGCCGTAATACTCGATCCTCCGTCGTTCGGCAGAGGCCCGCGCGGCGAAAAATGGGTTATGGAAGATAACCTTGACAAACTTGTCGCGCAGCTTACAGGGCTTTTGTCCGACAGACCGCTGTTTGTTTTACTTAATTCGTATACGACCGGACTTTCGGCCGCAACAAGCGGCTGTATATTGCACAATAACCTTACTTGCCGTTTCGGCGGCAGGGTAGAAAGCGGCGAACTCGGACTGCCGATATCGGAGCGCGGATTTTGTTTGCCCTGCGGCTCGGCAGGCAGATGGATCGCCGACAGATAATTATTTTTGATACGGATAGCTTATAAAAATGTTTATAACCGCAAAAGATCTCGGCTTCGGCTATGATCAGACATCAAACAAAGTAATAAACAAACTTGATCTCGAGATACAAAAAGGCACGTTTACCGCGATAATAGGTCACAACGGTTCGGGCAAATCAACGCTTGCAAAACTTTTGTGCGGCATTCTTATGCCCACGTCCGGCAAGGTGCTTATAGGCGGACTTGACACATCGGACGAAAAAAACGCGTCGGATATCCGCAAAATATGCGGCATGGTGTTTCAAAATCCCGACAACCAGATAGTTGCCAGCATAGTTGAAGAGGACGTCGCTTTTGCGCCCGAAAACTTGGGCATAGACCCCGCCGAGATCAGACGCCGTGTGGATGATGCGTTAAAGACCGTGGGCATGACCGAATACGCACACCACCCCGCACACAAACTGTCGGGAGGCCAAAAGCAGCGCGTTGCTATAGCGGGCATACTTGCCATGCAGCCCGAATGCATAGTTTTTGATGAAGCGACGGCGATGCTCGATCCCGTAGGCAGACGTGAGATAAACGCCGTTATGCGTGATATCTGCAAACAAAAAGGCATAACCGTCATAACCATAACACACTATATGAATGAGGCAGCAGACGCAGACCGCGTAATAGTGCTTGACCACGGTGCGCTTATGCTTGACGGCACCCCGCGTGAGGTTTTTTCGCAGGTCGATACGTTAAATAAAGCGGGGCTTGCGGTTCCGCAGGTTACCGAGCTTATGCATATGCTCGAACTTGACGGCATAGATGTTCCGCACGGAATACTGCACGCAACAGAGGCGGCCGATTTTATCGAGAGGAAAATCAAAAAATGAGCGCGGCACTTAGTTTTGAAAATATATGCGTCACATACGGCGAAAACACGCCGTTTTGTCGTCATGCGCTCAAAAACATAAATGTTGAGTTCGGCAAAGGCGAGATAATAGGCGTTATAGGCCACACCGGCTCGGGCAAGTCTACGCTTGCAATGCTTACCAACGGACTTTTAAAACCCACATCGGGCACCGTCAGGCTTTACGGCGAAGACATATGGGCCGATCCCAAAAAGATGTACCGCCTGCGCGGCAGGGTGGGATTGGTATTTCAATATCCCGAATATCAGCTTTTTGAGGCGACGGTTCATGACGACATCGCTTTCGGCCCCAAAAACATGGGATTTGAGGGTGAGGCGCTTGAATCGCGCATAAGATCCGCCGCGTTCTTTTGCGGCATAAAAGACGATATAATGCAAAGATCGCCGTTTGAACTCTCGGGCGGGCAAAAACGTCGTGTGGCAATAGCCGGCATAATGGCAATGCGCCCCGAGGTGCTCGTGCTTGACGAACCCGCGGCCGGACTTGACCCCGAGGGCAGAGAGCAGATATTCGGCGGACTGTGCGATTATCGCGACAAAACGGGCGCGACATTGGTGCTGATCTCCCACAGCATGGAAGATATCGCAAGATACTGCGATCGCATACTCGTGCTTAAAGACGGTGAGACATATATGTACGGCACGGTCGGTGAAATATTTGCCGAAGCCGACAGATTGTTTGATGCCTCGCTCGATTTGCCGCAGGTGACAAAACTGTTTATCGAATTGCGCAAGCGTCAAATAGTGCAAAATATTGATGTTTATACTTTAAAATATGCGAAAAACGAACTGTTGCCGCTGTTATTGAATAAAGGTGAAGATATATGATGCGTGATATTACATTGGGGCAATACTACCCCGGCGATTCGTGGCTGCACAAAACAGACCCCCGCATCAAGCTTGTCTGCTTGCCTTTGTATTTTATAGTGCTGTTTGTTGCAACAAACGCGCTGTCGCTGTGCGCGGTGGCACTGTTTACCCTGATACTGTGCATAATATCGCGCATAAACGGCAAAATGCTGCTTAAATCGCTTAAACCGATGGCGTTTATACTGATATTTACCGCGATAATCAATATATTTTTTGTCGACTCGGGCAACATAATATTTGAGTTTTATTTTATAAAAATACATGATGTCGGCGTGTATAACGCAATAACCGTTTTTATCAGACTGATATCGCTTGTTGCGGGCACCAGCGTTATGCTGTCTTACACCACCAGCCCGTTTGATATGTCCGATGCGTTTGAAAGACTGTTAAAACCGCTGACCAAAATAGGCGTAAAAGTGCATGATTTTTCGATGATGATGACTATTGCGCTTAGGTTTATTCCCACGCTTGCCGAAGAGACCGACAAGATAATCTCGGCTCAAAAAGCGCGCGGAGCCGATTTTGAAAACGGTTCGCTGATCAAACGCGCCAAGGCGCTCGTACCTATTATAGTACCGCTGTTTGTTTCGGCGTTTCGCCGTGCCGACGAACTTGCCGAGGCAATGGAATGCCGCTGTTATAACGGCGGCAACGGCCATACAAAGCTTAACACACCGCATCTTAAACCTGCCGATATCGTGTTTTTGCTTATGTTTATTGCCGCGTGCGCGGGCATAATACTGCTTGAAGGAGTCGATCTGCCGTGGCAAATTTTGCAATAAGCATCAGGTTTCTCGGCACAGCTTATGCGGGTTGGCAAGTGCAAAAAAACGCACCGTCGGTGCAAAAGACGGTTCAAAACGCCGTGGCAAAGACATTTGGCAAAATGTATGATGTTTCGGGTTGCAGCCGCACCGATTCGGGCGTGCACGCAAACGAATATGTTTTTCATATAAAAGGCGTGCCGTATATAGATCCCGCACGCATTCCGGTTGCTCTTAACGCGCATCTGCCCGACGATATAGGCGCATTTTATGCGCGTGAGGTCGACGACGACTTTCACGCAAGGTATTCCTGCAAGGGCAAGGAATATGTATACAAAATATGGAACAGCCCCATACGAAACCCTCTTGTCGCCGAAACAACATGGTTTTATCATCATATCATCGACTGCGACGCGCTTGATATTGCGGCAAAAGAATTTGAGGGCAGACACGATTTCAGGTCGTATATGTGCATTGCGTCGGACGTGACCGATACGGTGCGAGAGGTTTATTATGCGGGTGTAAAAAGAGAGGGCGACACGGTGATGTTTACTGTTGCCGCCGACGGATTTTTATACAATATGGTCAGAATCATGGCAGGCACGCTGATAGCGGTCGACTCGCACCGTATAAACTCGGTTACCGCCGTAACAAATGCGCTTGACCGCAAGGCGGCGGGCATGACTCTGCCCGCAAAAGGGCTTTGGCTCAATAAGGTGTTTTATCGATGAAGATGTTTGAGGTTTTCGGCAGCAAGCGAAAAACTGCCGCGGCGGGCTTGTCCGTATCGGAATATTATGAAAAACTCGGCAACCGCACGCGTTTTGCCGCGGTTGCGTGCGCGATAGTTTTTGCCGTCATCGTGATGTTTGCCGCATCGGCATATAACAGCGAGATAAGCCTTGAAAATCTCAGATACATGCTTAAATTTCTCGATCCCGCCGCGTCTACCGTAAAGCAGGACGATGTTATAAACTTTGATTATGACGAAAACAACATTGTTGCTTCTTTGGGCGGCAGCATTGCGGTCTGCAATTCGGTCGGCATAACGGTATACGACAGCAACGGCGAAAGTCTGTTTAACGAAACTTTCAGAAACGAAACTCCGATAGTTAAATGCAACGGAAAATATGTTTATCTGTGTGGCAGCGGCGGCAACGAACTGCGCATATATACCGCCTACCGACAGTATCATTCAGAGTCGTTTGATTATCCGATAACCGCACTTTCGATAGCAGACACCGGCAGGTTTGCCGTGGCGACATCGGCAAAAAGTTATAGGTCGGCGGTGATAGTGTATAACCAATATTTTAAGCCGTTGCTTACTTGTCAGTACGGCGATAAGTATGTCAGCGGCACGGCCATATCCAAAGACGGCAAAACGGTTGCAAACGCATTGCAATATTCGGATAACGGCGATCTTGTTGCCGAACTCGTTATATACCGAACCGACGACGGCGAACAGATCGCGTCGCAGGTATACCGCGATGAATTGCCGTTGAGAGTGCATTATTTTTCAAACGGATGCGCCGTAATGCTTACCGACAAGGCACTCAGAATATACGACAGCACGGGCTATGCCGCGGTTGAGATAGATGTTTCAAGCGACACCGTGACCGGCCTTGCGTGCGGAGATACGACATTGGCGCTTTACCGTGCGGCAGACGGTTTGTCGGGCGGGTGCGAGGTGACAGTATACGGCCTCTCGGGCAACAGCCTGCTTAAAAGGCAACTTGCCGCAAAACCGCTTGATTATTATGCCGATTCGTCAAAGATATATATGCTCACGCGCGGCTGCCTTGATATATACGACATATCGGGCGGAACCGCCGACGAGCAAATAGAGTGTGACGCATCGTATAAACAGGTGCTGTGTGACAGCTCTTATCTGCTTTTGGTATCCGGCGATACTGCCGTAGTGCTTAAAGCGTTTGAATAAATAAAAAATATCCCAAGGAGGATTTTGATATGAATATTATTCTCGACCTTGCCCTTGTCGCCATAATGGTGCTGTCAATAGTTATCTCGGCAAAAAAAGGTTTTTTTAAAACATTGCTGTCGGGTTCGGCATTTGTCATAGCGCTTTTGCTTACCGTGGCGCTTGTTGCCCCCGTGCGAAATATGTTGGCGCAAAGTGTTATATATGACACAACAAAAGATTCGATATCGGCGTGGATATCCGACACTGTAATGAACTCTTTGCCGGACGGTGACATAACCGCCGAACAGCTGCGCGAATACACCGTCGAGCATGAGGACCTTTGCGAACTGATAAATTCGTTGGGCATGGATACAAAAGTGCTTACCGACGGTATGGGACAGAATTATAAAGACGGCGTCAAGACGGCCGTCGACAGGTTTGCCGACGATGTGGCCGCCAAAGTTGCCATGGCTGCGGTAGGACTTATCGCGGCGGTCGTGCTGTTTTTAATATTGTTTATAGGCGTAAAACTTTTGGCAAAGTTTATGTCTGCCGTCATCAAAAAGATACCGGTATTGCGCACTGCCGACGGGCTTTTGGGCGCGGTGCTCGGTTTGGTATTCGGCATACTCAGGATATTTGCGTTTGTTTCGGTAATGCACTTGATGATACCCGTCATGCAGACGTCGCAAAGTGCGTTTATATCGGGCGTGGTGCCTGCCGATACACTGATATTCGGCTTCTTTTATAACATCAACCTGTTTGCATTTTTGATATAGCTTTCAGCAAAGGAACCCCATTTAAAATGAAAATAAAAAGACAGATACCCAACATTTTATCGGCAGTCAGACTGCTGATGATCCCGCTTGTTGTCATATTCTTTTTTAAAGGCGAACGTGCCGTTGCCTGCGCGATATTCGCACTGGCAAACATAACCGACGTTGCCGACGGCGTTATAGCAAGACGCTACGGATTTATCACCGAACTCGGCAAGATACTCGATCCGCTTGCCGACAAACTTTTGCAGGTGACCACGGCGGTATGTCTTGCCGTAAGCAATCCGGTATATATCATACTTGCGGCATTGCTTATAGTTAAAGAATTGACTATGTTGATAGGCGGCCTTATAATAATGCGCAGTCGCAGCGTCAATCCCGTTTCCGCATGGTACGGCAAGGCTGCGACGGCATGTTATTTTGTCATTGTGTGCATAATGATACTGTTTGAAAACATCGCACCGTTTGACCTTATTCTTACGCTGCTTGAATGCGTTATTGCCATTACCGCGCTCGTGCTGTATTATTTTAAATCGTTTAAAAATTTATACGGCATAGAGCTGTTTAAAAAGCATAAATAATTTATACCGATCTTCACACGGGAGGTGTGATATATGAACTTAAAAAAATGTTGCCGTTGCCAAAAACGCCCTGCGGTTATTTATATGAGCAAAACAGAAAACGGCACCACCACCAGCGACGGTTATTGCCTGCAATGCGCGCGAGAGCTCGGATTTAAGCAGGTTGACGATATTCTTGAAAAAATGGGCATAACGCCCGAAGAATTCGACGCGATGAGCGAAACTGTCGGCGATATGATCTCGGCCGAAAACGACGACGATACCACAGGCAGAGCCCCCTCGCTCGATCTTAACGCCATATTTAACAACGACAAGCCGGTCGAGGCACCGGGAGCGCCCAAGCGCACTGCCGATACACAGCCGCAGGACGGCAAAAAGAGCGCCAAAGACCGCAAGTTTTTAACGCAATTCTGTATCGACCTTACGGGACGTGCAAAAGAAGGCAAACTTGACGCGGTTATAGGCAGAGACAGAGAACTTGAAAGAGTTATACAGATACTTTGCCGCCGCCAAAAAAACAATCCTTGCCTGATAGGCGAGCCCGGCGTGGGCAAGACCGCCATAGCCGAAGCGCTCGCACAAAAAATTTCGGCAGGCGATGTGCCTTATAAACTGCACGACAAAGAGGTGTTCCTCGTCGATATGACCGCCATAGTTGCGGGCACTCAATTCAGAGGACAGTTTGAAAGCCGTATGAAAGGCCTCATTGATGAGACCAAAAAGAACGGCAATATCATTCTTGTTATCGACGAGATACATTCCATAGTCGGTGCCGGCAACGCCGAGGGCGGTATGAACGCCGCAAATATATTAAAGCCCGCACTTTCGAGAGGCGAGATACAGCTTATAGGCGCCACGACGCTGAGTGAATACAGACAGTATATCGAGCACGATGCCGCTCTTGAACGCAGATTTCAACCCATTATAGTCAACGAACCGTCTGTCGAAGACAGCATTCGCATATTATCGGGCATAAAAAAATATTATGAACAGCATCACGGTATCAAGATACCCGATCATATCGTCAGGCGTATAGTTACGCTCTCGGAGCGTTATATTACCGACAGATTCCTGCCCGATAAGGCGATAGACCTGATGGATGAGGCATGCGCTCATATAGCGATGAATTCAACCGTTGTCAATGAGATTGAAGCATTGGCTGCCGACATAGCGGCGCTTTCGGCACGCAAATCGGCACTTGAGGCAAAAGAACCGCACGAAGAGTCGGATTATGCCGAAATAGCAAACCTGACCACAGAACTGCTCGGCAAAAACGAGCGTTTTGACGCATTAAAGGCAGAGCGCGACAGGCTTGAACTGACCGATTCGGACCTTGCCGAAGTCATAGAGACTTGGACGGGTATCCCCGCAAGCGATATCAGCCAAAACGATTATCAAAAGATAATAAACTTAGAAGACGCACTTAAATCGCGCATAGTCGGGCAGGACGATGCTATAACCGAAATAGCCAAGGCTATACGTCGCTCGAGAGCGGGAATATCTTATAAAAAGAAACCAGTTTCGTTTATCTTTGCGGGTTCCACCGGCGTGGGCAAGACCGAACTTGTCAAGGTGCTTTCGCGCTATCTGTTTGACTCGCCCGAGTCTATGATCAGACTTGATATGAGCGAATTTATGGAGAAACATTCGGTATCAAAGATCATCGGCTCGCCCCCGGGTTATGTCGGTTATGACGATGCGGGACAGCTTACCGAAAAAATTCGTCGCAAGCCTTATTCGATAGTTTTGTTTGACGAGATCGAAAAAGCACACCCCGATGTAATGAACATCCTTTTGCAGATACTCGACGACGGCCGAATAACCGATTCGCACGGCAAAGAGGTCAATTTTGAAAACACCGTAATAATTATGACCACCAATGCCGGCTCAACCGATACCTCGTCGTCGGCGGGCTTTGCACAGTCGCAACAGTCAAGCGACCGTGACAGAACAATGCGTTCTCTCGAGTCGTTTTTGAGGCCCGAGTTTATAAACCGTGTCGACAAGATAATAGTATTTAACAGGCTTTCGAGCGAAAATATCAAGGCGATATGCAATATCATGCTCGGCGACCTTGAGGGTGTTCTGTCGGAAAAAGGCATTAAATTTTCGTGGGATGAGAGCACGGTCGATTATCTTGCTAAAAAAGGTTATTCCGATAAATACGGTGCGCGCAATCTGCGCCGCCTGATACAGACCGATATAGAAGATCAACTTGCATCGGTTATAATAACAAATTATCAGTCGCCCATCATTGCCGCTTCTGTGACGGCAGAAAACGGAGAAATTAAAATTACCTGCATTTAAAGAGGCTTATATTGGCAAAAAGAACTTTGGAAGGCAAACAAAAGAATAACAGTCGTTTTGACCCTCCGGGGCTCTTTTACCCCTCAGAGATGCAACCGTTTGAGGTGGCGGAGCTGCTCGGCTCGCACCTCAAATCGGGGCTTGACCCCAAAGAACTCAAATTAAGGCGAGCGACATTCGGTCAAAATATACTGCGCGGCGAGATGAAACTTTCACTCTTGTCGGGACTTAAAGAACAGATCAAAAATCCGTTGTCGGTAATTCTGTTCTTTTCGGCGTTTGTGATGTATATATTCGATCCCGATCCTATCTATTTGGTTTTGGCCGCGGTAACTGCGTCTGCCGCTTTGATAGGCGGCACGGTCGAGTGGCGCGCGTCCGGAGCAATAGGCGTACCTCGCAAATACAGCTCGATAAAAGCGCTTGTAACGCGCGGCGGCAAGACGTCATATGTCGACAGCCGCGGACTTGTGCCCGGCGATATCATAGATATTCAAGAGAATATGGTGATACCCGCCGATTGTCGCCTGATAGAGGATGAGCACCTGTCGGTGCTCGAAACACATATCTCGGGTTCCGATTCACCCGTCGATAAAGACGGCAATGTGATCTCGGACCGCAACAGCGCGCTTTTGCATCCCAATATGGTATATGCGGGTTCGATAGTCACCGGCGGCTCGGGCAGAGCTGTGGTCTGCTTTACCGGCCAAGATACCGTAATGCGCAAATTGCAGTCATCGCGCAAAGACACGCTGGTGCCGCGCCTTTTGAGGTATGTGCGCACCGCTTGTTCCGCTATGTCGGTTTGCTCTGTGGTTGCGGTGCTCTTGCTGATGGCATTGGGCGTTGTCGGCAGATCCGACCTTACCGCGGCATATATAATTTCTCTTGCGGCGGGATGCTCGTTTTTGTCGGATCTTACAACGGCGCTTGCCGACGCCGCATTCGGCAGCGGCCTTAAAAGCATGGCAAAAAAAGGCACTGTGATCAAAAATTTCAATTGCATTTCAAGCCTTTGCGAAATAAACACTGTGATGTGCGACAAGCGCGTCATATTTCCGCCCACCAGAATGAGCGTTGACGAGATGTTTATCGATAACACGTTTTATCAGTCAACATCCGATCTCACCGACCGAAAACTCGAATTGCTTAAATATGCACTTTTGTGCTCTGAACTTAAGATAGACGATAACGCAAGGCGTATGTCGGGCAGACCCGCGTTTTCGGGCACGGGTTGGGACGAGGCGATAGCATATGCTATGGATGACAGGCGCATAAACATAACCGAACTTACCGAGTTTTATTTCAGAATGCAATCGTCGTACGACGAGATAAAAGAACTGTCTTATGTGCTTATGCTGCACGCCGGCAAGAGTATAGCCATAGTTAAAGGCGCGCCCGAGGCGGTTTTAAAAGAATGCAGCGGATATTCGTATAAAGGACAGGCGTTCAGACTCAGCGAATTCACACGCAAAAAAATTCTGGCGGCTATACGCGAAAAAAGCAAAGGCGCGGCATATATGGTGGGAATTGCTTTTTGCGACAGCAAGGCACAGTCGTTTGATGATCCCGCCGCGCTTAAAAAACTGTTGTTTATGGGCTTTATAACGTTTAATTCGTTTATGGCGATAGATACGGCGAGTTCCATATATCGTTGCCGCGACGCGGGCATAGAGACAGTGGTCAACTCGGACGGCCCTTATTACAGCGAGATAAGCCGTGCGACAGACGCGGGCATAATCAAAGACGAATCGGAGGTCTGTACCGCAGACTCTTTCAGAAACGACAACATAGGGCTTGTGATAGCCAACTGCCCGGACTATAAGCTGTTTTTGGGACTTGAAGACGAGGAATGGTATCAGGTGCTGTCATACCGCAAGCAAGACGGGCGCAATATAGCGGTGTGCACATCGGATATAGCGCGTCTGCAAATGATGCACGATGCCGATGTTTCGTTTGTGTCTGAAGAATCGCCCGACATACTCAGGCAATCTGCCGATGTTATCACCACCGGCAGCGGTTATCGGGTGGTCGAGGACTGTCTGGCGGGCGCACGGTCTATATTTATTCGAGTTCACGGACTTGTCGAATATATCACCGTTGCGGCGGTAGTGCAGTTTTTGCTGTGTGCGCTGTCAATGCTTTTGCCTTCGCCGGTTTTGAGAATACACGAGGTCGTATTCGGCGGAATGATATTTAATCTGTTGTTTGCGTTCAGCCGTGCAATGGTGCGTCAGGACAAAAAGCAACTTAAGACCGAACTGCCCAAATACGGCAGTACGCCCAAACTTTCCGATTTTGCCATGCCCATACGTTATGCGATAGGTGCGGCGGCGGTCGTGGCAGCTGTTTGGTTTATAACGTCTGAACGTGCATCTGTGCTTATTTCGATGACGATACTTTTATTCTTTTATTCCATACTCGGCATACAAAGGCGCGGAGCGTTTGCAAAACATTCGGTCGGCGGCAGCGCGTGGATATCGGCTATCGTTTCTGCCGTTGTTATACTTGCCCTTATATTTATGCCCGAATTGGCTTTTTTGGGCTATGGCACGATAAAAGGCATAATGCTTATACCCGCAATATTGTTGCCGACGGCGTATATTCTGCTGTCGCAAACGGCAAGATATATTTTGCCGTTGATAAAAGCAAAAATATATTAAAATAAATAACGTCAAAACAAGGAGACATTCATCATGGCAAACATCACAAAAGACACACTTATCGGCGAGGCTCTCGAGCAAAATCCCGAGCTTGCCAAATACTTTTTTGAGATAGGCATGCATTGCCTGGGCTGCCCCGCATCGCGCAGCGAGACTATCGAGCAGGCGTGCGCCGTTCACGGAGCCGATTGCGAAGCATTGCTTAAAAAACTTAACGCAGAGGGCTGAGACCCTTTGCGTCATAAGAGCTTGAGAGGAGATATCGATGAAAAAGTTTTTCAGTGAACTTAAGAATTTTCTTATGCGCGGTAACGTGGTCGACATGGCGGTCGGCGTAGTTGTGGGCGGTGCTTTCAGCAAGATCGTTTCGTCGCTCGTTTCGGATGTTATCACCCCGCTTATCAGCCTTTTAACCGGCGGTCAATCGTTCTCGGAACTGTTTATAATACTCAACCCCGAAAATTTCACTCCCACCGAGACGATCTCGTCGATAGACAGCATATTTACACGTGCGGACGCGCAAAGTTGCGGACTTGCCACGCTTAACTGGGGCAATTTTGTGCAGACGATAATAGACTTTTTGATTATAGGCGTTTCGATATTCGTTGTACTTAAGGTCATGATGAAGACGCGCAACATTCTCGAACACAAAAAGATCGAGGCCGCAAAAGCCGCTGCAGAAGCAAAAGCCGCCGAAGAAGCCGCAAAACCCAAAGAACCCACAGCCGAAGAGCGCATACTTGCCGCTCTTGAGTCGATAGATGCAAAGATAAAATAATAAAGGCAATGAAAAAATACATAATAGGCATTGACGGAGGCGGCACAAAAACTGCCTTTGTGCTTGCCGACAGCGAAATGAACGAGGTCGCATCGCTGAGGCTGGGGCGTTCAAACCCTTCGGCCGTCGGCATTGACGGCACCGTAAATATAATAAAACAGGGCGTCGACACCCTGCTTGCGCAAAACGGCATAGAGGTTTCCGACCTTGCCGCGCTCTTTGCGGGCATAGCGGGCATGGTGTCGGGTGACGGATATATAAACGCCGTTACGGATGCGGTAAAAGAATATCTGCCCGAATGTAATGTCGAAATAGGCTCGGACGGATACAATCCGATATATGCCGCATTCCCCTGCAGTGACGGCGTGGCCATAATTTGCGGTACGGGGTCATCGTGCTTTGCTAAAAAAGGCGGTGTAATTCATCGCATAGGCGGATACGGTCCGTTTGACGGCATAGGCAACGGTTATGAGATAGGAGAGGCCGCAATAACGCATACTTTGCGCGTTATCGACGGCAGAGATAAAAGTTCGCCGCTTTCGGATGCGGTGCTTAAAAAACACGGCGAGGGACTCATAGAGCATCTCGGTGATTTTTTGGCAAAAGGCAACGCCGCCATTGCCGCTTATGCGCCGCTTGTGTTTGAATGCTATCACACCGACGCTTATGCAAAAGAGATATTAGACTCTAATATGCGTTATATTGCCGAAATGGCAGACGCGGCAGGCAGATATTATGACGGCGAATACGATGTAACGTTTACCGGCAGCATAGCCTGCGACGAACTTGCTTTCTCGATACTTGCCGAAATCTGTCCTAAAAGATGCCGCATATCACGGCTCGAGGCAGAACCGGTGTACGGCGCTTTGGCAAAAGCAAAAATGCTGTTGACATAAAAGCAAGTCGGCGGTATAATAATTTATCAAAATAATCGCAAATAATCGTTTTGGAGGCGTATTATAATGGAAGATCAGGAACTTCGCACGTTGCGCCATTCTTGCTCGCATGTGCTCGCACAGGCGGTAAAGAGGCTTTATCCCAACACAAAACTCGCTATCGGCCCCGCCATCGACACGGGATTTTATTATGACTTTGACAGCGAGACGGTGTTTACACCCGAGATACTCGAACAACTCGAAGCCGAAATGGCAAAAATAATAAAAGAAAACTTAAAAATAGAACGTTTTGAATTGCCCCGTGCAGAGGCGCTCGAACTAATGAAGGACGAACCTTATAAGGTGGAACTTATCAACGACTTGCCCGAAGATGCCGTTATCAGTTTTTACCGTCAGGGCGAATTTGTCGACCTTTGCGCAGGCCCTCACGTAAGTTATACCAAAAAAATCAAAGCGTTTAAACTGATGAGCATTGCAGGCGCATATTGGCGCGGCAGCGAAAAAAACAAGATGCTGCAACGCATTTACGGCACCGCATTCGCTTCAAAAGAAGAGCTGACCGCTTATATCGAACAGATCGAAGAAGCCAAACGCCGTGACCATCGCAAACTCGGCAAAGAGATGGGTCTGTTTGCCCTGCGTGACGAAGCGCCCGGCA
>CAYOCM010000019.1:0-16817 GCA_964402515.1 uncultured Ruminococcus sp. | reverse complement strand
CTTTTCGGGGAGATTCAGAGAAATGCCGCCAAGCACCATGCCGCAAACGATGGCGAGGACAAATTCTGTGACCGTAGGCGCATTTTGGGTAAAGAACGAAATGACAATACCTACCGCAATGGGGATGTAGCCTAAAATTGTCGTCGCCATTCCGGGGCTGTAAAGTGTGCGTTTGCCTTTGCTGTGAAATTGCCGATAGAGGAAAATGCCGCCGGAGAAATGGCCGAATACCTCGGCACAGCACAAAAACAGTTGCATCACGCAGAAAAAGGGTGTTACGCCAACCAACAATACCACGCAGCCGAAGATCACACCGATAAGGTTTGTCCACATATCGCTCATGCGGTTCATGGGATAGCGGTCGGGGTAGTTGGATTTTGCCATGAGGTTATACATGGTATGAAAACCGCCGGGAAAATGCCATTCTTCCAAAACATGAAGCGGCAAGAGTGCCGTTGCTGCTGCAAACAGTTTTTGCTGTAATCCCCATATATACCAATTACAAACGATCATACCAATGATGATGCCACTGACCATGAGCATCAGGTATAGCCATAAATCAAGCCAAAGCTTTCCGATTCGTTTCATAAAGCACTCCTTGTTTCGCTACAAGTTTTATGCTCTTTGTAGCACTTGTTTTCAAACTATTGTATCACAAATCTCGATATGCTACAATAGTATCGTAAAATATTTTGCAAAGGAGTTTTAAAATGCCCCAAAAAAGATATACGGTATTGCGCGACAAAAACGGCAACGAAATGACCGTCAAAGTGCGAGGAGCGTTGCCGGTAGATTCTCCATGCGCCAGATACACAGGTTACAAACCCGAAAAAGTGTTGCTCAAGAAAGGCTCTATCCGTCTGAAAGGCTATATGTCCCTGCCTTGTGACATTATTTTGGAGCGTGACGTGCCTGTCAAATTGCGTGACGGTGTGACCATCTATACAGACATTTTCCGTCCCAATGATGATTTGCCCCATCCGGCGATCATGGCAATGAGTCCCTACGGAAAAGAGATCGGCTCTCAATGGCTGGACGATACCCCGAACCATGCCGGTATTCCCATGGAGGCTACTTCCGGCTTGCAGAAATTTGAGGGTCCCGATCCTGCCTACTGGTGCAACCATGGCTACGCCATTATTAACCCCGATGTTCGTGGTGCGTACAATTCCGAGGGCATCATTCTGTTCTTTGGCAGCGACTATGGCAGAGACGGTGCGGACATCATCGAATGGGCGGCTCGGCAGCCGTGGAGCAACGGCAAAATCGGCATGAGCGGCAATTCGTGGCTTGCCATTTCCCAATGGTTTACTGCCGCACAGCGTCCCGAACATCTGGCGGCAATCGCCCCGTGGGAAGGACTTTCAGATTGTGGGCGTGAGGTTGCCACCCGCGGCGGTGTGCAGATGCCGGAATTTGTCAAAATGCTGTCCGACTCCTTTGCTTCTACGGGAAACGGCGGCATTGAGGATGTGATCACCGAGATGTGCGAGCACCCTACCATGAACGCCTGGTGGGAGGACAAAGAGGCTGATTTGGAGAATATCGACATTCCTGCCTACATTGTTGCAAGCTACACGAATCCTATCCACACCTACGGCACATTGGAAGGCTATCGCCGCATTTCCTCTAAGGAGAAATGGCTGCGTATTCACAATACCGGCGAGTGGGACGATTATTATAACCCTGCTCACACCGAGGAACTGCGAAAGTTCTTTGACCGCTACTTAAAGGGCGAAGATAACGGCTGGGAGCAAACGCCGAGGGTGCGTGTCAGCGTTCTCAATCCCGGCGGCAAAGATATTGTTGACCGTGTGGAGGAGGATTTCCCCATTCCACGGACACAGTATCAAAGGCTGTACCTCGATACCGCCAAGAACAGCCTTAACAAAAATGCGGTTACCGCCGAAAATTACACGGAATACGATTCCGACCGCAAGAAAAGCGGCATTCGCTTTGATATGAAAATGGCAGAAGATACGGAAATCCTCGGCTATATGAAACTGCGGCTTTGGGTAGAGGCTCTTGACCATGACGATATGGATCTGCATGTTACGGTGGAAAAACGCCGCAAAAACGGTCTGCCTTACAAATTCACCCTCGGGCCGGGCATGGATATGTCTGCAAAGGGTTATATTCGTGCATCCCTCAGAGCGTTGGATGAGACGAAAAGCACGGAAGAAAATCCCCGTCAGTCTATGGCACAGGAGCAAAAACTTCACGCAGGAGAAATCGTCCCGGTAGACATTCTCATTTGGCCTATGGGACTGAAATTCAAAAAGGGAGATATTCTTCGTGTTACGGTTTTGCCCTACAAGACGAAGAAGATGTGGGTGGGACCGTTCAAACTGAAAATGGCAAAAATCAATTTGCCGAAAGAGGGATTTACCTATATGCCGGACGGAAGATGCGAAATGTACACCATTGGCGGCGAAGAAATGTTTGCCGGTTCCAAGGTGGACACTGCGGAAATGCCGAAAGACCATAACAAGGGCAGACACCGCATTTATGCCGGCGGCAGGTATGACAGCTACCTCTATCTGCCGGTGATACCGCCAAAAAAGCAATAAAACCGCAAATATGCAAATCGGCAGTGCGTCGTCAAACGCACTGCCGATATTTATACTTGATATGTTATATTTAAGCTTTAAGCGCATTGTATGAAGCGAGGTACGCAAAGAATATCGCAAGAGATATCAATATGCCGCCTATTATGTCGGTGAACCAATGCACGCCCGAAAACAGTCTGCCAACTACCGTAAAAACTGTATAAGCTGCGCATATTATTGCCGCCGTATATGCGAGAGGGCGGTTTTTAATGCGTCTGTATGCCTGATGCGCCGCCGTCATCATTATGCACATGACAAGCATCGTGTGCGACGACGGAAACGACGGTTCCGACGTATCCCGTATCAAAAAGATCGGACGGTAATTTATGACGCATTTTTCAAAAAACAAATATATCGCCATCACCGCGATATACACCAAAGCGAGCAGATATATGTCTTTATCGACTTTTTTAAACGATCTGCGTTTTATAAGCTGACATGCTCCGAAGACGGCAAAAAACAACGCACATGCAACAGCGATAAAACCCAGATATTCGGTTACATGCCACAGGTCAAGGTTTGTTCCCGCCGCGTTTTTAAATGCGATGTTTATATGCGAAAGCCCTATCTCGCACTCTACGGGCTCAGCCACGGCGACATCTATAAGTTTAAGTGCCGCTATAAGCGCAAAAAACAGCAACAGACAGCAAAGCGACAAGCCTAAATAAGTTTTTGCTTTTTTATTCATACCGGTCTTCCTTTGTTTATTTGTCTTTTTGTTTGTTCAAAAAACTCATCACGGCACTGAATTGCGTGGTAAGCATCTCGCTGAGTTCGGGCGGCGAAAATCTGCACGCACCCGTTGCGCATAGTGCTCCTATGCCGAAAGTATATATCCAGACGTTTTCAAACAAAAATTTTGCATCCGACTCGCACAGCGCATAATATTGACATATGTTGTCTATGCACTGCCGCGCCGTATCGCCCAATATGCCGAAAACATCGTCAAATGTCGTGGCATTTTTATTTTCGCGCATAAACAACAGCCTGTAAAGTTTGGGCTCTTCGCGGGCAAACATCAGCATCTGCATACCCGCGCTTTTAAACAGCGGCATATCATGCGGAGCGCGTTCAGCATACGACTCAAACCGTTGCATTGCCGCTTTGACGACCTCCGATTGCACCTGCTCCATACTGTCAAATACCGTAAATACCGGCCTTGACGAACTGCCGAGCGCTCTGCCGAGTTCGCGCGCCGACAAGGCTTCGATGCCGTCTTTGGATACTATATCCAGAGCGGCGTTAACTATTTCGCTTTTTAAAAATTTAGGTTTGGGCGGCATGTGTCGTTCTCCTTAGTTGCGCGCGTTTTAAAACGCTTGTTTTTAAAAATTATATCACCTATTGCGATTTTGTCAATAGGTTTTTAGGGCCGAACATAAAATCAAAGACCGCGAAAGCGGTCTTTATCTTTTTGCTGTCGGGTTATGTTATTTGATTACAAGGGCGGCAATACCGAATGCAATACCGAGCGCCGCAACAATGCTTGCCCAGGCAACGATATTGTTGACATATTTTTGAGGTTTGTTGGTTTCGGGAACAACTTTTTTGTTTTCTGCACTCATAACGGTAAACCTTTCTGATACTTTAGATATATTACATCTAAAGTATAGCACATCAAAAATGATATGTCAATAGCAACAAACAACATTTTTGTATTGACACGATTTTGTCAAAAAACGTTAAAAATTAGGCTTTTTGTGTGATTTTTGCCTTAACTATGCTGTTTTTCTCCCACTTACTGTAATGATAATAAAAGAACATTATCACACTGCAGACAAGCCAGCCTGCAGGGTAACTGAGCACCGTTGCGGTAAGCGCGGTCATTTCGGCGGCCGTAGCGGTAACAGCGCTGCATATCGCAAGGTATATTTGTCTGAATACGACAAACGAACCGAGCATTATAAACATAGGTGCCTTTGAATCGCCCGCTCCGCGCAGAGAACCCGCATATATCTGATTAAAGCAGCAAAGCAGATAAAACGGCGAAAGCAAAAGCAATATATGTCTGCCGTAAGGCAGCATATCGGGCGTGGGATCAAAAAACATTATCAGCGGACCGGCAAACAGCATTATGGGAATAATGCAAGCGACTGTAAGCGACATAGCCATAGCCAAAGCAGTCTTTGTGCCTTTTTTTGCCCGCTCGACATTGCCGGCGCCCAGGTTTTGCCCCACAAACGTCGTTGCGGCCAACGAAAGACTGGTCATAGGCAGCATGGCAAACATATCTATCTTGTTATAAGCGGTCCAGCCTGCCATAACGTGAGTATCGAATGCGTTGATATAAGACTGGACGAATATATTGGAAAACGATGTGATCGCCATCTGCAGTGCCGCGGGCAGGCCGACCTTTAATATGTTTTTAAACACGTGCATGTCAAACATGTTTTTGCATATTTTTATGCCATAGCATTCTTTTGTTGTCAGCAGCATGACTATGACGATTATCGCCGAAACAAACTGCGCTATTATGGTAGCATATGCGACGCCGTCGACGCCCATGCCGAAAACAAGCACAAACACAAGGTCGAGCACGGTATTTATGACCGCCGATATTACAAGCAATATAAACGGTTTTGTAGAGTCGCCTATCGCTCTGAGTATTCCGGCGCCCATGTTATAAAACATCAATCCCGAAACACCCGCGAAATATATCGTAAGATATTGGTTTGCAAGGTCAAACGTGTCGGCGTTTGTGTTCATAAGTTCAAGTGCATAAGGGCTCAGCACTACGCCCAATATCGTAAACAGCACCGACATCGCCGCCGTAAGCAACATTGCGGTGTTAACGGTCGAACGCACTTTTTCTTTATTGCCGGCGCCGTAATACTGCGAAACCACAACGCCCGCACCGGTCGCAAGTCCCGAAAAAAAGCCGACCAACGTGTTGATTATCGGTCCTATCGAACCGACGGCGGCAAACGCCTCGTGACTTACATAATTGCCCACTACATATGTATCAACGGTATTATACAGCTGTTGAAACAGGTTGCCCGCCAAAAGCGGCAACGAAAATATAAATAACTGTTTTGCTATATTGCCCTCTGTCATCAGAGTGACTTTTTTTGCTTTGGCAGCCACATCGCACCTCTTAAAATATACTTTACTCATTATATAACCGTCAAAGACAAAAAGCAACAATTTTTATTGACATTTTTTGAGTTTATGATATCATTATAATTGTAAAATTATACAAAAGGAGCATTTTTATATGAGCAGCGCAGACAGAGCATTTATCAACACCTGCCGCGATATTATAGACAACGGCATTAAAGTCGACGGCGAAAGTGTCAGACCTCACTGGGAGGACGGCGCACCCGCGTATACAATAAAAAAATTCGGCGTGGTAAACCGCTATGACCTGTCAAAAGAATTTCCGCTTTTGACTATCCGCCCCATCTCGCTGCGCGCGGCAGTGGACGAGATACTGTGGATATGGCAAAAAAAGTCAAACAACATTCACGACCTCGGCAGTCACATATGGGATTCTTGGGCCGACGAAAACGGCAGCATAGGCAAAGCCTACGGCTATCAGATGGGCGTTAAGCACAAATACAAAGAGGGCGAATTCGATATGGTGGACAGGGTGCTTTACGACCTCAAACACAACCCCTGCTCAAGGCGTATAATGACAAATATATATAATTTCGCCGACCTGCACGAGATGGCTCTTTATCCCTGCGCATACAGCATGACGTTTAATGTCGTGGGTGACAGGCTGTGCGCGATACTCAATCAGCGCTCACAGGATATGCTTGCCGCAAACGCCTGGAACGTGGCTCAATATGCGGCGCTCGTGATGATGTTTGCTCAGGTCTCGGGATTAAAACCGGGCGAATTTGTGCATGTTATAGCCGACGCGCATATATACGACAGGCATATTCCCATAGTCAAAGAACTTATAGAACGCGAAAGTTTTGACGCACCAACCGTAACGCTCGACCCCGATATAACCGATTTTTACGATTTTACGCCCGACAGCTTTACTGTAACCGACTATAAGCACGGCGAAAAAATAGGCAGATTTCCCGTTGCGATATAAGGCGGTGCGATAAATGAAGATAATAGTTGCAGTTGACAAAGAATGGGGCATAGGATACAAAGGCGACCTGCTGATACGTATCAAAGCCGATCTTTTAAACTTTAAATCTCTCACCGTAGGCAAAACCGTTATATGCGGTTCAAACACGGTATCGACGTTTCCGGGCGGCAGAGCACTTAAAAACCGCAAAAACATAGTTTTAAATCCCGACCCCGATTATAAAGTCGAGGGTGGCGCAGTCGCGCATTCGATAGAACAAGCGCTTGAAATGGTATGTGATACCGACACCGACGATGTGTTTGTTATCGGCGGTGCAAGCGTTTACAGACAGATGCTGCAATACTGCGACGAATGCATAGTTACAAAGATAGAGCATTCGTTTGACAAAGACGTTTGGTTTAAAGACCTTGACGAATCAAGCGAATGGTATCTTGCGCAAAAAGGCGAAACAAAACGCACCGACGTCCAAACCGACGGCAGAGACGACATAGAATATCATATAGATATCTATAAACGGAGATAATAAAAATGAACGGAACTTTCAGCGCAAATCAGCCGTATGAATACAGCGTCGAACGCAAAAACGACAAAAAGCTTAAAACAAAAAAACACATTCTTGCGGCTTTGTATGTTATTTACGCATTGGCGTTTGTGTTTGTTATCATAACGTTTTTGCCGGGATTGGTGCCTGTGATAGCCGTGATGCCGCTTACGTTACTTGCACTGATATTGACCACATGGAAACGCACTCAAATAACAAACGAATACGCATGTGTTTCGGGCACCGTCACATTCAGCCGAATATACGGCGGCAAGTCAAGGCGCGAGATACTGACGTTTAAAATAAAAGACTGCACGCGCATATCGCCGCTTGACGCAAACGAAAGAGAAAGACTGGCATCGGTTTATCCCGCGGCGTTGATATACGACGGTTTATCCTCACCCTTGTCCCCCGACGCATATTTTGCCGAGATCGACGACGGCAACGCAAAATGCGTTTATCTGTTTGACGCAACAAACAGAATGATAAAAATATGCAAATTCTATAACCCCTCGGCAACGTCCGTCACAACCGTGAGATATTAAAGCAATATATATAACAAAGGTCGGGCAAATGCCCGACCTTTTGCTATGGTATCAAGACCGTAAAGAATTCGATTTAAATCGGCTTTGCGCCTGCAATTTTAACAGTCGCTTTTAATTACGGTTATCTATAAAATTGTTCGCGCCGATAAGCTGTTTTATCGTACCGATAACGGCATCACTCAACGACGAACCTTTTTCGGCGTAGAATTTGAATTTATTCGGAACCACGCCACCATATTGAACATTAAAATCGTCTGCAACAACTTTATCAGTTATGCAACCATATTCATAATAATTTAATGCTTCCGTACATGCAACATCAATTTTAGTTACCTTGCCATAATGCACAACAGTTCCATGACCGCCTACACTAATAGTCGTTTGCGCATTATCAATATTGTATATTCGTTTTTCGCCATCATCAATTGATAATTTAATATTATTTTTAATTACGGTCTCTTTTGCCAAGCCAATGTCAAAGCCCACTCGCAGCCCTAAGGAATAGTAATCTACTGTGTTTGTAAATATGCCAGGCAATTTCGTATTAGCCCAATAAATGGAGGTATCTTGCCTTGTCGCACAATCATAGCCAAAAAGTTCGTCATCATTCGCGTCATCAAATGTATCCCAGAACACATATGCTTTATGCGTTGCATACAATGTTCCGCCGTCTTCTCCGGGCGTATACTGAACTTTTACCTGCCCACCTTTATTTTCTTGTCTTGCCATTGTAACGACAACAAATTTGTCTATTCTCTGATCCCAAAGAATTTTGAAACCATATTCGCACTCTGCGAGCGTATCTTGCAATTCTGCATCTTTTATAGCCTCTATAACCGCAGGTATACCGCTATATCCGCCTTTAGCAACAACATCTTCAAACACGCTGTGCATGGTCGAATGTGCCTCGTTGCTTTGCGTGATATAGTTGTTCAATTTAACGGTTAATGTGAATACGTTATCGTTGCCATCTTTTTGAACAAGTTTAATGTCATGCCCGCAACCGTTGTTGCAAGCCTCGTGTACACATCCGTCGCCTTTAAGAACATATTCGTATTTATGGACTAGCCTATCTATCGAGTCTTTTCCCTCGGTATGGTCGCAGTTTGCGCACTTTGTATGAGCCGTATATCCTGCTTCCAAACAAGTTGCAGGTCTTGCCTGCACGCTCACTGTCATCGTGTGATGGGCTTCAATAATTTTTCCACCCTCGGTCCTTTCGCAAACCGAACATTTTTTATATGCGGTATAACCGGCGGTAGTGCATGTTGCGGGCACCTCGGCTATTTCTTGCCATGTGTGGTCGACAAGGTCGAGGGTTTCAGACATAGTTTGTTGGCAAACAGAACATTTAGATTCTACTTTGCCCACAGCCTCGCACGTAGCGTCTGTTCTGCTCGTTTCTTGCCAAGCGTGCTTGCCGGTTGCCTCTATTACCTCATAGCCAAAGCCTTTGTTTGTTTCATCGGTGCAATATTGGCAGCCTTTGCGTTTGCATGTCTTATAAGCGGTATAGCCGTCTTCTCCGCAAGTTGCATCCTTGCCTTCGTGCTCTTGCCAATCGTGGCCGAGCGCGGGTTGAACTTGATAAGAATTGATGCCACTGCATTTTGTGCACACTTGCACTTTCATGCCGGGAGTGGTGCAGGTAGCATTTATTTCACCTTTATCTGTCCATTCGTGCTCGCAGCCTTCAACGGGAGTTTCTACAACCTCACCCTGAATTTTAATAGTTCCCATAGGTTTGTCGCATATATCGCACAAAAGCGTTACGAGTTTATAACCTTCTTTGCCATCTATATCGCTGACTGTATATTTGCCGTTATATACGCAAACATGGTTGCCGTTAGGCTCGCCGCATTTTTCAACAAGGCAGAACAATTCGTTTCCGTCTTCACCGAAGAGGTGGTTATCGCCGAACGAGCCGTTTTCGCTGCTTTCAATGCCATCAGCGGAAATATCTTTGTGGAATACAACACCTTTACCGGCGGTGATTTTGTCTTTGCCTTCAACAGCGCCCACAAATCCGTAAACGGTAACTTTGCCGTTTGAAACGGTGAGTTCGCCGCCGAACATACGAACGATGACATCTGTTTTTTCGCCGCTGTAAGTTACGTTGCTCTGAGTGTGTCCCGCGTCAAAGCCGACTAAAACGTTAGCATCTGTTTTATCGCCGGTATAATAGATAGAGAAATTCTGTTCTTCGGGAACGTTGTCATAGATAGCAAAAAACTTATATTTGTCTTCTGCGCTTGTTTCTGTCTCGACCTCGGGATAATATCCGACATTTTTGCCGTCATAAAGGCAGAATACGTCGTTGACGCTGTCCCAAAGCAGGGTGTTGCCCTCGGATATAGTCTTATAAAGTTTGGTTACGTCAAATCCGTAATCATCCAATGCATGAACCGCGTCGTGCATGGTGTCGTGCTTGCCGTTTTCGGTCTTATCCAAAGCAAGCGCGGTGTTAAGGTTGCGCACCAACTGAACGTCGGCGCTGACGTTTGCTTTGTTAACAAGGTTTACAAATGTCGGTATAAGCACCGCGGCAAGAATCGCTATAACCGCAATGACTATAACAAGTTCGACTACCGTAAAACCTTTTTTGGTCTTGATACTTGTTTTCAAGTTTGTTTCCTCCATAACATTTAATTGAAATGTGTACGCCTAACAGACTATTAGGCGGCAAAACATCGCAATTAAACGATAACAAGTATCAATAAAGGCCTATTTGTTAAAAAAGTTAATTTTTTGTTATAAAAACTATTGACAAAATGTTTTTTGTCTGCTATTATGACACCATAAACGTACGCCTAATATACTGTTAGGCGTACGTTTTTGTTTATGTGTTTAGGGTAAAATAAAAAACGGTTGCCGCGCAACCGTTTTTTTGTTGATATCAGTCGTAAAATTCGACTACCGTGCGAATATCGTATTTATCGAGTTCTTCTTTATTTTCGACAATAGAATCAAAGAACGACTCCATATATTCATAAAAAGCGTCGCTTATCAAAGAATCTTCGATATCGGCATAATAGGTGGATTTTGTGCCGTAATAACTGTCGGTATATTCGGTCTTGGCGTCGGCGGCGGTGATGGTGTCTTTATAAAGCACAAATATGCCGTCAGAGGTCTCGACCATAAAATATTCACCCTCGTTTGCGGCGTTGTATGCCTGCATAATATCCTCTGACATATCGTCTTCGGTAAAGATGGTATCGGCAACAAACGCGGTATAAAAATCGGTATCGAGTTCTTTGCCGTATTCGACATTGCCGGATTTGACATCTTCAAAATATTTGTTTGCGTATTCTCTGACGACGTTTTTGCTCATTGCGGTCTTGCACGCGGTCTTGACATCGTCACCGAGATCCGACGCGGCAAGTTCGACTCTGCACAGGATATGCACGCCGTCGTCGTCGGTTACGCTTATCCATTCGCCGATCTCGGTGTTTTTTGATTTGTCAAAAACGTCGGTGCCGAGTTTTGACGAAGCGACTGTCCAATCGGCATTTGCGCCGTCTGCCGAACCTTTAAGGTCGGCAAAAGTCTTTGTGCCGTCGGCCAGTGACGCAAGCACGTCGTCGGTGCGCGATTTAAAATCGGCATCGGATTCTTCTTTGCCTTTTTCGTAATAAAGATAATTGCACTTTATATAATTTTCATAAAAATATGCGGTTATCTCGTTTTCGGTAAAATCGGCAATATATGTGTCATAGGTGCCTTCTTCGGCATCGGTGACGGTGTAGAAACTGAATGACATACTGTCGACTTTTTTATAGTTTTTTAAGAAATATTCTTCAACATCGGCGGCAGGAACTTTTTGAATGCCGTTTTCGCCGTAAAGATGCTCTTGTACCAACGAAACGCGATAAGAATCGTTTAAAAACTTTATAAACGTTGCTTTATCGGCTCCGATTTTTGCAAGCTCGACGGCAAACATATCTTCGCCGCCGTAGTTGGCAACATAACTCGATACCGTATCGTCAATCTCGTCAAGCGTGTCTTGAGACGTAAGCTCGATGTTGTATTTATCGGCAAGATAATTGCAGATAAGCACTATGCGGCAGTAATCGTTGATATCCGACGTAAGTTGTTCGGCAAGCGTGACACCTTCACTGAATTCGGCATCCCACTGCTCGGGCGACGCAGAAAGATCTATGCCGTAATAATAACTGAAAAGCTGCATATAATAGCCCTTTTGATACGAAAGTATCAATGAATAATAGTCGGACGTTATGCTTTGCCCTTCATATGAAAGCACGGGCGTTCTGTTTGCCGACGAGCACGACGCGAACGCAAGCAGCGTGGCGGCGCACAGCAAAACGGCAATAATTTTTTTTGTTAAATTCATATTATCCTCCGATGCCGACAGGCACGTTTTTTATATTATAACATACTTTTGCTTAAATGCACATTAATTTTTGCGATTTTGGGCATATATTTTAAGTATTTCGGACAGCACTGCGGTTATATCGGTATCTTTTTGCAATCGGTATGCGATATAAGGCGCACTGCCGGCGTTGATGAGTATGCGCCCGCGCATGCCGTTGGCCGCGGCGACGGCAGATGCGGCTGCCATATCGAGCAGGTCGTTTTTTAAAAGCAGCAGTCCTTCGCGCTGTTCGATAAGTTTAAAGCCGCAGTTTGACGCCGCGTTGCGTATAAGCGAAACTTTCATCAGGTTTTGCGCGGATTTCGGCGGATCGCCGAATCTGTCGGAAAGTTCGTCATAAAGATCGTTGTATTCGGCGATATTGCGTATATGCGCAATCTTGCGATAAACGTCCATGCGCAGTTTTGACGAATCGATATAATCGTCGCCTATATAACTGTCAACATAAATATCTACCGTGCAGGTCTGCTCTTGCTTTGCGGGTTTGCCTTTGAGCTCGTTGACCGTATCTTCAAGTATCTTGATATACAGGTCATAGCCTATCGCCTCCATATGACCGCTTTGTTCGGCGCCCAAAAGGTTGCCGGCGCCCCGCAGCTCAAGGTCACGCATAGCGATCTTAAAGCCCGAGCCGAACTCGGTAAACTCGCGTATCGCTTCAAGGCGTTTGGTGGCTATCTCGCTGAGTATCTTTTCGGGACGGTAAGTGAAATACGCATACGCCTTGCGCGACGAGCGCCCCACTCTGCCGCGTATCTGATGCAGCTGCGAGAGCCCCATGCGGTCGGCATCTTCGATTATAAGCGTATTTGCGTTCGGCACATTGACACCCGTTTCGATGATGGTGGTGCATACGAGTATATCTATCTCGCCGCTCACCATACCCGACCAGACATCGGATAATTCTTCTTTATCCATCTTGCCGTGTCCGACGGCAATGTTGCTTTCGGGAAACCTCTGCGCTATCGCCGCCGCCTTGCCGTAAATGCTGTCTACATTGTTATGCAGATAAAACACCTGTCCGCCGCGTCTGAGTTCGCGGCGTATAGCTTCGTCGATAACCGCATCGTCGTGCTCGAGCACATAACTTTGAACGGGCATTCGATCGGTGGGCGCTTCTTCGAGCACCGACATATCGCGTATGCCCGACAGAGCCATATTTAAAGTGCGAGGTATGGGGGTTGCGGTAAGCGTAAGCACGTCGGTATTTTGCGCAAGCATCTTTATGCTCTCTTTGTGTTTGACGCCGAAACGCTGTTCTTCGTCGACTATCAAGAGTCCGAGATCGTCAAATTTAATATCTTTTTGCAAAAGCCTGTGCGTACCGACGACTATATCCACGGCACCGCGCGCAAGGTCGTTTACTATGCGCGTCTGTTCGGCTTTTGTGACAAATCGCGAAAGCATCGCTATGGTAACCGGATATC
Source organism: uncultured Ruminococcus sp. (assembly GCA_964402515.1). Taxonomy (GTDB): domain Bacteria; phylum Bacillota; class Clostridia; order Oscillospirales; family CAG-382; genus Coliplasma. Next base: position 3,257 of record CAYOCM010000019.1, on the reverse strand, counting down.
CTCTGAACCTCGAAATAAGCGTCTGATAATGTTGCAACGCCAAAATAGTGGTGGGAACGAGTATGGCGCACTGCTTGCCCGAAAAAACGCATTTAAATGCCGCACGTAACGAAACCTCGGTCTTGCCGAAGCCGACATCTCCGCACAAAAGTCTGTCCATGGGACGTGACATCTGCATATCGCTCTTTATCTCGGCGGCAGCACGCATTTGACATTCGGTATCGGCGTATTCAAAGCCCGCCTCAAATTCGTCTTGCATTTCATCATCGGGAGGAAACGCGAATCCCTCTTTTTGCTGACGTTCGGCATAAAGCCTGATAAGTTCTTTTGCGATATCCTGCGCGGCAGATTTTGCTTTTGCTTTTGCCTTTTGCCAATCGGATGAACCCATTTTTGACAGTTTGACATTATCTCCGCCGCAAACATATTTGCTGACCATGTCGAGCTGATTGCAGGGAACATAAAGCACGCCGTTGTCCGCGTATACTATTTTGATGTAATCGCGGGTAACGCCCTCGGTCACCAACGTTTTTATGCCCTCGTATCTGCCTATGCCGTGATTTACATGCACGACGATATCGCCTACCGAAAGATCGGCATAAGATGCGATACGCTCGCCCTTGTGAAAATCCCCCGCCCTGCTGCGGCGGCGCCTTGATGCGCTTTGCGAAACCGCGTCACGGTCCGCAAGCACGGTAAGCCCCGTTTTCGGCAAAGCAAATCCGCCGAGCATAGTCATACCCACATCGGAATATCCTATGGTAACACAGCCTTTTTCAACTGCGCCCGCAAGCATGGAAACGGTAAAACCGTGTTCGGACAGCATCTCAAACATTATTTCGGCCGAGCGCTTTGTGCGGCAAAGCAAAAGCACCGCACGGTCTTTGACGGCGATGTCCTTCAGTTCGTCGAGCATAATTTCTTGCTTACCGCCGAAACCGCTTTGTGTTTCGGCAAGTAAAGTATAGCGTGCTTTATAAGGCAATATTTTGCCCGAAGACGAAAACACATCGCAAACAACGGTCGTTTGGGGCAATCTTTGATAAAACTCATCGCCCAAAACTGCCGAAACGGGCGTTTTATAGGTGCAGCAACCGCTTTTGACAAGCGATTCGATATTTTCGCCGTAAGTCCAATCAAATGCTTTTTTGCGTTCTTTTACTTTTTGAGAATCAAATATAATGCAAGCAATGCCCTTGCCGAGATAATCGAGCATACATTCGTTTTTGTCGTAAACAAGCGAAAAAAATCTGTCGGCAAACGAGATTTGAATGCCCGCCTCAACATCAGAAAGTTCACGCCTTAACGTTTCTTTGTGTTTGTCGTCGGTCTTGGGAGATGCAAGCAGGTGTTTTATCTCACTTGCGATGCGTTCGGATGCCGCGGTATCGACTATAACTTCGCGGCACGGTAAGACGGTAACCGAGCGATGATTTTCGGTTCGTCTTTGAGTTTCGATATCAAATTCGCCTATCAAGTCTATTTCGTCGCCGAAAAAGTCTATGCGGTAAGGATAAGTATTTTGCGGAGTAAAAATATCAAGTATGCCGCCCCTGACCGCAAATTGGCCCGCGCCCTCTACAAGTTCGCACTGCGAATATCCGCATTCCACAAGTTTGTGCTTGATATCGGCAAGCGATGCCCTCTCACCGCGCGAAAGCGTAAAACTGCGTTCTTTGAGCAGTTTTGACGGTATGGTATATTGCGCAAGCGCATCGGGTGTTGATATCACCGCATCGCACGAATGACCGAGAACAGAATAAAGTGCGGCAATGCGCTGCTGTTCGAATTCTTTTGAATAAGTGCCTATATTGTCAAAAACGTAATCGCGCGCGGGATATATTACCGTGTCAAGTCCGAGTGCGGCAAGCGATACGGCCGTTTTTTCGCATTCGCGTTCATCGGGCACTATTATAAGCGTGACCTTGTTTGTGTCTTCTGTAAACGCTCCGGCAAAAAACGGGCGTGCGGTATCGCAAAGGCCTGTTACGGCAGCGGGAACAACGCCCTCTTTAATACCTTGCAAAAGCGCCGCGTATTCACTGTCGCGCCTGAAATAATCGTATATCGGTTTCATTTATTATACCTGCTCATTGCTTTTTGCGCGTCGCCCGACAACAAAAGTTCTATTGCGGGCGGCAGATCGTCAAAACCTTTGGCTATTATATCTTTTTCATCGCACGGAATATTGCCGAGAACGTGATCGGCAAGGTCCATATCGGGATGAGCTTTTTCGCCTATGCCTATTTTAAAGCGCGCAAAAACATCGGTGCCGAGGCACGTTATAATGCTTTTTATACCGTTGTGTCCGCCGGCACTGCCCTTAAGACGCATCCTGTGAGAGCCGACCGGCAGGCTGCAATCGTCAAATATTACAATTATATTCTGCGACGATACCTTATAGAACTTTGCGGCGTCGGCAACCGCTTCGCCCGACAGATTCATAAAAGTCTGAGGCTTTAAAAGCAATACTCCCCTGCCGTTTATGTCGCATCTGCCGGTGAGCGCCTTGTGCTTCAGTCTGTCAACTTTTGCGCCGTAATGCACGGCAAGGCTGTCTACGGCGGCAAATCCGACGTTGTGACGAGTGGCGGCATATTGCAAACCGGGGTTGCCGAGCCCCGCGATGATATATTCGATTTTTTGTGTCGATGAGCCGAATAACATAAATAACGCAACCTCCGCCTTATAATAAAGCATTTTATTTTATACCGCAAAACAGGATTTGTCAAGCAAAGCACGCTTTTTTGCACATATTGCCAAAAAAATACTTGCCAAATCGCAAATATGTGGTATAATGGGTACATAAATATCCAAAAACGGAGGAAACAACCGCGTATGTCAAAAAAGTACTGTTATCTGTTTACCGAAGGCAATGCAAATATGCGTGAGCTGCTTGGCGGCAAAGGCGCTAATCTTGCAGAAATGACCAATCTGGGCCTGCCCGTTCCGCAAGGATTTACCATTTCCACCGAGGCCTGCACTCAATATTACAGTGACGGCAGAAACATTAACTCGGAGATCAGAGCCGAAGTGCTCGAATACATTAAAAAGATGGAGGCCGTTACCGGCAAAAAGTTCGGCGACAGACAAAACCCTTTGCTTGTTTCGGTCAGATCGGGCGCAAGAGCATCTATGCCCGGCATGATGGATACTATACTCAACCTCGGCCTTAACGAAGATGTCGTTAACACGATTTCGACAAAGAGCGGCAATCCGAGATGGGCCTGGGACTGCTATCGCAGATTTATACAGAT
>CAYOCM010000018.1:0-17110 GCA_964402515.1 uncultured Ruminococcus sp. | reverse complement strand
TTAACGATGCCACGATAGTAAAACGAATCTTGATTAATATAGTTAGCATTGAGGGTGCTTATGAAAAAGCGGCACACGTATCTATGAGAGACAAAATAACCATTGCCGACTATACCTCAATGAAGCGCTACATCCAAGGCCTGTCGTCGCTTTTGCCTTAATAACAAAATTTTAAATAAACAAAACAGCCGCATTGCGGCTGTTTTTTGTTGCGATCTTGCTTTTATATGCTTTTTGTCAAAGCCGAAGGCGCGGGCGGCTTGCCCTGCGGTGCCTTTATGCGAATTGTTATCTCGGTCTCACCGCCGAGTTCTGTCTTTGAATAACTCGCTTTTATGCCCGATTCACCCAGCGTGACTATCGCACGGTCGATGGTGTTGTAAAAAAATTTGATATCGCTGATAATCCCTATACGCCGTTGAACTTTTTTAGTCTCGGATGTGCGCGGCTGCAGAAATTCATCTATCATATGTTCGGTTTGCGCCGCCGACAAATGCTTGTCGGCGGCACGGCGTATCAGGCGCAGTCTTTCTTTTTCGTCTGATATACGCAAAAACGCACGTGCGTGCCGTTCGCCGAACCCCGCCGCCGTTATTTGGGCACGCTCGGTCGGCGAGAGTTTTAATATGCGCAATTTGTTTGCAAGGCATGACGGCGTTACGGTCAATTGTCTTGCAAGTTCGGTTTGGGTGATGCCCGTTTGAGTGATTATATCGGCAATTGCTTCGGATTGCTCAAATATACCCAGATCTTTGCGTTGCAGGTTTTCTATAAGTGCAAGTAAGCCGGTATCGTCATCTGCGGCGTCATAAACAAGGCACGGTATCTCGCTCAGCCCTATATGCTTGCATGCGCGCCACCTGCGTTCACCCGCGATTATTTCATACGGCGGAGCGCTGACTGCAACGCCGTTGATTTCAAGTGTCGGAACATCTTCGCGCTTGCGTACGGTTATCGGCTGCAAGAGTCCCACCGCTTTTATACTTTCGGCAAGCGCGTCAAGCGCCGCCTTGTCAAAGTCACGTCGCGGCTGGTTGGGGTTGGGAACTATATCGGATATCGCAAGACAGCACAGCACAGATCTTTTTGCAACGGCCTTTTTAAACAGCTTTTCAAGCATACCGCACCTCTTTAAGACATAATAATAAAAGTATGATAATCGCATAAATACTTTTATCATACTTATATTGTCTTATTATGCCAAAGCATGTCACGCAAAAAATTTTTTTGTTTTAAGTGACAGTGCGCCGTCATGCATTACGCATTCGCCTATCGCAAAAAACATTCCGCCTTGCGAATATACGGCATATTTTTTATTTTCGACAGGTTCTCCCAAACCGTTGCGCGCAAACCCCAGGTGTACGCCGTTGCGAAACAGCTTTTCTCTTTCGGCATCAAGCGTTATAACGTCAAATCCGTCAAACAGTTGTGACGTGGGTATCAGCGCCTTTTTTATGCCGTCGGCATCGAGCGACTCGAGTTTGTCAAGCGTTATCGCCTGTGAGATATCAAACCGGCCGGCAGACAAACGCCTAAGACTGCTCATCACCGCTCCGCAACCGATAAAAGCGCCTATGTCATGGCAAAGCGTGCGTATATATGTTCCTTTGCTGCATTTGACATCGATATAAAACATGCCGTCTTTTTTTGACGGAGTTATCGAATATACGGTTATGCATCTGCTTTGACGTTCTATCTCTATGCCTTCGCGTGCAAGATCTACCAGTTTTTTGCCGCCTATTTTGATTGCGGAATACATCGGAGGAGTCTGCATTATTTCGCCTGTAAAATGCTCGCAGGCATTTTGCAATATCCGCATGTCGACGCTGCCCGGATTGTCAAAGCGTGCCGTAACATTGCCCGTGGTGTCCTGCGTGTCGGTCTGAAAACCGAATTGTATGCCGGCCATATAATGCTTGTCGTGCGATATGATATAATCGCTTGCGCCTACCGCCGAGCCGACCATGACCGGCAGAACACCGGTAGCCATCGGGTCGAGCGTGCCGCCGTGCCCGGCTTTTTTTACACCCAGAATGCGCTTGACTCTGTTTACGACCGCCTGAGACGTCATGCCGCTTTGTTTGTCGATTATTATCAGTCCGCTTTGATCGGTCATTTTAACTGTCCCTCAAGCTTTTGCGCCAAGAGCGCACCGACGTCTTTTACATCCAAAGGCACTCTGCAACCTGCGGCGTGCAGATGTCCGCCTCCGCCGAAATTTCGGGAAGCGAATTTCGCCACATCAAAATAGTCGTTGCTGCGCAGGCTTATCTTTTTTTCGTTGCCTTTAACTCTGACGAGCGCTGAAACCTCGACGCCTTTTATGCGGCGCGGTATCTGGTGGAGATTGTCCATATCGCTTTCTGCCGCTCCGAGCCTGTTTATCACCTCGGGGTCGAGTTCGACAACCGCAAGCCTGCCGCCCAAATAAAACTTAAGCGCGTTGTATGCGGCTTTTTCAAGTTCGATCTGCGTCAGTGTATTCTGTTCAAACAATCTGCGGTTTATAAGTGCAAAATCAATGCCCGTAGTCAACAGTTCGGCCGCCGCCATATGTGTTTCGGGTCTCGTAGCCGAATATTTAAAACATCCGCTGTCGGACGAGATTGCGGCATAAAGCGGCAGGGCAATGTCCGCATCTATCGCTATGCCGAGTTGCTTTATCAGCTCATAAATTATCTCGCCGCAGGCGATATAATTTGCCCTCAAAAGACGTCTTTTGCATTCGATGGTGTTGACCGCATGATGGTCTATCGAAAGATCAAACAGAGAGGGGAGAATGTCTTTATATTCGCCCAGCATATTGCGCGAAGCGATATCCACCGTCACATTCAGCCCCGAAGGTGTGTCGGTCAAAAATGCGCCCGCACCTATAAACTCAAGCTTTTGCGGCAATTTGTCGCATATGAATATGTGCGCCTTTTTGCCGAGTTTTTTAAGAGCAACGGCAAGAGCGGTTGCCGAACCTATAGTATCACCGTCGGGACTTGCGTGGCAATAAAGCGTAAATTCGTCACCTGCACTTAATATTTCGGCGCAGTGTTCGAGAGTTATGTCATTGATCTCACTCTGTTGATTCATCGGGCAAAACTTCCTTTAATATTTCGGCGATATTTATGGCGCGCTCGGCGCTGTTATCGCGCAAAAAGACAAGTTTGGGCGTTATACGCATATTAAGTCTGTGAGCTAATTCGCGACGTATATAACCGTTTGCCGCGTTCAAGCCCTCTTTAACTCCTTTGTCGTCACCCAAAACGCTGTAATATATTTTTGCAAGCGAGAGGTCGCGCGTGACCTCTGCCGCCGATATGCTGATAAAAGTGCCGCTGACACGCGGATCTTTTACCGTGCGCAATATCGAGGTGAGTTCTCTCGTGACCTGCTCGTTTACTTTATCCTGTCTGAATGCCATTATCTTGCGATCTCCTCCATGATAAAGGCTTCAAACTCGTCGTTTTCTTTGATGTCGGTATATTTTTCAAGACCTACGCCGCATTCATAGCCCGACTGAACTTCGCGCACGTCGTCTTTAAAACGGCGCAAAGACGATATCTTGTCTTCGGTTATGACCACGCCGTCGCGTATGACGCGTATCTGGCAGTTGCGCGCTATCTTGCCGTCGAGTATATAGCAGCCCGCGATAGTGCCGACATTGGGAACTCTGATGCACTGGCGCACCTGAGCTCTGCCGAGAATGACTTCTTTGAACTTGGGTGCAAGCATACCCTTCATAGCCGCCGTGACTTCATCGATACATTCGTAAATAACGCGATATGTGTGTATATCGACCTTTGACCTTGTCGCCGCCTCAAGCGCCTGCCTGTCGGGACGGATGTTAAAGCCTATGATTATGGCGTTGGATGCTGCGGCCAACATAACGTCGCCCTCGTTGATAGCACCGACACCTGTGTGAATGACCGAAACCTTTACCTCTTCGTTGGTTATCTTTTCAAGGCTGCTCTTGACTGCTTCGGCACTGCCCTGAACATCTGCTTTGACTATTATCGAAAGCGTCTTCACGCCGCTGCCTATTTGGTCAAAAAGATCGCTGAGGCTTGCTCTCGAGCCGTTTTCAAACTGTTTTTGCTTTTGTTCCGCTCTGCGTTTTTCGGCAAGTTCGCGTGCCATCTTTTCATCCGAAACCGCGTTAAAGACATCGCCCGCTTCGGGAACTTCGGCAAGGCCCATTATCTCGACGGGAGTCGAAGGACCTGCGACCTGCACTTTGCGGCCCGTGTCATCGGTCATTGTGCGAACTCTGCCGACGCTGGTACCTGCGATGACTATATCGCCGTTGTGAAGCGTGCCGTTTTGAACCAATACCGTCGCAACGGCGCCGCGGCCTTTGTCGAGCTTGGCTTCGATTATAGTTCCTTTTGCTTCGCGGTCGGGGTTTGCCTTTAACTCGAGCATATCCGCCGAAAGCAATATCATCTCAAGCAATTCGTCAATGCCCTGCTTTTTGAGTGCCGAAACTTTGACGCATATCGTGTCGCCGCCCCATGCCTCGGGCAAAAGATCGTATTTTGTAAGCTCGGTCATAACTCTGTCGGGATCCGCACCGGGTCTGTCGATCTTGTTTATCGCAACTATCACGGTGACGCCCGCCGCTTTTGCGTGGTTTATCGCTTCTACCGTCTGCGGCATTATGCCGTCATCGGCCGCGACAACAAGCACCGCGATATCGGTGACGTTTGCACCTCTGGCGCGCATAGCGGTAAACGCTTCGTGACCCGGGGTATCAAGGAACGTTATGGGCCTGCCGTCGATGTTGACGCGATAAGCGCCTATGTGCTGTGTTATGCCGCCGGCTTCGCCCGCGGTAACGTGTGCGTTGCGTATTGCGTCAAGCAGCGATGTCTTGCCGTGGTCAACGTGACCCATAACGCAAACAACGGGAGCGCGCGGTTTAAGAGTTTCGGGTGCGTCGGGTTCTTCGTTAAACAGTTTATCCTCTATGGTGACAACTATCTCTTTTTCGACCTTTATACCGAATTCGTCGCAAATAAGATATGCGGTATCGTAATCGACATTTTCGTTTACGCTCAGCATAAGCCCCATCTTCATCAAACGCTTGATAAGTTCGCCCGCGTTTATTTTCATTCGAGATGCAAGTTCACCTACGCTTATCTCATCGGGCAAAGTAATGTGCAATTGCACGGGCTTGGGTTTTTGAGCTTGCTGGTTTTGCTGTTTGCCGTTCTGACGGTTTTGTTGTTTACCTTGCTTTGCCGCATCACGTGCGTTTTTTGCGTTCTGCTGATCGGTATTTTTCTTTTTTATCTTTTGTTTTGCGCTTGTTGCCTGTCTGTCGGGCGTAGTTTCATAGTTTAAAAGTTTGTCGTCGTATTTTGAAAGATCTACGCTTGCCGTACCGCGGGTGTCGACTATGCGCACTTCATCGCGCGAACGCTTTTTTTGCACCTGCTGTTGTTTTTGACCTTGCTGATTGTTTTGCTGTTGCGGCTGACGCTGCGATTGCTGTTGATTGCCGTTTTTGTTTTGATTTTGCTGTTGCGGCTGCTTTTGCGGTCTGTCGGTGCGTTGCTGTCCGTTTGACTGCTTTTGATGACTGTCCGCAGACTGACGGCTTTGTTTTTGTGCCTGTTCGCTTTCGGCGGCTTTTGCCGCGGCAGCGGCAATTTTTGCCTTTTTCTTGTCATCATAATATTTAAAGTAAGCGTTGAGGTCGGTCTGATTGCGCTGAGTTATAACCTCAAACAGCAGGCTGAGTTCGGATTCGTCAAGCACCGTACTGTGCAATTTGCCCGTAATGCCGAAAGCCGTAAGGATATCGAGAATATCCTTGCTCTTCATATCAAAATCCTTGGCAAAAGTGCTGACCTTTATTTTTTCGCTTGTAGTTGCCATAAATTAATTACCCCCTAAGATTTGTATCTGACACACGTCTGTAAAATACAGCAAAATTTTCGTCGGTTATCGCCGCCGCGGCACAGTCGCCTTTGCCTATTGTCTTGCCGAATTCCGACATCGAAAACGGCAATATGTGCAACTCTATACCGCGAAATCCCGATTTATCTTTTAATTGCTTTGAGGTGTTGTCAGAGGCGTCAGCCGCCAAAAGCACTATTTTTGCCTTGCCTGCCTTTATTGCGGCAAGTGTGTTGTTTGCGCCGATGCATAAAGCGCCGGCATTTGCGGCAAGGCCGAGCATGCCTTTAAGTCTGTCCAAAGCGGCTCACTCCTTTTTTATCGTTCGGAAAAGCAATTTGAAAGCAAAATATAGGTTTCGTCGCTGACGCGGCATTTAAACGCGCGCTCGATACGTCGCGCTTTTTTTGCGGCGATAAGGCATTCGGTGCTTTTGCAGAGATATGCTCCGCGGCACTGAGCCTTGCCGCCGACGTCGATAATGACGTTGCCGTCCGGCGTTTTGACCAAACGAAGGAGTGAGTTTTTGTCCTTCATCTGTCCGCAACCGAGACATTTGCGCAGCGGAATTCTTTTTTCGCTCATCTTATTGCCTTATTCGTTTGCCGAGGCGCTCTTTATATCGATCTTAAGCCCGGTAAGCCTTGCGGCAAGTCGAGCGTTTTGACCTTTTTTGCCTATTGCAAGCGACAGTTGTTCTTCGGCAACGATAACGCGGTATGCGTGCTCGTCGTCGGGGAACCTTGTAACCGACAGCGCCGTTGCCGGTGATATCGCCGCACTGACGAATTCTGCGGGATCTTCGTTGTATTTGATGATATCTATCTTTTCACCCGCGAGTTCAGAGGTGACGTTGTTTTTGCGGGCGCCGTTTTGACCTATGCACGAACCTATAGGGTCGACGCCGGGAACATTTGAAATAACGGCGACTTTTGTACGGCTGCCGGCCTCACGCGCGATTGCCTTGATCTCTACCGTTCCGTCGGCTATTTCGGGAACTTCGAGTTCAAACAGTTTGCGTACAAGGTCGGGGTGCGTTCTCGACAGCATTACGCTGGGACCGCGTTGTTCTCTTTTTATTTCGGTGATAAACACCTTGATCTTTTGTCCGACGGTAAATTCTTCGTCGGGTATTTTGTCTTTTGCGTAAAGCACCATCTCGTTGTGGCCTATCTCAAGCGAGGTGTTGCCGGTGGTCTGGTCGTATCTTGCTACGGTTGCGGTTACTATCTCTCCCTTGCGACTTTCGTATTCACGCGCCATATTGCCGCGTTCGGCTTCGCGTATACCCTGAATTATAACTTGCTTTGCCGCTTGGGTGGCTATTCTGCCGAATTCTTTTGTTTTGACCTCGATCTCATAAATGTCGCCGAGACCTATGCGCTTGCTTTTTGCTTTTGCGTCTTCAAGCGATATCTCGCATTTTGGATCTTCGACCGTCTCGACAACAAGATATTGCGCCATGACTTTAAACGTGCCTTTTTCGCCGTCGATACGTACAGCGCATTTTGCTCTTTCGCCCATCTCTTTTTTTATGGCGGTGAGCAATGCGGCTTCGACCTTTTCGAGCATATACTCTTTTGAAATGCCGTGTTCTTTTTCGAGCAGGTCGAGAGCCTCAAAAAACTCTTTGTTCATTGTATTGATGCCTCCTGAAATATGCAAAGCCCGTCAGCCGCACCACGCGGTCAGTTTTGATACGGCCTTGCGGTCTATTTTAATTTGTTTTTCACCGTTGTTTACAGTTATCGTGTCGGCGTCATATTTTTGCAGAATGCCGCTGTGCTCTTTTGAACCTTCTGTTGCGGTATAAAGTTTTGCCGTCACCGTATATCCGCCGTTTATCGCATAATTGAAATGCTCATCGCACGAGAGCGTCCTGTCAAGCCCCGCACTTGAAACGACAAGGTTATACTGCATCTCTATCGGATCGAGTTCGTCTATTATCGGTTCGATAACGTCGTTGACTTTAATGCAGTCGTCGATGTCTACGGTGCCTTGCTTGTCGATCTCGATTTCGAGGGTATAGTCTGTCACCTCTTTGCCGAATGAAATGTTCCATATGGAATACCCCATGCCGACCACGGACGGCTCTATCGCCTGTCTGACTTTTGCGGCGACATTTGACTTTTTATCTGCCATATTACCTCCATAACAAAATTTAAGAGCGGCCTCTGTCAAGACCACTCTTAAACCTCACTTACACTTTCTGCGAATATTATATCACATCAAAAAGCAAAAATCAATGCCTTTTTATAAAAAAACACTGTTATTCGCTAAAAAAACCGTGCTGACGTGCCTTATCCCAGTCGATAAACAGCACCGGCTTGCCGCTTTGCTTGCCCTTATAATTTTTGCCGGGCAATGTTGCCTCACTAAGACAGCCGTCTTTGATAAGCGTGTCTATGGCTTCGCCCGCGGATTTTTTGTTTGCGCCCTTGATATTTTTTACAATATAATCGACCGCTTCGTTCATGTTAGGGCTTTGACTTTCACGCAGATATCTGAATATGCACTTATAATATGCGTCAAAAACATCTTTTTGGTCGGGCAGTGTGACGACTTTTGTGGCGGTTTCCTGCAAGCTTTTTGAAAACGAACCGTTAATGCCGTATACGACGACCTCTTTATGATAAAAGTTTTTGAGAAAAGATGTTACCGATGCAAAGTGTCCGTCGCCCGAAAAAAGTATAAAAACATTGATATCATTTGACGACAGAGCGCGCTGATATATATTGTCCAATATTATAAAATCGGTAAAATCTTTTACGACGCCTTTAGGACTGCGTGTATCGATGATTTTGTTTGAATACAGACGTATGCGGCCTATTTCGTCTGCGAGACTTTTGTGTGAAAAGTCGGCAAAAAACATAACGTCGACAAGGTTATAACGCTCGTTCAACTCTTCAAACCAGTCTTTTATGTTTGGCTGTGTCGAATAATTTTGCTTAAGCGATATATACCAATGCTCATAATCTACAAACGCGACCGCTTTTGGCAACGACGAACGGTCTGACGGCGACGGTGTTTCTGCCGATCTTTTGCCGAAAATACTTAAGATAGCCATTCCTCCTTTCGCTGATATTTGCATTTGTATTCTACAACCTTGCGCGTAAAATGTCAATAGTTATGTTTTTTTAGATATTCCGACAGCCTTGCCAATATGCGTTTTTCAAGCCTTGATATATAGCTTTGCGATATTCCCAGCATATCGGCAACCTCTTTTTGCGTGTATTCTTTGCCTTCGCTGCCGTCGTATGTTATGCCGAATCTGAGTTCGATTATGCGTCTGTCGCGTTTCGGCAGTTTCATCAGCGCTTGCCTTACCACGCGTTTGTCTTCGCTTTCTTCAAGCCTGCGATATACAAAATCGCCATCGGTGCCGAGCAGGTCGGACAAAAGCAATTCGTTGCCGTCATAATCCACTTTAAGCGGCTCGTCAAGCGATATCTCGGATTTTTGCCCTGTGGTTTTGCGTATGTACATCAATATTTCGTTTTCGATACAGCGCGAAGCATATGTGGCAAGTTTTATTTGTTTGCCGGGTTTAAAGGTGTTTACCGCTTTCATCAGTCCTATCGTGCCTATCGATATAAGGTCTTCGATACCTGCCGAAGTGTTTTCAAACCGTTTTGCGATATACACCACAAGCCGCAAATTATGTTCCACAAGCGTTTTGCGTGCTTCGGCGTTTTCGGCGGCTGTTTGAGCGAGCTCGTTTTCACGGTCGGAGTCAAGCGGCGGCGGCAACGTTACCGGCCCGTTGATATAAAATATTTCGTTATCTGTGCCCGAAAAAATATCGAGCAGTTTGCGATATTTGAGCATAAATTCTGTCATATGATACCTCGCTCTGCAGTTTTGTTTATACCGTTTATATCAGCGACGCGGGCAAAAGTCCGCCTGTGCCGCAATAGTCGTTGTGTTTACCGCATACTATCACCGCATTGACTTTGCGCGCTTTTTTGCCTCGGTATATGATTATCGCATCGGGAATAAAATAAAGAGCGGTTTCGGCCGAAGTCGCGGTGGTTATATTTACGGAGTAAAACGTTATGGGCGTGCCGCTTTTTAATTCGTGCGGCAAAAGCTTATGTGCCAAAAATATCAGCGGCAGCCCGGTGACCGATTCGGTTGCGACATTGCCGCTGTCGACAAGCATCTGCGTTTCGATCTTAATGCCGTTTTTGATTATCGCAACCCTGACGATATCGATTTTGCTGCGTCGGCGCGCCGCAAGCAGATAAACGGATGCTGCGGGTGCGACGGCAAGTGCGCTTATCAGCAAAACCGGTGCGTTTATCGCCGTGTACGATATGCCCGATAATGAATATACCGCCGAAATTATCCCGCCCGCAACGGCACACGAAACGGCAAAAAACAAGCATTTTATAAAATAATCTTTTGCGCTTTTTATACCGAATGAGATAAGGCATATAAGCATTTCGCATATTGCGGCAAGCAGCGCCGAAAGCCATATGCGGTCTATAAACAGCGCCGCAATCGAATATCCCGCTCCCAATACGGCGGCAGCCGACAAGCGCAAAGGCTTTATCGCGGCTCTGCATATCAGTGCGGTCATATAAAGGCATATAAGATCAAAGCAAATATTGATAATGACGAGTTCGTCGGCATATATTATCACGGCATCTTCGGGCAATGTTTTCACCTCCGTTTTGATTTTATGCTCACGGTGCCGAAATAATTGTCGTAACCTAGAACCTTGATATTTTTTTAAAGGAGTAACCTCATATATGAACAAGACCGTTAAGATATTTAAATTTGTGCTGTCGACGGCGCTGATAACACTGGGCTTTTGCATCGTTAAAACCGCGGGTGAAAATGCCGTATCGGCAGGCGCGGGTTTTGGATACGACCTTGTCGGAATAACCGCGCTCTTGCGTTCGCTTTTGAGGTGATATCATTTACATAAATATAAATATGCGCGCGTTTTGTCTGCGCATAAACATTTTTGCATTGCCGTCGTTTGCTTTGATATGTTATGCCGAAAGCGTTTTGTCGGCATTTGTGATACTGCTGTGTGCGTTTCTGCACGAAATCGGACATTTTACGGCAGTAATGCTTTGCCGTGCACGAGTGCGCGAACTGTATATCGAACCTATGGGAGCAAAAATAGTGTATGACGGCGAACATACATCTTATCGCGACGACATACTGATTTCTTGGGGCGGAGTGTTGTTTAATTTGATATTCTGCGTTGCGGGATGTGTGATGTTTGCGTTTTTAAAAAACGAATACGTTTTGCTGTTTATAGCGTCAAATCTTGCTCTTGCGGCGACAAACGCATTGCCGGTGTCGTTTTTGGATGGCGGCACGGCGCTTTATGCTTTTTTATGCACAAAAAATGACATCGACAGGGCATATGCCGTGTCGAAAGTGTTTGACAAATTGGGCAGGGCTGCGATGATATCCGCCGATATATTTGCGCTTACCGTTTCAAATTTTAATATAGGCTTTTGCGTTCTCGTGTTGGTTCAGGCCGTCACGCTGATAGCCGATTGAACTTTATAAAAAGCGCATTTCGGCTTTCTGCGCGCTTTTATATGATATTTATTCAATCAAAGGGCGATTTACCTCTTGTTTTTTTGTCATTTTGATGATATAATCACTATCTGTAAAGTGTTCCTTGGAGGTACAAAATGAAAAAGATCATTTCAATCGTTCTTTGTCTCGTGATGTTGACTGCGGTACTTTCGGCCTGCAGTACGCTTAAAGATGACGAAAAGGGCGCGGTAATATCGGTTTATCTTACCGAATTTCCCGACACCCTCGATCCTGCGCTGATACAGTTAAACGACGAGACGAGCCAACTGCTTAACCTTATTTACGAAAGTCTCACCACGATAGACGCCAACGGCAACGTGGTAGGTTCGCTTGCCACAAAATGGTATGGCAAGTATGACGAACGTGATGAAGAATATAAAATGTATTTTGAGCTCAAAGAGACATCGTGGGACGATACCACGGGCGTCCAGGCACAGCACGTTGTAGACGCGTGGGCGCGCATACTTTCTCCCGAGATCGACAGCCCCTATGCTTCGTTGCTTTATCCCATCAAAAACGCAAAAGCCGTCAAATCCGGCGTTATGACACGTGACGACCTCGGTGTTGCCGCAGAAGACGACCGTTTGCTTTGTGTCACTTTTGAAGACGAATTTGACGTTAATCTCTTTGCCGAGATAGTTTCGGATATTCATCTTTGCCCGCAGCGTGAGGACGTTATACAGCGTTCCGAAAAAGAGGGCGAAGATTGGGCAGCCGATGCCGGCACCATCGTGTGCAGCGGTCCCTTTAGAGTTCAGGCATTTGACGACGGCAAAAAGATAGTTCTCGAGCGTAATTCTTATTATATGCGTGATATCGAAGACGACGCGCTTGACAAATACGTTCTGCCTTATCGCATCACCTGCTTGTATCAAGAGAACGCGCTTGCCGATATAAGCAAAGTAAATGAATCCGACCGAAAAACTCAGGCGCAGTATCAACTTTCGCGTTGGAATGACGACAATATATTTTATTACGGTTCGTTTGACAAAGAGAGCTATGCCTCACTTTCAAACAAATTAAATACAAAGAGTGTACTTTCGAGCTGCTCGCTGTATTTTAACTGTGAAACAATAACCGACTCAGATGTCCGCAAAGCTATGTCGATGGCGATTGACCGCAACAAAATAGTCGGAGATATCACCGGAACGGGCGAGATCGCGGCAACCGGCATAGTCCCCAACGGCGTATTTGCGACAGGCAAGGGCACCGATTTCCGCAAAAAGGCGGCCGCTGTTTATTCGACATCTGCCGACATCGACGGTGCAAAAGCACTGATGAAAGGCAAAAAAGCCGGCAATATCACGCTTACTTACCTTATTCCCGAGTCGAGCAACGTAATCAGCGGCAATCGCAAAAAAGCGGTTTATAACAATGTCTACGAAGCTATCGCAAAAGAATGCGCGGAGGCATTTAAACAGCTCGGTTTTAAGGTCGAACTCAAAGGCCTTAACCCCGATGAATTCCGCACCGCGTTGACAGACCGTGATTATGACGTTATTCTTACCAATGTAGTCGGCGACAGCACCGATGCGTTTGCATATCTTGCACCTTATGCAAAATATTACAGCGGCGCAGCGGTCTCAATAGATTTTACCGCCGAATCTTACTCGTTGCATTATACAAACTATGACAGCGAAGAATACGACGCTATAATCGATCAGGCGGTTATGTGCAGCGACAGAACAAAGAGATTTGAACTTATGCAGCAGGCAGAGCAAAAACTTGCCGAAGACTGCCCCTCGGCTACGCTGTTTAACTACACTTACAGCTATGCGACAAAATCAAATCTTTCTGGCGTTTCGACAAACTATTTCGGATTTGTCAATTTCACCGGACTCTCGCTTAAAGATTGGCGCAATATAAACGCCGCCGAGCAAGAAGCTTCCGACGCGGCGGATATATCACAATAAGCAAAAAGGCGGCACAGCCGCCTTTTTAATTTATATGCAAAGTGTATACGTTTAATAAAAAAGGCGGTCACCCGCCTTTTTAATGGTTATATGCTGTCTATATCTATCTCGTCGTCGTCAAAATAATCGTCTTGCGGCGGGGGAGATCCTTTGCGTTTAAAGGGATTTTTTATCTTGCGTTTTACCGGCGGTTGTTGCTGCCTGGCAACAAACACGCCGTCTTGCAATATATCCGATTCAAAATATGTCTTGTTGTCGGTTGGCAAGTCTTTTGAGGCAAGCTTGTTGTTGATAAGCGCTCTGAATATATAAAAGATAACCGCAAGCAAAGGAATTCCCAAAAACAGTCCCGCAAGCCCAAAGAATCCGCCGAAAAAGAATATGGCAAAGGTTATCCAAAATTCAGACAGACCTGTTTTTTGTCCCATTATCAACGGACCGAAAACATTGGCATCAAGCGTTTGTATCACTATTACCATAAACGCAAATGTAAACGCAGCCCTCGGAGATACCATCAGCAATATAAGTCCCGAAGGTATGCCGCCTATATACGGGCCGAACATGGGTATAAAGTTGCACACAGCCATGATAACGCTGATAAGCAGAGAGTATTTCATATTGCATATGCTCATAACTATAAAATACATAACGCCCACCAACGACGACTCTATAACTTTGCCCGAAAGAAAATGCCCGAATATCATATTGCCGTGGCGCGCCGTGAGCACGATGTTGTTGGCCAGTTTATCCGAAAACAGCGCATAGCATACCTTTTTTGCCGTGGCGATAAACATTTCTTTTTCTTTCATCACATATATCGCAATAATAAGACCGATTATAAAATTAAACACAAACACAACGCCGTCTTTGGCAACATTGAGCGCGGCGGTTATCATTGCGGGCAGGTCGTTGGTTATCCAGTTTTGCAAAGCCTGCATAGCCTGCTGCAAAAGCTCGTCAAAGTTTTGCGCAAACACATTGCCGTCCGGCAATGTGTTTACCCAATCCTGAACATCGGCAAGATATCCCGGCAATTCGGATATCAATATCGACAAACTCTCGACAAATTCGGGAATAATCAGCAAAAACAGCGATGTCAGTACAGCGACGGCAATAACCATTGTAAAGGTTATTGCCAACGCTTTTGACGCACGGCGTTTTTTGTATGCGTCGATGTCTGTTTTGTCAAACAGTTTTTTAAACAGCCTTTCAAGTTTTACAAGCACGGGATTGAGCAGATATGCCACAAACAATCCTATCAACACGGGCGAAAGCGTGGCGTTGACGGTGGGAAATATGTCCGAGATCCAAGAAAGTATAAAATATACTATGATAAGCGCCGTGCCGACAGAAAGTATAAACAAAAAACGTTTTTTGCCCGAATCGTTATTTTCTTTCACGACTATCACTCCTTATCCGCAACTATAAATGTTTTGTTGGGAACAAACTTGCCGACATCGCAAGTATATTTGCCGTCGCCGACGGGCACAAAACCCAAGCGCTGATATATATCTGCCACCATTGAATTCTTTGCTGTCTTTATATATTCGCCCGTGACGGCGTTATAACCGTTTTGTGCGGCGGTTTCAACGACGGTGTTGATGATAAATTCTTCCATACCGCGCTTTAAAACTCGGCATGACATCAGCCATTCGCTTATAAACAGTGTTTTGTCCGGCATTTTGTCAAGTATGACCACGCTTATCAATCCGTTGTCACCGAACTTGTCTTTTAATGTGAAATAAAGCGTTATACGGCTGTCGTCGGCGGCTATCGCCGCTATCTCTTCTTCGCTGTATCTGACCGTGCGCAGATTAAATTGATTTGACCTTTGGGTCAATTGCGCGATGCGCGGAAAATGAAAAGCGTCAAAAGGCTTTGCTTCGGCCTTCATATCCAGCGATTGCAGATATTCGTCAAACGAGCCAAATGACGCTTGCGACATCGCTCTGCCGGCTTCGGCGCGATATTGATCGGTTCTGCCTGCGTCTTCCGCCGAATAAGATGCGGTTTCAAACAGGTCGAGCTGTTTTAAAAATTCAAGGTATTCGGCGGGATCCTCGGGCAATTCGGGCACGGTGATGTCGGGTATCAAACTGCGCACCGTGTTGCGTTCAAAAGGATTATCGTCAATAAACACAAGCGAATCCATACCTATATTAAGCACTTGCTGTATGGTTTTTATATTTGTTGCTTTATCTTGCCAATTTGCGACGAATATCGAAAAATCTTCAAGTTTCAATACCATCTCGGGATGCTTTAAAAACGGCTCTTTTGCGGTGCCTTCGTTGTTTTTTGAACAGACCGCAAGCAATATGCCGCGTTTTTTGAGTTCCTTAAGCCATTTTTGCAGATCGGTAAAAGCATGGCCTCTGCCGAGCTCTCCTATCTCTATGCCGTCTATGCCGTCATCGCCTATAACGCCGCCCCACAGGGTGTTGTCAAGGTCAAGCACACAGCATTTTTTAAACCTGCCGCTTATTGCGTCAACCGTTTTAAACACGCATTCCGCAGCATAAGGCAAAAACGCGGTGGAAAACGGCATTTTTGCTATATAATACAGCTTATCTTCAATAACGTTTTGCCTGCCCGCGTTGTGCGCAACGGCGTCGATGTCGGCAATATAAACGCCGTGTTCCGCCGCCGCATCGCCGAGCAAAAGATTAAGCCTTTTTAACTGATATCCGAACGAGACTTTTGTGCGGGCGCCGAACGAGCCGAAAACGCCGTCGTTATGCTCGATAAAATTATATTGTATTATGCGCGATTTTGTATTTGACTTTATAGCGTTCCAATATGAAACTATAAGAGATACGGTGTTATCCGCAAATGATATGCGCATTTCGTCGGGCGTTTGGCACCACGAGTCATACAGTTTTTCGACACACATAAAGATAAGCGTAAAATCGGGGCAATGGGCATACAGCTCACTGCTCGGATCAAGCACCTGCGCCGAGATCTGATTATAGTCGGCATCAAACATATCTGTATTGTATCCGTGAGCGTATCCCGTGCCTCGCAGGGCTTTTGCCAAATGCTGTGTCGCACAGTCGCCGAGCAGAGCAAATTTGATGAGCTTTAAATTGCTTGCATCGGCTTTGCAAAACGATTTTAATTCGTCAAAAGTATACATTATAATACCTCCCATATATCATGCGCACATTATATCACATTTTAAAACGCTAATCAAGTATAAGATTGACATCGTTGATTCAATATGCTATTATTGACAGTGAAAGAGGTGTTTATATGAAACTGATAGATCTGCACACGCATTCGACATATTCCGACGGATCTATGACGCCCGAAGAACTTGTATTTCACGCAAAACAACATGGATTGGCGGCGATCGCTTTGACAGATCACGACAGCGTGAGCGGCCTAGAACAGGCTGTCGAAGCAGGCAAAAAATACGGTATAGAGGTGGTGCCGGGCATAGAATTTTCGGTTAAATCAAACACCGAAACGCATATACTCGGCTATTATATCGACTGTGAAAGCGATTTGTTAAAACGCGCTCTTGACAGCGTTATGGATGCACGCAACACACGTATGTTGCATACCGAGCAAAAACTTAAAGAACTCGGTTTTGACGTGACGGTAAAAGACGCACTTGAGCTTGCGCCCGACGGGATGATAGGCCGTGCGCATTTTGCGCGCGTTATGATGAATAAGGGCATGGTCGCCTCGGTCAAAGAGGCGTTTGATAAGTATCTCGGCAGCGGCAAACCCGCATATGA
>CAYOCM010000017.1:0-17654 GCA_964402515.1 uncultured Ruminococcus sp. | reverse complement strand
GCATTACTCCTATCCCTATATATTTTCCGAATCGGACATGATAACCCTGATAGAGTCGTTTCTGCGAAACAGCGTATAATAATCCACACATCGACATGACGAATAAACACTTAATTTAGAAAACAGAGCTGTGCAGACCTTGCATAGCTCTGTTTCTATTGTAACACCATACTCAATTCGTTGAAACCAGCCGATAAATAATTGACAACTCTCGTTTTGTGTGCTAATATGCTAAGCGAATACCGTGGTATTTAAGGATGTTTGCATATTTAAAGGAGAGTTGCAATGAGTTTTTTATATGAATATCTGTTGCAGATAACCTGGCAACAGATCGTCATGTGGGTGATCGGCGGTATATTGATATACCTTGCGATCAAAAAAGATATGGAGCCGACGTTGCTTTTGCCTATGGGTTTCGGCGCCATACTTGTAAATCTGCCGTCGTCGGGCGCTGTCGAAACGCTTACCACGCTTTATAACGCCGGCATAGCCAACGAGCTTTTTCCGCTGATATTATTTATCGGCATAGGCGCGATGATAGATTTCGGCCCGGTGCTTTCAAACCCCAAACTTATGATATTCGGTGCCGCGGCACAGTTCGGCATATTCTTTACTCTTTGCGCCGCATCGATGTTTTTTGACATCAACGACGCCGCATCGATAGCCATCATAGGCGCGGCGGACGGCCCCACCGCAATAGTCGTCGCTCAGGAACTCGGCTCAAAATATGTCGGCCCCATCATGGTCGCCGCATATTCTTATATGGCTTTGGTGCCTATAATCCAGCCGCCCGTGATAAAATTGCTGACCTCAAAAAAAGAGCGCCAAATACGCATGCCTTATCAGGCGGCAGATGTTTCAAAGACTACGCGCATACTTTTTCCCATCGTTATAACGATAGTTGCGGGGCTTATCGCTCCCGGCTCTGTCGCGCTTGTAGGATTTTTGATGTTCGGCAACCTTATTCGCGAATGCGGAGTGCTCGATTCGCTTTCGGATACCGCACAAAAAGTTCTGGCAAACCTCGTCACGCTGTTTTTGGGCATCACCATTGCGACAAAGATGCAGGCAGAACAGTTCCTCGACCCCAACACCCTGCTTATTCTGGCGCTCGGACTGTTTGCGTTTGTGTTTGACACGTTCGGCGGCATTATGATAGCCAAGATATATAACCTGTTTGCAAAAAACAAAGTCAACCCCATGATCGGTGCTGCCGGTATATCGGCATTCCCCATGTCGGGCAGAGTCGTCCACAAGATAGGCAGAGAAGAAGACCCGCAAAACTTTTTGTTGCCTCATGCCATCGGCGTCAACGTTTCGGGTCAGATCGCCTCGGTCATCGCCGGCGGACTGATATTGAATTTCTTCGGTTGATAAAGGAGCGTTAAAATGGAATTTACACCTGTTCATTTTATAGACAACCTGCAATATATGGGTCTGGGTATGCTGGGCATATTCGTCGTCATAGGCATCATAGTCGGCGCGACATATCTGCTCAACGCCGTGTTTAAAGGCAAAAAACAATAAAATTTACGATAAAAAATCGGGGTTTGATTCAGCCCCGATTTTTTATTATTCACTTGCATCAACCAATATAAAATATATCGGCATTTTGTCAAAAACCGCATTTTGGTTGTCGACTATCTCAAGTTCGATCATCATGCTCAGGTTGCCTTTGCCTTGAAGAGAACTTAAAGATATGTTGTAGCTAAACTCGTTGTTATTTGTAACTGTCAATTCACCGCTTTGCGTTGTGGATGCATATCCGTTTGGTTGCTTTGAATACAGCGTATATTTCACTTTATAATCGCCGGGCAAATTGCCGATGACTTTGCCGCTTAAATTAAGATTTTCACCGCGTACCGGCATTTTTTCGATAGAGCCTTTTACGGCATATTCGGCTTTTGCCGATACCGAAAAATTAATTGTGATATTCCTGCTTGTTACAGCCGTTTCTTTAGGCGTTATGCCGACAGAAGTTTCGGAAAAACAAAGTTCGGCATTAAACTTTATTGTCATTTCTGTATTAGACAGCATATCAGACATCAGCTCGAGTTTTGCCGCATTTTCACCTGACGGCAACGCGGCGATAAACTTGTTCTCTCTCGGCAGATATATGACGGTATCATCGCCGACGGTAACTTTAAGTCTTGCGTCGGCGGGCAAACTGCTGCCGTCTTGCAAACTTAACACCAATATTCCGCGGCGCGAATCCCATTTTGACGCACCGATATTGTTATCTTGCATATAAGCGAACTTATAATTTATCGATGCCGATTCTGTATCTTTGGTTATCTCAAATGTCGGTTTTTCGCAAAGCGTTATTGTTTTTTTATTATCCGGTATTTGGGGAACAGTGTTGTTTCCTGCTTGTTCCGGAGTTGCGTCAAAAGAAACATCTATTGAGTTTCTGCTCGTTGGTGTTTCACACCTCGAAAAATCCACCGCAAATTGCAGTTCAAACGACTTGCTATCATCAAGCGCAAATTTTTTGTCTGATGTTCCCATGCGGGTGAAATCGGTCAATTTGATACTATTTGTTTCGCTCTCAACTACACAGCCGTAATAAGCATTGTTTTTGCGGTCAAGCATTATTACCGCAGTGCCTTTGGGCAAACTCGTGCCGAAATTAACGGACGGATCTGTATAATGTTCAAAATTATCGACCTTAAAATAGGCGGTGAATGCCGAGTCGCGGCTGATTTTGACATCTGTTTCGCTTGGCATATCGCCAAACACCTCGCCCCTTGCAACAGACGAATCGACAACCGCCTTTTTTGCCGCACCGCTGAAATGCACGGTGATAGTGACGTTTGTTTCGTACGATTTAATACTGGTTATCTTAATTTCCCATTTATTGTCATTTTTCTCGCTGTCTGTAATAATAGGCATTTGCGTATACGTTGACGGCTCGGCACTTTCATTATGTGTAATATTATGAATATAATATCCTTCTGCCGGAGTAAGCGTGACGATGATACCTTCGTCTTCATTCATATTCGCATTTAAACTCAATCCCGCTTTGGCAGTAAAGATAAATGTTACATTGCCCTTCCAAACAAGCGGCGACAGTGCGCGAACAGATGCAGATGCCTCATAGTTGCATGTTTGCGCATATCTAACTTCAACAAAGTAAGTAGTGTAAGCAACATTCAAATTTTTCGAAGGATATTGTTCAGCGTTTGGCTTTGCCCATTCGCCATTCTCACCCGCGCTTGTTTTCAAATCGCTGTTCTCATACCATGAGAACAGATATTCAAGTTGAAAATCTTGTTTGGTATCATTAGGATTTTCAACCCGTATGATATTGTTATTATTGCTTTCATCTTTCGTCACCGTATATGTCGGTGCGGCGGGGACATTGGGGTTAGGTGCTCGTTTGATTTTTATACTTGCAGTAAGAGTATCGCTGTCGGCAACGCTAATACTGCCGCTATAATTGCCCGCGTTTTCGGGCGTAGCACTTACACTTTTTCCGTCGTTATCTTGACCACAGTATGTAACAACTTCAAGGCCTTGCCACGTTGGATTAGTAGGCCATTGCCCGTTAAGCGACACATATTTATATTCGGGCACGAGAGGATGCGATTGCTCGTCATATGTGACGTTGATATCTTTGACCGTGACGGTTTCGCTGTAACCTCGGCATTGGCATGTGCAGGTGGCAGAGTGTTTGTCTTCGGCGACGGTAACGGTGTATGTTTTACCATTGTGATCGCACAATTCCCACTGCGCAACCAGTGTTATTACAGCGCCGTTTGTTGCCGAAAGCCGGCTGACCACTTGCTTGTCTGTATATGTAATGCCGCTGTCTTGGTCTTTCCATTCTTTAAAGTTATATCCCTCGCGTATGAATGCGTTTGCGGTCAGCGCCCTGGATTCGGAATATTTAAAATCTTGCTGCTGCATACTGCCCGAATAATCATCGCAGCCGGGCATAAAGATTATAGAATATCCCACAGGGTTCCACTGGGCATAAAAGATATAATTGCGGGTTACGGCATTAATTACCTGACCTGCAGTGTATGTTATAATTTTATTATCATCGGTCTCTTCACTATAACTGTTTTCTGTTTTTTTCATCAGTTTCCAATACTGTATCTCATATCCGGGGTGAGAATACATACTGGCTTCAACGATGTGTTGCTCGTTTGCCTTAACGTCATACATCGTATATTGACCCGAGGTCTTGCCGTTTTCGGTAAAATTCTCAAAATACTGTATGGTATATGCTTGTTGATTATTTGCGCCGTCGTGTTTGCGGTTGTCTTTAAACGACGCGTCGGAACCGTCGACATCGACAGTGACGGCACCGTTAAACATGGGGTTATTGCTTTCGCCGCTGACCACGACATCGCCGCCGGTGACATAGATCGTGTCGTTGATGACTATATTGCCTTTAT
Source organism: uncultured Ruminococcus sp. (assembly GCA_964402515.1). Classification (GTDB taxonomy): domain Bacteria; phylum Bacillota; class Clostridia; order Oscillospirales; family CAG-382; genus Coliplasma. The sequence goes on along the minus strand of CAYOCM010000017.1, from coordinate 13,251 downwards.
TATCGTTATCGGAAGAACCTATATTAAGCGTACCTCCGTCAACCATCATAAAATTGCTGCGAGAATCGTCTGTGGCTTTATTGCCCGATTCGACAAGGCAATACATAATGTTAATAACCGCGCCGTTTGAGCCGGTGAAATATATACCGCCGCCTTGTTTTGCGGCTGTATTGTTTTCAATTTTTGGGCAGTTTTCGTATTCATCGGTTTTGTTGGGTTTTTTGTGTTGGCTGTTGCTGTTATGCTCGCTGTTGCAGCCGATTTCGACTATAAAATCAACTCCGTTTTCACCGCAAACGCCCATAGCGCCGCCGCTGCGGCCCGCTGCGTTGCCCGATATCTCGCCCGAACGTATGACAATAGATTTGTCTGCGGCTTCGCCGCGCTTGATATACACCGCGCCGCCGTCGCCACCCGCGCTGTTAGCGGTCAGCTTGCCGCCGAACATATTATATGTGCCGTCGGATATAAATATCGCGCCGCCGTTTGTTGTTGCTTTGTTCTCTTGCATCTCGCCGCCCGAAACGATAACATCGCCCGAGGCAAGATATATGCCGCCGCCGTTTTGCGCGTTGCATGACAAAACAGAGCCGCCCGACATATTAAAAATGCCGCCGCCCATATACACCGCGCCGCCTTCGGAGGTAGCGTCGCAAGATGTTATTTTTCCGTTGCCCGACATATTAAATATGCCGCCGGTCATATATACCGCGCCGCCTCGGGGAGCTTTGCAGTTTATTATTTCACCGCCCGAAATTTCGGCCACGCCGTTTTTGTCATTCATCCAGACCACGCCGCCGTTTTCTTGCAAAAAGACAAACTCGGTGCTGTCATGCCGTGAATTATCTATTTTTCCACCCGTCATTGTAAACGAGCATTTTCCGGACGAGCCGGATGCCATAACTATCTGTCCGCTCAGAGTGCCGCCTTCAATTTTGACGGTTGCCGAACCTATTTTGCCGCTATCTGACGTTGTTTTGCCGCCGCCGATAGAACCGGTGGTGACAACGGCACTGCCCGATATAGTCAAATCTACGTTGCCGCCGTTTGCATGACCCGTGCCGCCGCCTATGGCCGCACCTGCGGGAACACTTTGTCCGCCTATATCGCCCGCAATGCTTTTTGCGATAACCTTGGCATTGCCGCCGATAGTAATTTCTGCACTGCCGCCGTAGTTGTCGGACGAGCTGCCGCCGCCTATGGCAGTGCCGCCGACGCTTTGGGCATAGACATATCCGCCTGTTATATTGACAGTACAAATGTTACAAATTGCTTGCGCAGAACTGCCGCCGCCTATGGCTGCCGCGGGAATGTATTTTACTTCTTTTTTAGAATAACCTCCATCCGTACATGAATTGTTATATGCATAAACGTTGCCGCCGGTTATTACTATTTTGGCCGCGCCGCCGTTTGAACTTTTGCCTATACCGCCGCCTATTGCGGCACCGCTGGAGGTTACGACAGCGGTTATCCTGCCGCCGTTTATGGTAATGTCGCCGTATCCGTTGCCGCCGCCGCCTATGGCGGTGCAGTCGTCTGCGGCAGTAGTACCGGCAAAGATTGTGCCGCTTTTAAAAACCAAACCTTTTGCATCTTGAGGATGATCACTCGCGCCAATAGCCGCATTAAAGTGGTTGTAGGCATCGTTGCCTTTTAAATTGGCAACGGTAAGCGATGAATTGTCATCTCCGTCAAATGTCAAAGTGCAATTTTCGCCGCCGCTTTCACTGCAATAAAAAATATTGCCGAATCTGTTGTCGCCCTTGGTTTCTAGGGTTAAACGAGAACCGGATGTTTTGGGATAAAAAGAAATACCGCCGGTTTCCCTGCTTTCATTCTTCATTTGATAACTCGACCACAGGTTATCTATAACTATAGTGGCGTTGACTTGACCGGTGACCGAGATACGGTATTGGGTGGCAGTTCTGCCCGCGTCTGTCGCATCGTTTTGCCAATCGGTTATAACCTGTTCTACATCCGTATTGTTTGTAACATGATCGCCCCAAGATTTGCCATTATGCTTAACCTGCGTTCTTGAGGGAACGGTGAATGTTTTATTGCCGTTATCATCCTCGGTGAAATATCCGTCGGGAGCGCCGTCTGTCATTTTGCTTTGATAGACATAATAATAAATCTCTTGCCCCTCGGTGATATTGCCGCGTATCTCATGCGGAGTTGTTTCACCCTTTTTATAAGCATAACCTGTATAACCTGTGCCATTGATAGTCACATTACCCGCCGAGAGGTCAAAATAGATATATGTGGGTCCATTGCCCAAAACAAACAAAACGCCGACAGCAAGACAAATCACCGCCGCTATGCAAGCGACGATGATAATATTGCGTGTTTTGTTTGTGATGTGCTTCATTTAATATCTTCCTTTTTCGCGGTATATTATCGTCTATTTTGACGTTAAAATTGTCGTTTTGATAATTATCTGCCTTAAAAAATCTGTATGACCTTGAGGAATATTCGCTGTTAAAATTTGCGTTGTCTGTAAAAGTTTTGGCGACATATTTATTGTCTTCATAATTAGTTACGCCTTTTAACACCGGGTCGGTATTATCCGGTATAAGCCCGTCGGGAAAAGTAACGCTTAAAGCGCCTGTGACATCCTCTGTCCAAACCGTAAGCAAAATATATTCGCCATAATCTTCGGCATTATAATAGCAGTTATTTTGCTCTTTGGATATAATAAACTTTGCCGACAGTGTTTTTGTATATCCGCCGTCTGCCGTAACCGTGACGGTATATGTGTTGCCGGGGATTAATTGTTCAAGTTCTAATTCGGTTTTTACTTGCATATTTGCAGTTGCTTTTTTGCTTGCAAGGTCTGTGTAACTGCTACAATTGTTGCCATTATCGCATTTTACCTCAACCGTATAAGTGCAATCGACCTCGGATATTCTGAGCTGATTTTCATAATTATACAGTTCTATTGTTAGCGAATTTGTATTTGACGAGAGAGTATATTCTTTTGTATTTTCGGTAAGATAATTTGACTCAAAATAAAACGCTTTGGCTTTTACGGCTATGTCGGTGACCTGTTGGCTTTTAATATATTTTGCCGTCGCCGTTATGCCCGCCGATACGGCAAACAGCAAAAAAACGGCGCATATGACCGTGACGGTCTTGCGTGAAAATTTCATTATCCGCCGCTCCTTTCGGTTTTATATTGAAAATCTGTCAGTCGACCTGTTTTGCCGTAACCGTTATGCGCAAGAGATCGGTTTTGTTCATATAGTCGGCTTTTTTGCTGTCATCATCATTTTGCCATTTGATATCAAACTTGACGGTTTCGGTTTTGCCCATTTCGACATTTTGTGTTGTTGTACTGTCGGATATAGGCAGGTTGCCTGTAAGGTTTTGAACCGTTATGATGCACTCGATATTAACCTCGCCGCTGTTTTTAAGCTCTATTTGCAATTCAGCATTTCCTTTCGGGCTGATATCCCGTACAGTAAAATCCTGCGTTTGAGTATTGCTATTTTTTGCGTCGAACTCGAATTTTGCCACGCGCGATATCGATTTACCCTCGGCGGTCGAAACATAGCGGGCATAAAGTCCGCTCATCATATGCGAGGTGATAAGCATCAGGCACAACAGCGCCATGCCCACATAAAACACGGCAGGTGCGCTTTTATTAGGTTTTTGCATAAAAGGCACCTCCCGCATAAAAATTATGGCTTATCAGATCTGTCTTTAAGCTTTTGTATTTCGGCCCTGATACTGTCAATCTGCGCTTGGTCGCGCTGCTTTTGGGTGCTGAACGAACGCTCGACCAAAGACACGGCAAGTATCAGTATAACAAGCGTTGCTATCGGCGTTTTGATGATATTGACGATATATCCCGCAAACGGTATATAACGCACCACCTTGCCTTTGACGGCGGCAATGTTTATTGGTTCGTCGGCAATGCCGTTTGCATCGCCTTTTGTTATCACCGTGTCGCCGTCCGCAGATATTATGCGGTGAGTTATCAGTATACCGTCGGCGTTAAACACTATGATATCGCCCACATTATAGCTGTCGCATTCGACAACAAACAGCAGGTCGCCCTCTGAAAACGTAGGTCGCATACTGCCCGAAAGCACCACCGCCGCACCCACGCCGAAAGGCATTGGCATATCGTCGCCCGCCAGTCTTGACGAATTGATGCCGTAGACGTTAAGTCCGATAACCGCCGCGGCGATAACAAGCACCGTCAGGCGCAATGCGGTCTTGATGCGTTTTTGCTTATCTGTCATAATAGGGTATTTCGTCGTCCTCGGGCTCGTCTTGACCGTCTTGGTCGTTATCTCGGTCTTTATCCTGTTGTTTATAATATTTATGCTTTTTGACAAGATATACGATAAGCAATATCAGCGCGATAACCAAAAGCAAAAGTACAAACGCGATAAATATTATCTCGCCCATGCCCGAACCGTCTATGCCGCCGTTGGCGTCGATATCGGTGTTTGCCTGCGCAAGCAGGTCAAAACTGACGGTTACGCCCACGTTTTTGTATTTTGCAAGCAGTCCGAGGAACGTGTCATATTGATCGTCGCCCGATTCAAACTGCCAACGCCACTCAAAAACATATTCGGCAGTGCCGCCTTTGACCAACGTACCGCCGTCACGAACATCGCCTATATCCTGCGCTTTTACCCATGTTTTTGCGTCGCCTATCAGATATTTGCCGTCGGTGTCAAGCATTCTGAACTCTATGGGCACGGTATATACGCTTGTGTAAGAAACGGTGGGAACAAGCATATAATCTATTGCCACATCGTCTCTGTTGCGCAGACGCACGGTGTATTCCGTCTTGGTGCCGGGCGCGATGACCTCGTTGCCGTTTGCGCCCATAACGGTTATTTCGCCCGCGTCGTTGCTGTAATATACCGAAAAAATATCAAAACGTTCGTCGGTATCGGATTTAAGCAACAGGTCACCTTCGTCGCGGTGCGAATAATCGGCAAGCCTGATAAACAGCAAAAGCAGGCTGATCAACGTCAGCACGATTATAATGCACAGCGTTGTCTCGAGCACGCCTTTTGCAAACCGCTTTTTTGGGGGGTGCTCGGGGGCGGTGTCAATATATCGGTTGTTGTCGGAGTTATAATTATCCAAGACCTTGCCCCCCTTTTTTGCATAATAATAAAATAAATTTTTTGACTTTTAAAGGCGTTTGAATATCAAGCGCTTTTAAATATCAAAAAACATTTTTCCCGCCCCGCCACATAGGGCGGGAAAAACATTGTTTTGCTGTCCGTCGATTGTATCAGTCGACTTGAGTTACGGTTACCGTGGCCGTGACGGTGATGGTGGGAGTATTTCCGTTTGAGTCGCGGCTGGTGCCTAAATCAGTATCCGCGCTGTCGGCACTGTCTGTGCTGCCATTATCGTCTTTGCGCTCATACAGCCAACGCCAATAGACGGTGACTTGGGTTGTTTCAGTTCCCGTTTTAAGTTTTTGATTATCCTCGGCCGAGATATTAATTTCATTAATATTTGGTGTCCAATCAGAACTTATTTTGTCTGTTTTAAACTGTAAGGGTATATTGCTAGTATTGTTTGCTTCAAACGATATAGCATACTTTGCCGAAACTTCCGAATCGTTTCTCAAATTAATAGTAAAACTGCCGGATGTGCCCGGAGCGATAATGGCAGGGGTGTTTTCGGCAACATCTGTAGGTTGAGTCACATCACCCTCTTTTTCAGGTACTTGGGTCGCGGCATTTTCGTAATTATCATTAACCGTATCAAAAAGATTAAACACAAAATTTTTGCTTTGTTGGTCGCCTGCATTAAAATCTATATCCCACTTTGCGACGCGAGCCTTGGATTCGGCTAACTGAGTTGTTGTATATTTAGCAAAAGTGCCCGAGACGGCACAGGTCGAAAGCAACACGGCTATCAAAAGGACCGACGCCAATCTCATCATATTGTTTTTTTGCATCCCGATTAATCCTTTCTTTTAAAAATATAAAATAATTCTTCCCCTTTTTAAAGCGGGAAAAGATGTCTGCCGCATATAAGGCGGCAGGGTATATTCGATCCCCGAACGTGGCTTTTTCGAGGGAAGAATAACGTTATTGTGCGGGCGGGTCGACATCCGAACCGTCTTTGCCGTCTGCGTTTTGCCCGTTTTGTTTTGCGCGCAGAGCCTCGAGCTCGGCCATCAGCGCCGCCATGTCGCCGTCTTTGGATTTTTCATAAGTTCGGCGACGTATGATGTCATATGCCACAAACAACAGTATAGGCAAGACCACACAAAGTATAAGGCCCGTGGAACTTTGCATAAATATCGCAACATTGCCCACGCCCGCAAGTCTTATGCCCGTATACCGCGCAAACACCTTTGACGCGGGTACGGGGACGCTGTCTGCCGTGTTGTTGTTTACACCTTTGGTTTTAAAGCTCGGTTCGTCGCCGTCTGTGATGACCTCGATAACGCTGTGAGTTACCACCGACGTGCCGCTGCCCGCGGGGTCGTAAAACGATATAACGTCGCCGACCTTGACATCGGCGGGGTCGACCGTTTTGCAGATGATAAGGTCGCCGCTTTGAATATCGGGGTACATCGAGTCGGTAAGCACTATCAACGGCAACACGCCGCCGAAATCGGGCACCGTGCTTTGATCGGCAAAGCTTTTTGCCAAAAGCGTGCAATTGACTATTAATATGGGGACCAATATCACGCACAAAACTATGCCGACAACCGTCAAAGCTTTGTGCAGGGGTGATGACGTTTGTTTTTTGTCCATAAACCGTCCTTGTCGTATATGCAACATAATGGGTGTTATGTTGCATAATGCACTAACCGTTAGCATTGATTTATGGTTAATTTTACTACTTGCAACAGCCGTTGTCAAGCACATTATTAAAAAATTTGGGCTTTAAAACAAAAAAACCGGGCAAATGCACAAACAAAGCGCGCAAAAAAGCCCTTCACCAAAGTTTTAAGCAAACGTTAAGTGAGGGGTTTTGTTGCCGCGCGGTTTTTAAAAAATGTCTTATGTCCGCCGCACACCCGATTATTATGTTTGCAACATAACACCCATTATGTTGCATAATGCGCTGTTTTGTTTGCTATAAAACAAGATGCATTTTTTCTATCTTGCGGCGGTGTTCGGCGCCGGTGGCAAGCGTGTATATTCGCGTGGTTTCAAGGCCGGAATGGCCGAGTATGTCGGCAAGTTTTACTATGTCTTTTTCGTTTTTATAAAAAACACAGGCAAACAGATGCCGCAAATTGTGCGGAAAAACCTTGCTGTCGGCCACATGTGCCGAAGCGCACAGTGATTTCATCTGCTTCCACACCGTTATGCGGTCTATGGGTCTGCCACGGCGCGTGACAAATATCGGGCCAAAATGTATGCCGCGGCGTTTGATATATTCTTTAAGTCTTTTTTTGAGTTTTGAAACAATAAATATGCGGCGTATCTTGCCTTTGCACACAACCGCCGCTTCGCCGCTGCGCACCGCCTCGACCGTGATATATTTAAGTTCGCCGATACGTATGCCGGTTGCGCACACGGTTTGAATAATCAGTGCAAGCCTGTCGTCGTTTTTGTTTTGCGCCGCGCCGACAAGGCGCAGATATTCGGCACGAGTCAACTGTTTTGTTTCGGAGCGGTATGCCTGCTTTTGTATGCAAAAGCGCCTGACGCACATATCGGGTTTGCCGCAATAGCGCAAAAACAGGTTTGTTGCCGCTATCATCGAGTTTGCGCTTGACGGCGCATAATTTGCGCCCAATTTTTGCTTATAGTCAAGCACGGTCTGTTTGCACAAAACACCGTTGCCGACAAACGCGGCAAAATATTTTATGTCGTGCATATATTTTTTTATTGTTGCCTCGCTTTTTTCGCGTTCGTTTAAATGCTCTTTAAATTTGTCGAGCATTTTTGTGTTTATTGTCATATATAACACCTCCGACTTATTTTATCACGGCATACAAAAAAACGGCCATCAAGCAGATGGCCGTTTTTATATTTTTTAAAAGAGTCCGATTATATTGCCGTCTTCGTCAATGTCTATGCGTTCGGCGGCAGGTGATTTGGGCAGGCCGGGCATAGTCATTATATCTCCGGTATAAACCACGATAAAACCCGCACCGGCGCTGACTTTGACGTTTCTGACGGTTATCTCGAAACCTTCGGGTGCGCCGATAAGCGTCATATCGTCGGAAAAACTGTATTGCGTTTTGGCGATACAGACGGGCATTTTATCAAGTCCGAGCTGTTCTAACTGCGCTATCGACTTTTCGGCCTCGGCGGTATAATTGACGCCCGCGCCGCGATATACGCGCGTTGCAACGGCGTTTATTTTTTGCTTTAAAGACATTTCGTCGGTGTATGAAAAACAGAAACCGTTTTTTGCTTCGCACAGCCCGACGACCTCGTTTGCAAGTTCTGTGCCGCCCTTGCCGCCGTGCTCCCAGACAGTGGAAAGGCAAACGTTGACGCCGAGTTCACGGCATTTTTTGATAACAAGTTCTGTCTCTGCTTTTGTGTCTGTGACAAATGCGTTAAGCGCGACTACACAGGGCAGACGGTATGTTTCGGTCATATTTTTGACATGACGCAAAAGGTTGGGCAAGCCTCTTTCGAGCGCTTCTAAATCGGGTGTCGCAAGTTCGGTCTTTGCAAGTCCGCCGTGCATCTTAAGCGCACGTATCGTAGCGACAACGACCACGGCATCGGGCTTTAAGCCGGCCATGCGGCATTTGATGTCAAGAAACTTTTCGGCTCCGAGATCGGCGCCGAATCCCGCCTCGGTCACGACATAGTCGCCGCACGCCATGGCCGCACGCGTTGCGACAACCGAATTGCATCCGTGAGCGATATTGGCAAAAGGTCCGCCGTGTACAAAAGCGGGAGTTCCCTCAAGAGTCTGCACAAGGTTGGGTTTAAAAGCGTCTTTAAGCAAAACGGTCATCGCTCCCGCCGCTTTGAGTTCGCCCGCGGTCACGGGTTTGCCGTCGTATGTATAGCCTATTATTATGCGCGAAAGCCGTGCTTTGAGGTCGGCAAGCGACTCGGCAAGGCAAAACACCGCCATTATTTCGGATGCGACGGTGATATCAAATCCATCCTCGCGCGGAACGCCGTTTGTTCTGCCGCCGAGACCGTCAACCACAAATCGCAGTTGGCGGTCGTTCATATCGACACAACGATGCCACGTTATACGTCGCGGGTCTATATTAAGCGCATTGCCCTGATGAATATGATTGTCTATCATAGCGGCAAGCAGGTTGTTTGCCGCGCCTATGGCGTGAAAATCGCCGGTGAAATGCAGGTTGATATCTTCCATGGGTACTACCTGAGCATATCCGCCGCCGGCGGCTCCGCCTTTGATGCCGAACACGGGCCCCAGCGAAGGCTCTCGCATGGCGACGACGGCGTTTTTGCCTATATGGCGCAAAGCGTCGGCAAGTCCTATAGTGGTGGTAGTTTTGCCTTCGCCCGCGGGCGTGGGGGTTATGGCTGTTACAAGCACCAATTTGCCGCGCTTGCGTTTGTTTTTTAAAACATCAAGTGACACTTTTGCCTTGTATCTGCCGTAGCATTCTATCAAGTCGCCGTCAAGGCCTATCTTTGCGGCGATGTCGGTTATGGGCTCAAGCGTGCATTTTTGCGCGATTTCGATATCCGATAAATATTTCATGATCACACCACCAAAAAGTTATTTTTGTGATTTTAACATACGCACGGCCTTGTTGTCAACACCGCGCAAAGTATACATTTCGGCGTTATTATGCGACAAGCGACACTTGCTTTATTTTAAAATATATGTTACAATAAACAAAAATCGATAAGCGGGAGGCATAATACGGTGATAAACGTTTTTTATTCGGTTGCCATAATGGGCATCGACGGACACATAATCACGGTCGAATCATCCTGTGCCGGCAATCAAAACGCGCTTAATATAATAGGTCTGCCCGACGCCGCCGTCAAAGAGGCGGCAAGTCGTGTGCGAGCCGCCGCAAGACAAAACAGTCTGCCTTTAAAACGCGGCACCGTTACCGTTAATCTTGCGCCCGCCGATATACGCAAAGAGGGTTCGGGGTTTGACCTGCCCATATTGCTTTCGCTTATAGATAAAATGGATATATATCGCTGCGACATGGCGTCAAAATGTTTTGTCGGCGAATTGTCGCTGACAGGTGAATTGCGCCGCATAAACGGCGCGTTGCCGATGGCAATAGCGGCAAGAGACGCGGGTTTTAAAGAGATATATCTGCCCGAAGAAAACGCTCTTGAGGCATCCGCCGCCGCTGGAATCGATGTTTTCCCCTGCAAGTCGGTGTTTCAGATTTTGATGCATCTTTCGGGCAAATCCGAGATCGCGCCGATTAAATTCGATTCAGACGGTTTTTGGGGCAAAGAGTCGCGGTTTCCGCTCGACTATGCCGATGTCAAAGGACAAGATGCGGTTAAAAAAGCGCTTGAGATAGCCGCCGCAGGCAATCACAATATAATGCTGATAGGCCCTCCCGGTTCGGGCAAATCGATGCTCGCATCACGTCTGCCCGGCATAATGCCGCCGATGACGCTTGACGAAAGCATTGAGAGTTCAAAAATATTTTCTATAGCGGGGCTTACCGACGAGCTGACTCCGCTTTTAACAAACAGGCCTTTCAGAGCGCCGCATCACACGCTTTCGACCGCCGCGCTCACCGGCGGCGGAACATACCCAAAGCCGGGTGAGATAAGTCTGGCCAACAACGGCGTGCTGTTTCTTGACGAATTCCCCGAGTTTGACAAACGCGCACGCGAGGTTTTGCGACAGCCGATCGAAAACCGCACGGTAACCATTTCGCGCGTTAACGGCACCGTAACATATCCTGCCGATTTTTTGCTGATATGTGCCATGAACCCGTGCAAATGCGGATATTACGGACACCCCACCCGTCCCTGCACCTGCGGTCCCGCGGCACGGTATGCATATATGCAACGCATAAGCGGACCGATTCTTGACAGAATAGATATACAAGTCTCTGTCGATCCGCTTGAATTTTCGGACCTTGACGGTGATGAAAAGACTCCGTCGACCGCCGAGATGCGCGAGCGCGTGTTAAAAGCACGTGCGTTTGCGCTTGAAAGGTTTAAAGGCGACACAACGTCATACGGCAAGCCGCTGGTTTGCAACGCCGCCATGGAATCAAAACACATACGCAAATACTGCACAAGTTCAGACAGCGCAAAGCGCCTGCTTGAGGCGGCATTCTCCGAGATGTCGCTGTCGGCAAGGGGCTATGACAAGATATTAAAAATCGCGCGCACGATAGCCGATTTTGAGCAAAACGATGTGATAACCGACGCAAATATGGCGGTCGCCATACGCATGAGGTGCATTGACAAAGATTATTGGCAATAATCGGTTTTACATAATTTTTTGTGCGCAATGTGTAAAACTCGGTGGATAAGTGTGGAAAACAACCGGTTTTGCATTGATTTTAAAGGGTTTTCGGGTGTGGAAAAATGTTTTTTCCACATTACCACAACGCATTATGTCAACAAACGAGGACAACGATGGATTACAAAGGCAACTATTTTCCGGATGATGACGAACAGCAAGAGTCTATGGTCATGCCGCCTTCAAAGACGGCAAAGACGATAAAAAAGATATTTAAGATAGCTTTATACTCTGTATCGGCGTTCGTTTATGTTATACTGTTTTGGCGCATCTTCAACAGTTGCGACCCCGACTTTTTTAAAACGCCGATCTTTTCGCAAAAAACCGTTAACGCGGGCGATGTTTCGGTATACTATATTCAGACTCAAGAGAATATGGGATATTACGGCAGAGTGCAGTTGGGCGGCAACGCGTATGCCTATGAAACAAACGAACTTGAGATCGGCATAAAGATCAACCTCGAGGGTGGCACCGAACACGGCGACAAAGACAGATTGGTATTTGTGCTTTCGGATTCTCACGGAACCGAATATGAGATATCGGCATTCAGTGACGCGGTCAAAGACAAATATTATTATGTGCGCGTCTGTTTTGAGGACGTAAAACTCGATCTTGACGCAAATTATTATGTGCAGATGCAACGTATGTATGAACAGGGCGAAACATTTGACTCGTCGCTTGATTCATGGCCCGAAGGGCTTATATACAGGTTGTATATTTATGAAAAAGACGACGACGGCAATTTGACATTGCTTGACGACCTTAAAGACCACGAATACCTGCAAGGCAAAAAAGATCATGAAGAAAACGGACTTAAAATATACAGCGGTGTTACGGTAGTAACATACGACGGCTGACAGAGGTGCATATGGCAAAAAACAAATTTATACATGTCAAGCAAAAGGATACCTCGGCGCCGATAAAGCTTGCCATATATATTATACTCACACTGAGTGCCGCCACATGTGCGCTCGCTCCGTCGATAATGCCCGAGTTTGCCGATGTTGACAAAAACATTTCAACCGTCATTACCGCGGTGGGCATAGCCGCACTCGCATACTTTGTGTTTATGCTGGCATACACGGTTTTTAGGATGATATCTCCAAAAGACGCGATGATAGTCTGCCGAAGCGGATATTATGATTTTATTACCTCACCCGGCAAAAATCTGTTTGTTTCGTGGAAGAATATATCCGGCGCACGCATCTTCGGCAAAAAAGACGCGCCTGTGCTCGGCATATTTTTAACCGACCCCGAAAAACTGATAAACGAACTTGACGACGACCTTGCCGACGAGGTGAGGGCAAACATAGACATCGGACTGCCCCCTCTTATGTACCGCGCAAGCGAGATAAAAGAGCCGTTGCAGCGCGTTTTAACGCTTTATATGAAACGAATCGAGACTGCCGATGCGGCTGAATACGTCGATACCGCAAGCAACGAATATAATATTCCCGACATAGAAGAAGATTAAAAAAGCCATCCGCACGGATGACTTTTTTAATGCTATCTGTTTTTGTTAAAACCGTCTATAAGAGGATATATCTCGCGCTTTAATGTAGGTATTGACTCACGCGATACCCAGCTTGACCAATAAGTATACCCACCGAGCGTAAGCGAACGCGGAGTAGCCATATAGTTAAAATATCCGCCGACTTGATCTACGGGTACGGTCTTTACACCCGTAAATTCGCTGCGCAGCCACAAAGTCATGTCGACAAGGCTTTCACCCGGCACACCCACAAACAGATACCCCGCAAATTTCATTACGGCAATATCTATATCCACTTTACTTATCCAGAAGTTCACCAAGCATAAAGACACCGGCAGTTATATTGCCTTCAT
>CAYOCM010000016.1:0-17795 GCA_964402515.1 uncultured Ruminococcus sp. | reverse complement strand
TCAAAGTTCCAATACGCCGAATACGGCCAGAGTAAATGCATCAACCGCTTTTTGCTTGTCGCGGTAGACACAGCTGCGTTCTTTATAATATTTTTCGCACAAGTCGTCTGCCGCTCCTTTTTTGCGGTCGATAAAAAAGCATTCGAGCAATTCGCACTGATAAACGCTTAAAACGCTCATACCTATTTCTATCATCTTTAACTCGCGTTTGACCGTCCTTTTGCGCAGATCGCATTCATCGGCTTTGGCAAGTATCGCTATAAGCCTGTCCTGACAATTGTCGTATCCGTATTTCGCCACGGCAGTCGGCGAAAAATCGGGCGACTTGCACGCCACTGCGTCTGCATTAAGCTGTTCTGATTGCAGCTCAAGCGATATTACCGCTGCTTCGAGCTGCTTTTTTCGTTTAAGCAAATCTTTTGCGAGTTGTCTGTAATCCATTATACTCTCTTTTCTCAATTATTAATCATCCTGCATCTTTAATCGACATCCCTTTCCGCGATGCCGTTCGTTTTATCGTCGACTATATTTTACCATCGTGTAAAACAAAAGTCAATGTATAAAACGAACATATGTTCGGTGATTTGTTTGGTCATATTGTACTAAAAGACAGTTTTATTTTCATCCGCTTTTTTTGGCAAAAAAGTCGCAAAAATGTCGTTTTTTTGTCGGCGGAATAATCAAATTTGAAATCGGGTGATAATTTTGATATTCGGAAAACATATTAACAAATACTATTTAAAGTTCGCACATTTGCTGCTTTTGGGGCTTCTGTCGCTTGCGGCAGTCGATTGGTTACAGCTTGAGGTGCCAAAGTTTTATCGGCTTGTTATTAATGGCATCGACAGCGGTGTTGCCGTTATAGACGGCATTGAATATGCTTTTGACATCGATTTTTTGATAAGCAGGATATGCATGCCTATGGTCGCGATCATCGTGTGCGTTGTTTTGGGAAGGTTCTTGTGGCGCGCATTCTTTTTCAGTGCCGCGATAAAAGCCGAGACCGACCTGCGCGACAGAATGTTTGACAATGCACGCCGTCTGAGCCGCGAATATTATCAGGTCAATAAGGTCGGCAGCCTTATGAGCCTTTTTACCAATGACCTTGACACCGTGCAGGATTGCTACGGCTGGGGCATCATGATGTTTTTCGATGCCGTATTTATGGGCGCACTTGCCGTTTCCAAAATGTGGCAGATGAATAGGCTTTTAACTCTGCTTGCGCTAATTCCGATGGCGTTTTTGCTTGCTTCGGCCACACTTGTCGGCAAATATATGATGAAGAAATGGGATATACGTCAAGAAGCATTCTCTAAATTATCGGATTTTTCGCAAGAGAGTTTCTCGGGAATCGCCGTTATCAAAGCCTTTGTTAAAGAGGCAAAAGAACTTATGGCGTTTAAACAGCTTAATACCGAAAACGAAAAAGCCAATATCGACCATACAAAGGCGAGCGTCATGATGAGAGTGCTCGTTACGTTGTTTGTCGAAAGCGTCATATGTGTTATACTCGGTTACGGCGGATATTTGGTATATTGCGGCAGTTTTAACTCGGGACAACTTGTTGAGTTTATAGGCTATTTTACCAGCATAGTCTGGCCTGTTATGGCGGTATCCGAACTTATCGATATGACTTCGCGCGGCAAAGCATCGCTCGACCGCATATCCGAGTTGCTCGACGCCGAACCCGATGTCAAAGACCGTGACGGCGTGACCGAACTTGCCGATGTTAAGGGTGAGATAGAATTCAGAAATCTCACATTCAGATATCCCGACGGTGAATACGATGCTTTAAAAAACGTTTCGTTTGTCATCAAAGCGGGTGAAAATATAGGCGTGGTCGGCAAGACCGGTGCGGGCAAGACATCGCTTGTCGATCTGATACTGCGCACTTATAACGTCAAAGACGGTACGCTGTTTATAGACGGACGCGACGTCAACGATGTTTCGATAAGATCGTTGCGGGCAAGCTGCGCATATGTCCCGCAGGATAACTTTTTGTTTTCGGATACCATCGAAAACAATATCGCATTCGGCGTAGAAAACAAAAACCGCGTTTCGATAACCGAGGCGGCAAAACTCGCCGATGTCCACAGCAATATAAAAGATTTTAAAAACGGATACGACACGGTGCTCGGCGAACGCGGCGTCACCGTTTCGGGCGGCCAAAAACAGCGCATTTCGATAGCGAGAGCGCTGATGAAAGACTCGCCCATACTGATACTCGACGACAGCGTTTCGGCCGTTGACACAAAGACCGAGCGCACGATACTTGCCAACCTGTTTGAAACACGCAAAGGCAAGACCACGATACTGATAGCTCACCGTATCAGCACCGTAGAAAAAATGGATCGCATCTTGTTTATCGACGACGGAGCGCTGATAGCCACCGGCACTCACGCCGAACTTTATCAAAACAACGCCGAATACCGCAAGATGGTCGACCTGCAAAAGCTGGATGAAGAAGGGGGCGAGCATAATGCCTGAATATTTGCCCATATTGATCATAGGCGCGATAATAGGTTGCTTGTCGGCAATATTCCTCACCGCATACTTTATAGGCAAAAAACATCTGCTTGCCGACAACAACGAACGCAAAATGTCGGACAGCGTTATAATCAAACGCCTTTTGGCATATGCAAAGCCTTACAAAAAACAGTTTTTGCTCGTGTTTTTTATCATGCTCGTTTCTATCTGCTATGACCTTGTTTCGCCGCTCGTGGTAGGACATGTCGTCGATCTCGTGCAGACCGATTTTGAGCTTGATTATCTTATCAAAGTCATAGTTTGCTATGCTTTGATACTTATCGTCAGCCTTGTCTGTACATATCTGCAGGCTATGATACTGCAAAAAACCGGCCAGAAAATCCTGTCGCAGATGCGAGTCGATGTTTTTACGCATATTGAAAGCCTCAGCCACGACCAATTAAATAATATTCCCGTAGGCAAACTTGTTACGAGAACCACCAACGACCCCAACGCCATAAGTTATATGTTCACCAACATACTGGTGACGCTGGTCAAAAACATCATGCTTATATTCGGCGTTTTGGGAGCTATGCTTATGCTGAATTATGCGCTTACGCTGATGGTTTTGTGTTTTGTGCCTTTTTTGGTGTTGTTTACGGTAATATTCCGCAAGTTTTCGCGCGGAGTGCACCGCAAAGTCAGCGACTGTACCACCGATATCAACACATATCTTTCAGAAAACCTTTCGGGCATCAAGATCACTCAGATTTTTAACCGCGAAGACAAAAAGATGCACGACTTTTTAGAGCGCTCAAAACAGCTCAAAAAGGCAAAAATAGGCCGAATGTTTGTTTTTGCCGTATTTCAGCCTATGGTCTATCTGCTTAATATCAGCTGCGTAATGTGCCTGTTTTATCTCGGCAGCAAAGGTTATATAGAGCAGACCGAGTTTCTCGGGCAGGTCATAACCGGCAGCACGGTCGTGTCGTTTTATATGTATATATCAAAATTTTTCAGCCCGATACAGTCGCTTGCCGAACAGTTTGATATGTTGCAGCGCTCATTTGCCTCGGCCGAAAAGATATTTACCGTGCTTGATATGCAGCCCGAGATTGTCGACTGCGACGACGCAATAGAACTTGACAATGTCAGAGGCGAGATAGAATTCCGCGATGTCTGGTTTGCATACGAGCCGGGCGAGTGGATATTAAAAGGCGTGTCGTTTCATGTTATGCCTTATCAGACCGTCGCATTTGTCGGAGCGACCGGCTCGGGCAAAAGCACCATACTTTCGCTCATATGCCGCAACTATGATTATCAAAAAGGCGAGATATTGATAGACGGCATAAATATCAAAAAAATAAAGATATCGTCGCTTCGCAGACATTTCGGGCAGATGTTGCAGGATGTGTTTCTGTTTTCGGGAGATATTCGCGGCAATATCGTCATGCGCGAAACCTGCTTTACCGACGAGCAGATAAACGAGGCGTGCAGATATGTCAACGCCGACAAATTTATCGATAAATTAGAAAAAGGGCTTGACGAGCCTGTCAGAGAACGCGGCAACAACTTTTCGGCCGGTCAAAGGCAATTGCTTTCGTTCGCACGCACCATAATTCACAAGCCGAGCGTGATGATACTCGACGAGGCAACAGCAAATATAGACACCGAAACAGAATTGCTGATTCAGGATTCGCTTGAAAAAATGAAAAATATAGGCACGCTTTTGATAGTCGCACACAGGCTTTCGACCATACAGCATGCCGACAATATCATTTTGCTTTCAAACGGCGAAATAGTCGAGCAGGGAGATCATCAGCAGTTGCTTGCAAAACACGGAAGATATTATCAGCTTTATACTTTGCAATATAATAAACAGCTCTTGCAAAACAGCTGAAATCCTTTATAGATTATAAAGAGGTCAGTCAATATGCTTATAGAACAGATAAGAAACGATACCGCGCTCGGACGTGCGGCTGCGGTCAAATCAAACGTTGCCGCCGCTTTAAAAGACGGTGTCGACGCAAACGAAATATTGCAAGGCGGCTTACTTGCCGCCATGAACGACGTGGGCGAAAAATTTAAGAGAGGCGAGGCGTATGTCCCCAATATGCTTGTTGCCGCACGGGCTATGACCGAGGGACTCGAGTTGCTGAGGCCGTATCTTGCCGATAATTCTGCACCTAAGCGCGGAACAGCCGTCATAGGCACCGTAAAAGGCGACCGACATGACATAGGCAAAAAACTTGTTTCTATAATGTTGCAGGGCAAAGGTTTTGAGGTCATAGACCTCGGGGTCGACGTTCCGGCACAAAAATTTGTCGACACCGCCGCATCGACCGGGGCGCGCATAATATGCTGCTCGGCGCTGCTTACGACAACGGTCGGCGAAATGCAAAAAGTTGTCGAACTTGTAAACAGCCGCGGATTTGAGCAAAAAGTATATGTCATGATAGGCGGAGCCGCCGTCACGCAGGATTATTGCAACGCCATAGGCGCCGACTGCTATACGTCGGACGCCGCCGCCTGCGCGGACAAGGCCGCCGAACTTATAGGTTAAAGGAGCAAGGTTTATGATATCGAGATTAAGAGGTTCGGGCATAGATGCCGAAGGCCTAGAGAAATTTATTAAAAACGCTTTGCGGGTCGGTGTCAAACCGCACGCGATAAGATATTATAAAAACAGCCAAACTTTGCTTGCCGCCGATTTTGCGCCTTACGGCATCAATGAAAAAATGCAGGTCTATTCGCTGTCAAAAGCGTTTACCTCTGCGGCGGTAGGCATAGCGATAGGAGAGGGCGTTCTGTCGCTCGACGACAAGGTATGCGATATTTTTGCCGGTTACGTTGCAAAAGATGCCGACGAAAGGCTTAAAAAGATGACTTTGCATGACCTGCTTTCAATGCAGAGCGGACACGCGCGTTGCCACCTTGACGATATGATAAGGTCAAAAAATTCGATAAGCACGTTTTTATCGCAGAATATGGCATACGAACCCGGCACGACATTTGTTTACAGCACGGCGGGCACTTTGATGTGCGGCGCGGCAGTCACGGCACGTACCGGCATTCTGCTTGATGATTATGTCAACCGGAAACTTTTTGCGCCGCTTGGCATAGAAAGTGCAAAATGGGATAAAACTCCCGACGGAATATGTTTTGGCGGCATCGGTTTGCATGTCGGGATCGATGACGTTTTGCGTTTCGGCAGGCTGTTGCTTGACGGCGGCGACGGAATTATACCGTCCGAATATATCAAAGCGGCGACAAAGGCGCATTCGGTCGATAAAAACAACGGCTCGGCCGATTGGATATCGGGCTACGGATATCAGTTTTGGCTCAACAGCCGCGGCGGATATCGCGGCGACGGCGCATACGGTCAACTCTGCATAGTCGATCCCCGCGAGCAAAGCGTGTTTGTAATTTTTGCCGAGGTCACCGATATGCAAGCTGAGATGAATGTCATATATGACTTTTTGCATGATTATAAGACGGGCAGGGGAGATATCGCCGCGGCCGAAAATGCCGTTCAAACGCTTTATATGCCCTCGCCTTGCAATGTTATCGATATAAAACGCGAATATCGCTTTGAGGCAAACAGCTATCATATCGCTTCGGCATCGCTTTGCACAGGCAATGACAAACTCATAATAACGCTTGATTGCGATCACGGAACAGAGCACATCGAGTGCGGCAACGGAGAATATATACACAATTCTTTCGGCGGATTTAATATGTTGCCGGCAATAGCACAGCTTAAAGAACACGACCGCATTGACAGTATCAATGTTTACGCCGCATATTCGGTCACCGACGAAGGTGTGTCGATAACGTTGCGGCATTCCGACGCTCCGCACACTCAATATTGGCTTTTTGCATCCGACGGATTACATATAAAAACATATGTCGGAGATGTTCGCCAAAGCTTTATAAGCTGCACTTGCAAATAAACTGTTTGTGTGATACAATATGTTTGTAAAAACAGTTTTGACGGAGGTAATGACTGTGCTGAAAAAACAATTTGCATTAATATATCTGCTTATATTTGCGTTTCTATTGGCTTCATGCGCCGTTGCTACTCCCGAACAAAGCGACGGTCCCGCCGTTTCTGATGTGACGGACGGCCTTTCTTCCGATACCGATGAAGCATCAAAAAGCGATACGCTGTCAACCGAAGAATCTTCGGGTGATACCGGCGATGTTATTCAAAAGCCGGATACATTGCCTCGTGAACAGTTGATACATGTATATCTTACGCCCGCGGGTGAAATAACCAAAGAGACTTATGTTGATTGCACGGTCAAAATAGTCGATCCCACCGGACGATATGTCACGATAGATGATTCGGGTGCGCGTATCAAAGTGCGCGGCAATTCCACATCGTCGGGTGACAAAAAACCTTATAACATCAAGTTTTCAAAAAAGACCGACGTGCTCGGTATGGGCGAGTGCAAAAAATGGTATCTGCTTGCCAATATGTATGACAAAAGTCTGCTGCGAAATAAATTGGCTTATGATTTTGCCGCAGATACGGGTTTGGCTTATACACAGCAGTCAACGTTTTGCGAGGTGTATGTCGGCAAAAAGTATGTCGGCAATTATCAGATATGCGAGTCGATAGGTGTCGGAGCATCGAGAGTGGATATAAACACCGACGGTAATGAATTTTTGCTTGAATATGAGCCATGGGAAGGTTACAGCAATCCCGAATGGATAAAAACCCCGCGTTACAGACTGCTTTTCGGCTTTAATGAACCCGAAAATCCTACCGCGGCGCAGCGTGCATGGCTTAATTCGTTTTTTATCAATGCCGAGCGTGCTTTGGCGGGCGGCAAACGCGACAAGATAGCGCAATATTTTGATATTGATTCGTTTATCAATGACTATATAGTGCACGAGTATTTTAAGTGCGTCGATGCTCAGACTTCGTCGACAAGATATTATATCGAGGACGGCAAGATATACGGCGGCCCCGTCTGGGATTTTGACCTTTCGTCCGGCAATGCCGACAAAAATTATTATACATACTACTATGACAGGTCAGGTAATTCTTATACAGGTTGGTGGTGCCGTCATCTTTGGTATGAATATCTCTTTGAAACCGATTGGTTTGAAGACGAGGTTAGAGCACGCTTTGCCGAATTGCAGCCCGTGATAGTCAACTTCTATCAGGATAATGAACTCGGCGCAAATCGCATTGATTGTTTGCTTGCCGAATTCGGCGAAGGATTTGAAGCAAACTATGAGACATGGAACATATATCGCAAAGACAGCGATTATGAGACGCGCCCGGTAGGCAATTACAGTGCGTGCATCAAATACCTCAGAGAATGGCTGCGCGCGCGCAACGAGTGGATGAAACAGCAATGGGGCATCTGATTTGTATTGAACGATGAATAAAACAAAACAACTGTTTAACAAATACCGCGAGCAGATATTATATATTTTTTTCGGCGGTATGACAACCGTCATCAACCTTGCCGCGTCATATCTGTTTAAAAGCCTCGGCATGACATCCGAACTCGCAACCGCCGCGGCGTGGCTGCCTTCGGTGATATTCGCCTTTGTCACAAACAAGATATGGGTATTTCAGAGCAAAAGCGCAAAAAAAGGCAGATTGATATATGAGATCGGCACGTTTTTGCTTTCGCGCGCCGCAACCGGTCTGCTCGACGTAGGCCTTATGTATGTTGCGGGGCTTATCTGGCAGGACGGTGCCTTTATGCTGATGCGTGCCGTGTCAAACATTCTGGTAATAATTTTAAATTATATTGCCGGCAAACTTATAACATTTAAAAAGAATAAATAAAAATACGGCTCATGTCAAACGAGCCGATACGCGGGCGTGTTGGAATGGCAGACAAGCCGGTCTTAGAAACCGGTGCCTTTGGCGTAAGGGTTCAAGTCCCTTCGCCCGCATGGAATAAAAGGCCACCCTTGTGTGGCCTTTTTGCTATAAGAGGGGACTTGAACCCTAAGGCTGAAAACAAGCGCCGTCGTGTAGATTTTGGCTTTGGAACAGCCTCGCCGCCTGCTTCAATAATACTCGGCAATACAGTGTATTGCCGTCGTTTATTTCATTGTCGGCAATGCCGTTGCTTTGCCAAAACATGCTGCCGCCAAGAATAGTGCGAGATGTTTTGGATGCGGAGGACGACGAAAATACCCATGTATTTCAAGGACGACAAATTCAAAACAGCCGTGCTTTATTGACGGCAGTCGATACACCGATGTTTGTTTTCAGCAAAACGGTGCGCAGCGGCTGTGCCGCAAGCAGTCGGCGCGGAAACGCGCGCGTCCCTTCGCCCGCATGGAATAAAAGGCCACTCTTATGTGGCCTTTTTGTTATAAGAGGGGACTTGAACCCCTAAGGCTGAAAACAAGCGCCGTCGTGTCGATTTTGGCTTTGCAACAACCCTGCCGCCTGCTATCAGTCCTTTATAATCTATTAAAACAGATCGCGGGCAATTTTTATATGATGATTAGGGGTTACATATATTTTTCCGATTGCTTATGATGCTTCACAAACAAAAAGGCAGTAAAAGCAAATAATCTTTTCCTGCCTTTGTTGCACTTGTTTTTTAGTGTTAACGGTTTTGCGTCCGCTTTTTATTATTCCGCTATTTTAACGCTTACGGTCTTGGTTGCGGCGTCATAATAAAGCCTTATGCCGCTGTTATACAGCGTCTGATTGTTAAGGTCTGTGACCTCATATCCGTCGACCGTACCCTGAGAGATCATATCGACCATGGTGATTATCGCCGTGCCGTGTCCCGTTATGGCAAATCCACCCTCGGGAACGACTATTTCAAACAGATTATATCCTATGCCGCCGGATGACCAGTCGTTGGCAAATCCGTCAAGCAAAACTATGGCCGGGTTTGCGGTGTAATCGGAATAAGCGGTAAAATATGTCGTCGACATCGGTCCGCCGTAACCGCTGAGCGGGAACAGCACCGCATAAGCTATCTGACCTTCTGCGTCCACTACGACATAATAACGCCAGCTGTTGCCTATCCAGCCGCCTTCGCCGGTGGTCTCGTCGGTGATATATTTAAGCTTTGTGCCCGCTTCCGTCCAAACCGCCATCGCGTCACCGCCGGCGTCGCTGTTGACAGTCGAAGCGACCATGCTCTTGGGAGCGTCGGGGTCTGTCTCTATCTCAAATGTTTCAACCAGCAGAGTGCCTGCGGCGGGATCGTATGTGAACTTGCAGGTGCAAGACGTCTTGCCGTCGTATTTAAGCGTCATCTTGTCGGAGCAATAGAATCCGCCTTTCCATTCGGCTTTTGAAGATTCTCTGAAATCACCGCCGAACTGTGTGTTTTCGGTCGTCAGCCTTTGGCCGTTATAGGCAAAGACTATCGTGTTGCCGTTGTTGAACTTATAAGAAGCGGTATAAACACCTTTTTCGGCGTCATATTCGCCCGAGTCGTCAAACGAGCCGCTGAAAGTAAATCCGAGGTTGTTGCCGTCTTCTTTGCAGACGGTGGTAGTAAAATCAAAGTTTTCGTCAAAGTTATATATATAAGTTTCTCTGGGCATATCGTTGTTGTCAAACAGCGTCGAGAAACCGGTCTGCGGGCCGAAACAAAGTTTTATGCCCTGATACTCTACCTGAAAATCCATCAGGTGCTCGTGGCCGCAGAAATATGCCACGGTGCTCTGTTTTTGTTTTAATACGTCAAAAAATCCGGTGTTTTTGTCGGTGGGGCCGCCGTTTTTGACACTTTGCAGATATGCGTCCGAAATATCCTGCCTGATTATAAACTCGGCACCGTTGCCGTTGACGGCGGCTTTGTATGCGTCATAATATTCGGGCAGTTGAATATGAGCAAAAACTATCGACGGCATTACGCCTTCGCCTTTATAAAGTGCGCTTAGCTTGTCTATCTCGGTGCCGTACCAGGCGATCTGCCCTTCGGTTATCGACTGATAAGAATTTATCGAGCCGTCGTAAGTGCCCGAGTCAAGCAATATTATCGCACCCAGCATTTTTGTGCCGTCGCTGTTTAACACGGAGATCGAAAAATTGCCGTAGCGATTGCCTTCGGTGTCGATATATCCGCTGTTGTAAAGCAGATATTCGGTGTCGCATGTGTCGAGATAGTCCGACAGGTCTTTTTTGGTAAATCCCGCGGCGATGCCTTCTGCATCGTGGTTGCCGTAAATAAACGTCCACGGAATTTTATAGCCTTCCATCAATTCGACAAATTCCGCGAGTTTTTCGGTGCCCAGCGACATGATGTTGTCGCCCGAGCAGACTATGAGGTCGGGTTTTTGCGTGTCGACGATATACTGCATGTATTCATGCGTTCTGTCGACCTTGTCGTTGTGATAGGCGCTACCTTCGGTGCCGAAATGCAGGTCGGCGAACTGCGCTATCCTGATAGGTATGTCGGCAGGCATATAGACAGCAAGGCCGTTATCTACGGTAATGGGGTCGCCTGCGGGTTGCGAACTCTCGTCACTTGTGCCCGATTCTGTGCTGTCAGTGTCCGAGACACTGCCGTTTGTGTCGCTGTCGCACGCGACAAGCGAAACAGGCAGGGCGAGGGCGATGATGAGTGCCAAAACAGTAAGTAGTGCTTTTTTCATAAGGCTCTCCTGATGTGTTTATTGTTTTAAGTGAACTTAGCTCACTTTATTTTTATAAATCCAAAACAAAGCGTTGCGATTATCTGCGCGGGTATACCGATAATAAAAATTATCCACCATTTGCCGCAACCCAAAACAAGCAACGATATATACAGTGCCGCCAAAACCGACCATATTATGCCCGAGACCGAAAACAGCCTTGCGCCCTTGCCGAACCACATTGAGCAGAAGACGAGCAGTGTTATAAATGCGACGGGCAGGGCCATAATATATATCAGCCAGACGACTCTGCCTGTGGCTATCCATACCGCGGTAAATATCGCAGTTATCAAAAGCAGCAGCCCCAGCATAGAAATAACCGTTATCAATTTGCGGTTGTGCATTTTTTCTGCGCTTATGGTTGTCACCTTTTGATCGGGGTCGTGGCGATTTAACATATAATCGACCGTAACGTCAAACAATTTTGACATCTGCATCAGCACGTTGATGTCGGGCAATGCTTCGGCACGCTCCCATTTTGATATGGATTTATCCGAATATCCGAGTTTTTCGCCGAGTTCGGCCTGCGTCAGATTTGTGTTTTTGCGCAGTGCGGATATATTGTTTGCAACAGTCAGTCTGAGGTCATCCAATTAAACCACTCCTTTGAAAAAAGCCTCAAAGTCATTGTAAAATAAGCGAATTCTACTCACAGTAGAGATATGCTCGAAGACAGTAGAATTGATTTTTGAGATAGTAGGTTGGCTTTTTGCACGCCGTGTGATAAAATTTCGGCAGCAAAAAACAAGCGAGGTCATGCAATAAAATGAAACTGTATATTTTCGGAGATTCAATATTAAAAGGTGTCACGTTCAGCGGCACAAAAAACAGATACAGCCTGGTCGATAACGATTATAACGAACTTATCGCAAACGGCTATGAGATAAGCAATTTAAGCCGCATGGGCGCAACGATCGAATATGGCGAACATGTCATAAAAGAAGAATTGAAAGGTGAGGGCGACACGGTTATTATAGAATACGGCGGCAACGATTGCGATTATGTATGGCGCGATGTGGTAAGCGATCCGAGCGGTGATCACACGTGCCATGTCCTGCCCGATGTGTTTGAACGCAAATACAGAGATTGCATTAATTTTGCAAAATCAAAAGGTGCAAGGGTGCTGATATCGAATCTTATTCCGCTTGACAGCGAAAAATATTTTGATTTTATCAGCCGCGGACTCGACAAAAACATCCTGCTAGACTGGCTCGGCGATAAAAGCATGCTTTATCGCTGGCAAGAGAATTTCAGCCGCCGCGTCGAACATATTGCCGAAATATCGGGTGAAGAACTTGTCGACCTGCGCGGAGCGTTTCTCACCTCGCATGAATTCGGTGACCTTTTAAGTGCCGACGGCATTCATCCCACAGAAAAAGGCCATAAACTTATATGCGACACGGTGACAAAAGCCGTGATAGGCTGACGCATCGCGTCGGCCTTTTTATTTGATTATACTGCCGCCTTTTTCGGCTATCGCATAAAAACGCGCCAAAATGTCGTTTATCGAATATTCTTTTGCGCCGTTAAAATATGACGCGACTTTGTCTTTGAAAGGCAGATACCAGTGTTCGTCGAGCGCTTTCATACCGTAGCAGGCACCGGCGATCGAAGCGGCTGTCGCTGCAGTGCAGTCGCAGTCGTGAGCCATGGCAACGCAGTTTGAAATAATGTCGGTTATCCTGTCGCCGAAACACAGCAGCGAATATACGGTCAAAACCGCGTTGTTTAAAGTATGCACCGTGCTCATTCCGGAATATTTTTCGTCGACAAACTTTATCGCATCTTCGGGTGAATGCACGAGATAAGCGGTATCAAAAGCAAATCTTATCGCGTTAGCCATTCCGCAGTCCGACGGTATAAAGTCGAGCGCAATCGTCAGCGCCTGCTTTATTTCGTCGCAGCCGAATGCGGCGGCTATCGCCGCGGCAAAATACATTGAACCGTAAACGCCGTCGCCGCGGTGGCTGATAAGCGCGTCTGTCTTTGCCATGCGCGCGGCTTCGGCAGGGTCACACGGGTTGACGTATCCGTATCCGTCACAGCGAATGTCGGCGCCTATCCAATCCGAATAAGGGTTGTTGATCTCGGCGGCTTTATCGGCAGGAATGCCGTTTTTAAGGTTTTTAAGCGCTATATCCTCGGCGGTGCAGGCAACGGTTATATATTTCAGCCAGTTTTTGCCGACATCTTCAACCGTAAAATCTCTGCCGTATTCCTCAAGGCAAAACAATGACAAAAGCGTATATCCTATATCGTCGTCCGCCGGAACGTGATCTATAAAAGGTTTTGTATAATTTCTGAATATCTCACTGTATCGAGGCATAAACGGCTCCGGATGCACGGGCCAATAATCTCGCGGGGGAAATTCAAAACCGACAGCTTTTGCATAATCACGCATTGCCTTGTTTGTCCAACCTTCGACGGGCGCGCCCAAAGTGCAACCCGCAAAGCGCGAAAACAGTGCGGCACGCAGACGATTTTGATAGTCTTTTATATTAATGCCGTTTTGCATGATAATTCTCCTTGAGTTTTTTGCTTTATAAGTGTATTATATATAAAACGACTGAAAAAGGCAACACTTTTTATGCTTGAATTTTTGCTTAACAAACCCACAGTATACGACAGAATTATTCTTTCGCACAAGCCGCTCTTGCTTTACGGCATGGGCAACGGCGCTCAAAAAGTCGCTCGGGCACTTAATGAACACGGCATCGAATACTGCGGCATCGTCGCCTCGGACGGCTTTGCTCGCGGCAATATGTTTTTGGGATATCCCGTTATGAGTTTTGCCGAGGCAGAAAATATATACGGCGATTTTGATTGCATTCTTTGTTTCGGCACGGAAAAATGCGAGTTTGATATGCTGTGCGATATCGAAAAGCGTCACACGGTATATTATCCCGATCTTTCGCTTTACGGCGAAACGCATATGTCAAAACAGCTGCTTATATCCGAAATGACAGAAGCCGAGCGCATATTCGACCTATTGGCCGACGACAGATCAAAAGAAATATATCTGCAAAACCTCGAGTTTGCGATAACCGGTGACAGACATTGCCTTGACTGGCATGAAAGCGATTTTGATTATCCGGCCGAATATTATTCTCACGGCGGTGTTCATATCGACATCGGCGCATACGACGGCGACACCGCCATCGAATACGCTTCGGCAAATAAGTCGTGCAGCTGTATAATCGCAGTCGAACCTGATAAAAAGACATTTGCTCATCTTAAACAAAATACCGCCTTTGACGGCCGTATAGAATGCATAAACGCCGCCGTAACAGACCGTGAAGGCGAGATATCGTTTGCATCCGGGGGCGGCAGAGGCTCTTCTGCCGGCGCAGGGGAAACCGTAAGAGCGGTCACTGTCGACTTTTTGGCGGGACGCAAAAAAGCGTTTGCCGACGGAGCCGATATAGGCAGCATAAAGATCGATGCCGAAGGAGTCGATGCGGATGTTCTGTGCGGTGCTGTCAACACGATATGCGATTGCAAGCCGTGTGTGTCGGTCGCGGTGTATCACAGGGCGGGGGACATATGGCGAATACCCTATTATCTGCACAAACTTTGCGCCGGGTATCGTTTTATACTGCTCAGAAAACCGTTTTGCCTGCCGACGTGGGATACTTTTGCCGTCGCTATAAAAAAATAGGTCTTTATTTTTAAAGGCAAAAGTGTTATTATATACATATCAAAAAAAGGATTGTGTTTTTTATGAGAGTCAGTGATATATTATCAAGCATTTCAAACAAAGGCTATGACGGCGTATTGCATTCGCTTTACGGCAAATCCGATCTTGCGAACGCGCAGGAGCGCTGTGTATCGCTTTGCAGATCGTTTTTAGAACTTTACGGTGACCTTGATGCGACATTTATTTCGGTACCCGGACGCACCGAGATATCCGGCAACCACACCGACCACAATAACGGCCAAGTGCTTGCCGCTTCGGTAAATATAGATATTCTTGCGCTTGCGGCTACTACCGACGACAACTGTATACGTATTAAAAGTGAGGGATATCGCGAGGACGCAGTGCGAATTTGCGATATATCACCTCAAAAAGCACGCAAAAATTCATCCGCTGCCATCATCGCGGGCGTTGCCGATTATTTTTTAAAAAACGGCTATAACGTCGGCGGATTTTGCGCCTGCACTATCAGCAACGTCGCGTCGGGGTCGGGATTGTCGAGCTCTGCCGCGTTTGAGGTAACGGTTGCAAACATATTCAATTATTTTTATAACAAAATGCGCATATCTCCCATGACGCTTGCTATGGCGGGCAAATATGCCGAAAACGTCTTTTTCGGCAAGCCTTGCGGACTTATGGACCAGGCGGCATGCGCTCACGGCGGATTGCTGTATATTGATTTTAAATCGTCCGATAAACCCGTATCCGAGCATTATAACTTTGACATCGGCGAAACATCTATGTTTATAGTCAATGTCGGCGCAAGCCATGCAGACCTCACCGAAGAATACGCCGCCGTTCCCGCCGAGATGAAATCCTGCGCGGCGCTTATGGGCAAAGAAACGTTAAGAGAATGTGATGAAGACACGTTTGTTTCACGTATCCCGTATATGCGCGGTCTCGTAGGCGACAGGGCGATAATGCGTGCACTGCATTTTTTTGACGAAAACAAGCGTGTTGCCGCACAGCGCGATTGTATCAAAAACGGCGATATCGACGGCTTTATGCGATTTGTAAAACAGTCGGGAGATTCTTCTTACAAATATTTGCAAAATGTTTGCGTTTCGGGCGGCACAAAAGATCAGGCACTTGCGCTTGCTTTGTGCATTACCGAGCGTATGGGATTTGTCTGTCGGGTTCACGGCGGCGGCTTTGCGGGTACTATACAGGCATATGTTCCTCACAGTCGCTGTGACGAATACCGTTCAGCTGTCGAAAAGGTGTTCGGTGCCGGTTCGTGTGCCGAACTCAGCATCAGGCCATACGGTGCCGTGGCGTTTGACGGAGAAAAGATATATGAATGCGGCCGGTGAAAACATCTTGCCGCAGATCTCTATGCTTGCCTCATCGTCCAAGGGCAACAGCGCGTGCGTCAGATACGGTGACGACGCCGTGCTTATAGACGCGGGCATTTCGGCAAAGCGCATAAAAGATTCTCTTGACGGCATAGGTTGTCCGGTCGGCAGTATAAAAGCGGTGCTTATTACTCACGAACATACAGACCATATATGCGGGCTTGAGGTGTTTGCAAAAAAACATTCGGTGCCCGTATATGCACCGTGCGGTTGCTGCGATGCCATAGTCCGTTCGTGCCCGTCGGTGTGCAAAAACCTTGTCGGTATCTCTCACGGCGAAACATTTGCGGCGGGTTGTATGAATATAACCGCATATCAAACCCCACACGATTCGGCGGCAAGCGTGGGTTACCGCGTTTTGTTTCCCGGCGGTCAAAGCCTCGGTTATGCCACCGATATAGGCCACATCACGCGCGAAGTTGTTTCTATACTCGAGGGGTGTCTTTATGCGGTTGTCGAGTCAAATCACGATCTGGATATGTTGTTAAACGGCGCTTATCCCGAGCAGTTAAAACGCCGTATTGCGGGC
Organism: uncultured Ruminococcus sp.; assembly: GCA_964402515.1. Taxonomy (GTDB): domain Bacteria; phylum Bacillota; class Clostridia; order Oscillospirales; family CAG-382; genus Coliplasma. Next base: position 1,111 of record CAYOCM010000016.1, on the reverse strand, counting down.
GACCGCGGCCACCTTGCCAATCAAAGCATTACAAAAATGTTGCCTTATCTTGTAAAAACCGGCACAAGGCATATAATGCTTGCTCACCTCAGTGAAGAAAATAACACGCCCGGGCGTGCGTTTTTGTCGGCAAAAAAGGCTTTGGAAGAATACGGATATTCTCTGATGCAAAACGGAGAGGGCGACGTAGAGCTTTGCGTTGCCGCACCGCGAAATACGGTATGCTTTTAATTTTTATTTTTATATAAAGGAGCTCTTATCATGGCAAAACTTGGTTTGCAGATTTATTCTATACGTGACGATTATGCTGCCGACTATAAGGCGGCAATAGCGTCTGTCAAAGCTATGGGGTATGACGGTGTCGAATTTTTCGGCGCTCTCGAAAGTCACACCCCCGAAGAATTGCGTGAGGCTTGCGAGGAGTCGGGCGTTGAGATATGCGGCTATCATACTCCGTATGAGGCGTTGTCGGATGACCGCCTTTATTCAACGCTTGACTATATGCGCCGCCTGGGTAATAAATATATCATCGTGCCCTGGATGCCGCAGATGGATTCCGCGGGTTGGCAGACGGTTATCGACAGATTTAATACGGTAGCGCCTGTTTTGCGCGCCGAAGGCTTTAGGTTCGGTTTTCACTTGCACAAATACGACGTTGCCGAGCTTGACAACGGCTCTTACGGTTGGAAGATGACCGGCGAAATGACTCCCGACGATTTTATAATGCAGTGCGATATAGGCAACTGTTTCGGCGGAGGCAGAGACGGCGTAGAGGTATATGAAATGTTTGCTCAAAAATCCGCAACATTCCACGCAAAACCTTTCAGCGCAGACGGCAAACAGGACCTTTGCATAGGCAACGACGATGTCGATTGGAATCGTGTAATTTCTCGCGCACAAAAAGAAAATTGTGAGTGGGTAATCGTAGAGATAGAAAAAGGCCAAAGCATAGGCAGCAAAACCATATCCGACAGCGCCGAATATCTAAAAAAATTGCTTTGATGCATATATAACTTTTAAAAGCACTTGCCGCGGCAAGTGCTTTTTAAAATGCGAGCTTGACGCCGTGCCGCAGTGCTTGACAATTTTGTGCGTAAATGATAAAATCACA
>CAYOCM010000015.1:0-18121 GCA_964402515.1 uncultured Ruminococcus sp. | reverse complement strand
CGTCGGTGTATCCGAGCGCGACCTCGTCAAAATTGTGAGCCCTTGCCGACGCATCTTGCACCGGCATAGGTGTTTTTTTAAGTGAATCGTTGTATTTCATGGGTTAAATACCTTTCAAAAGGTTGCATTTTTCGTCACGGCGCTTGGTTTCAAAATCGCGATACATGACGTTGCGCGATATCATTTCGTCAAAATCGACCTCGTGACCGTCAAAATCGGGGCCGTCTACACACGCAAATTTTGTTTTGCCGCCTACGGTAAGTCGACAGCCGCCGCACATGCCTGTGCCGTCTATCATTATCGGGTTCATGCTGACCACGGTCTTTATTCCGTATTGTTTTGTGAGCAGCGATACAAATTTCATCATAACAAGCGGACCTATGGCTATCACCTCGTCATACTGCTCGCCCGAATCGATAAGCTCTTTAAGCGCATCTGTTACAAGGCCTTTTTGTCCCGCCGAGCCGTCGTCGGTCATCAAAATAAACCTGTTGCTGCATTGTTTGAATTCATCTTGCAATATAATGAGTTCTTTTGACCTGAATCCCGTTATCGTATGCACCGTCTTGCCCTGCGTATGCAAAGCTTTTGCAATGGGATATGCTATGGCGGAACCCACGCCGCCGCCTATTACGGCGACTTTTTTAAGGCCTTTTATATCTGTGGGGTTGCCCAGCGGGCCGGCAAGGTCGGATATATATTCGTTTTGCTTTTTTGTGCCCAAAAGCATTGTCGATGCTCCGACGTGCTGAAATATCACCGTGACGGTGCCGTTTTGCCTGTCGGTGTCGGCTACGGTAAGCGGAATGCGTTCGCCTTGGTCGTCGACGCGCAATATAACAAACTGTCCGGGCAGGGCTTTATTTGCTATAAGCGGCGCATAAAACACCATCTTTGTTACGGTTGAATTAAGGCGCTCGGTAAAAACTATTTGTGTCATAAAGATAACGACCTCTGTGAATTAATGTATATAAGATATAATATCATCTGTTTTGCCGCATTGCAATAGCAAATATTCAAAAAAACATATCGCCGTTTGCTTGACTTTATCGCATCTTTATGGCATTATCAACATATAGGAGGTGCTTTGCCGATGAAAATACTTATTAAGGGCGCAAAGGTATATGTGGGCGGCAATATAAAAAATGCCGATGTTTTGGTCTGTGACGGCGTTATAACGGCCGTCGGACAGAATACCGAGGTAAAAGATATTAACGAAACCGTAAATGCGGACGGATATCTTTTAATGCCCGCATTTATCAATACTCACACGCATTCTTATATGTCGATATACAGGGGCGCTGCCGATGACCTGCCGTTTACCGAATGGTTATTTGGCAGAGTTATGCCTATGGAGGATCGCACGGTTGCCGACGAGGCTTATTGGGGCAGTATGCTTGCCATGACCGAAATGATAAAGACGGGCACCGGCTCATTCTGCGATATGTATATCTTTACGGGTGTTTCGCCGCTTGCGTGCCGTGATTCCGGCCTGCGCGGAGTTCTCGGACGCGGACTCGTGGGTACCGAACCCGAACCCGGTGACAGGCTTGAAGCCGCGGTTGCCGAGTATCTTGAGTTTAAAGACGAACCGCTTTGCAAATTTAATATCGCGCCTCACGCGATATACACTACCGATGCGCATTTTATAGGCAGGTGCATCGATACGGCGACAAAATACGATCTGCCTATACACATTCATCTTTCGGAAAGCATTGCCGAAATAGAAAACTGTCGCAAAGATCACGGAGTCTCGCCTGTTGAATATCTTGACAAACTCGGTTTATTTGACATAAAGACTCTTGCCGCGCATTGCGTGCAGATGTCGGATGACGATATCGCGATATTGGCAGAGCGCGGAGTTTCGGTCGCTTCTTGCCCCAAGAGCAACTTAAAACTCGGCAACGGTTTTGCCAGACTTAACGATATGGCAAAACGCGGTGTAAATGTTACGATAGGCACCGACAGCGCGTCTTCGAATAACTCGCTCGATATGTTCTCCGAGATTAATTATGCCGCACTTTTGCAAAAAGGCCTTACGCACGATGCGGCGGCATTCGGTGCAAAGACGGTAATCGACTGTGCCACGGTCAATGCGTCAAAAGCTTTGGGACTCAACAACGGAGAGATAGCCGTCGGCAAAGACGCCGATCTGATGCTTGTCGATTTGTCAAACATCGCATTTACACCAGATACCGATATCGCTTCATCATTAGTCTATGCGGCAAACGGTTCGTGCGTCGATTCGCTTATGGTGGCGGGCAGATGGCTTATGCGTCACCGCGAACTGATCTCGGTAGACGAAGAAAAAATAAAATATAATTGCAATAAAATAGCAGAAAGGTTGGTAAAACAATAATGTCACACGATATAAAAGATGTTTCGCTTTGGCAGAGCGGCGCGCTCAAAATAGAATGGGTCAAAAACAATATGCCGCTTTTGAGAGGTATCGAGGCGGAATTTGCAAAAACAAAGCCTTTTAAAGGTAAAAAAGTCGCACTTTCGGTGCATCTAGAAGCAAAGACCGCATATCTTTGCCTGGTGCTTGCCGCAGGCGGCGCCGAGATGTATATAACGGGCAGCAACCCGCTGTCAACGCAGGATGATGTTGCTGCGGCACTCGTCCACCAAGGCTTGAATGTTTTTGCTTTGCACGGCTGCACGATGGAAGTCTATGAGCAAAACCTGCGCCGCGTTATTGAGATAGGCCCCAATATAATTATCGACGACGGCGGTGACTTGGTAAGCCTGATACACGAGAGCTATCCCGAACTTATAGACGGCGTTATAGGCGGCTGCGAAGAAACTACTACGGGTATTCACAGACTTTATAACATGGTTCGCAAAAACGAACTCAGGTTCCCCATGGTCATGGTCAACGAGGCGGATTGCAAGCATCTGTTTGACAACAGATACGGCACCGGACAATCGGTTTGGGACGGCATAAACCGCACCACAAACCTTATAGTCGCAGGCAAAGATGTTGTCGTTGCCGGCTACGGCTGGTGCGGCAAAGGCACCGCTATGCGTGCAAAAGGTCTGGGGGCGCGCGTCGTAGTTACCGAGGTCGACCCCATTCGCGCAATAGAAGCGGTAATGGACGGTTTTACGGTCATGCCCATGGCCGAAGCCGCAAAAATAGGCGACTTTTTCGTCACAGTTACCGGCGACCGCGACGTCATCACTACCGAACATTTCAACTCGATGAAAGACGGAGCCATACTCTGCAACGCTGGACATTTTGACATTGAGGTCGATGTTGCCGGTCTCAAAAAGATGGCTGTGCGCGAGTTTGAAGCGAGAAACAATATAATAGGTTATGAATTGCCGAGTGGCAAACGCCTGTATGTTATAGCCGAGGGCAGGCTGGTAAACATATGCGCCGGTGACGGACATCCCGCCGAAATAATGGATATGTCGTTTGCCATACAGGCACTTTCGGCATTACATCTTGTAAACCATGCGTCGGAAATGACCGAAAAACTCATAGCCGTTCCCAAAGAAGTCGACATTTCGGTTGCCGAGCGTGTGCTTGAATGCCGTGGATTTAAGATAGACCACCTTACCGATGCTCAAAAAGAGTATCTCGGAATGTGATAGAATATAATAAAACAATAAGAAAAAAGCCGACATTAATGTCGGCTTTTTCTTTGCAATGTCAGGGGAAACATTGCGAGAAAGGAATTGGGGGAAAGAAATAAAGGAGAAATCTATGTTGCTGGATGATTGTCGTTTTGTGACCCGCCGAGTTGCACCATGCCGACTCGACGGGCCTGTAAGAGAGGAGAAAGGAAATAGGAAGGAAAAAACTTTGCACCTTATGGTACCGTTTTTGCCCGTCGCAAAAACGGTGACTTTGCAAAGAGCGTTTCGCCCGCGCGGAGTCCGTCAATATGCACCGAATCCGTCTCACGCCGTATGACTGTCGCGTGTGTTCGTCTGCTCTTTACGTGCTTAATATATCATTAGTTGCTTAAAGCAACATTAAAAACAAAAATAATTTTATGCCGCTGAATTATGGGGGCATAAATGCACTCTAAAGTCGGCAAAAACCGCATTTTTGACCGCAAAAAGATTCAAAGCACTCCGCGCAATCGGCAGGGTGCTTTGAAAGTTATATTACTATATTTTGCTTTTTGATTTTTTTAACATCAAATTTGTTTAAAAGTTCGGCGGAGGATAGCGGCTCATAACGGCCTATAAGCCCCGAAACAAAAGCCAGACCGCCTATTATCTGCTGCGGCGAATAAACGCTTTGCAGGTATCCCATGTCACAGTCTTTGTCACGTTTTGACAGTTTGCGGCCCTGTGTGTCGACCAGCATCGGAACATGACAGTATTCGGGCGGATCTGCACCGAGCAATTCGTGCAGGTATATTTGCCTCGGTGCCGAACTCATCAGGTCGTTACCGCGCACAACCGTATCGACACCCGCAAAAATATCGTCGACAACTACGGCGAGCTGATAGGCATAAGAACCGTCGGCTTTTTTTAGGACAAAATCACCGCATTCGCGTGCGAGATTCTGATTGTATTCGCCGTATATGACATCGTCGAATGTTATGACACGATCGGGAACCGCAATCCTAACCGAATGCGGCGACAAAGATATAGCGCGTTTTGTTTCGTCGTCGGCGTTTTTGCATCTGCCGTCGTATATTACGCTGCCGTCGGATGCATGAGGAGCAGAAGAAATATTTATGTCGTTTCTCGAACAGCGGCAGTCAAACAGCACGCCCATATCGCGCAGTCTTGCAAGAGCGTCATCATAAGCTTTTGTGCGGGTGCTCTGGCAGGGCATTTCTTCATCCCAGTCAAGCCCAAGCCATTTAAGGTCGTGCTTAACAAGATCGGCGTATTCTTTTTTGCAGCGCGTTCTGTCGAGGTCTTCGATGCGCATTATCATCTTTCCGCCGTTTTTGCGAACATAAAGCCACGACATCAGCGCCGAAAACACGTTGCCGAGATGCATTCTGCCGCTCGGACTCGGCGCAAATCTGCCTGTCATATCATTTCACATCCTTTACGCTTATTATAGCATCGACGGCATTAAAAAACAATCATCTTCTGTCAAACTCGGGGTTATAAGCATAAAAATTCTTATAATCGAGGTTATCCTGTATCACTCTCAGGCTTTCACCGAAACGTTGATAATGCACTATCTCGCGCTCACGCAAAAATTTAATCGGGTCGCGCACATCGGGGTCGTCAACAAGCCGCAGTATGTTGTCGTATGTCAATCGCGCTTTTTGTTCTGCTGCCATATCTTCGCTGATGTCGGCGATCGCGTCGCCGGTGCTTTGAAACGTCAGTGCCGAAAAAGGCACTCCGCCTGCCGACTCGGGATAAACCGCCGCCGTGTGATCGACAAAATAAGGCGCAAAACCGCCGTCTTTTATCTCTTGCATTGTCATGTTGCGCGTCAGCTGGTGGAATATCGCCGAGATCATCTCCATATGCCCGAGTTCTTCGGAGCCTATGTCGGTAAGCGTTCCGACCACCTCGTTATAAGGCATCGTATAACGTTGCGAAAGATAACGCATAGAGGCGCCGAGTTCGCCGTCTGGGCCGCCGAACTGAGTGAGAATTATTTTTGCGAGCATGGGGTTGGGGTTTGTTATTCTTACCGGATATTGCAAGGTTCTGTCATATGTCCACATATATCACGCCTCCGTTTCTATCTGCCACGGCCACGGATTGTCTATCCAGTTCCAGCCCGCGCTTTTTGTCGCGGCGGCGGTGAGAGGGCCGTATTTTTGCTCATAGTCGGCTATCGCCGCATCGCGCTTTATCTGCGTGCGCCTGAAATATTCCATGGCTTTTTTGTCATCTGGATGCGTGTCGAGAAACAATACCGCCTCGTGCAACGCAAAACATGTCTGCTGCACTAAAAGCATCGCTTTTTGTTTGTCTGTCATCTGCTGCCTCCTTTAAACGGCAGGTCAAGCGCCGCAAATATCGTTCCGCGTTCGAGCGCCTTGTCGTCATCATATATTTTTTCAAACCTCTGCATAGGCACATAAGCCATCGCCAAAGCTATCTGCTCGGGGAAATCGGCCTGAGGCGTCATGCCGTTTTGCTCATTCATATATAAAAACTCCTTTTTATAATTATTAAAATGCTTAAAAAGCCAAAGAGCATACGCTCTTATTGCAGTCTATGATTGTAGACGCTATGTTGACATAATGCACAAAATACGAAACCGCTTTTTGTATAAAATTGCCGTTGAAATATATATATATAATATAAATATAGTAGCTGTACCTAAAACAGCATATCTTGATTATAATATTGCAATAATTTAAGGAGGTCTTACACAATGAATAAAAGTTTTAAATTTCTTTCGCTTTTGATCTGTGTTATGCTTACAGCCGTTTTGATATTCGGTTGCACGCCTGCCGACACAGAATCGCCCGACGTTTCGCCGGATGCGCCAAGCGATGCTTCGCCGGATGTTTCCTCGGATGAAAAAGATGTGCCCAAAACGCTTGGCGAACTCATTGAGTATGTATTTGATAACTGTCTGCCTCCGCTTTCGGAACCGTCCGAACCGTTTGCGCCGGGAGATGTTACCCCCGTCGAGAATCTGCGTCGCGCTCCGCAGGATTTTGTCGGACAAAAGCTTTCGTTCGAGCGTCTGCTTGCAAGCGCTAAAGACAAGTTGCTTTATCGTTATACAGCAGAAACAAAACAGCTTGTGATATTGCTTTATTCAACAACAATGAGCGACGATAATGCAATATTAAGCGAGAACGCGATAATGATCGCCATGGATACCGAATATGCCGATATGGGCGAGTTTTTGCAGGCAACCGATTTTGCGGGAACCGTGACCGATATATGCATTCTCGACCTTAATGAATTTATGTACGCAAGCAACAGCTATGATTTGTTTGCAAAAGACGAAAACACAAAAACGGCGACTGCCGAATCTGCTGTTTGCTATGGCACGCTCGAGAGCGTGATCGACGGCTTGCAGCCTATAGAACAATTTGAAAACATAACGACACGTTTTGCCATAGCGCACACCAAATAATTGTATAAATAACAACCAAAACGTTTTTTGCCGCCGTCGGGTAATCCGACGACGGCTGTTTTGTTACAGTTGACTGTATATGGGATGCGATTTTGTACAATTTAACAGTTGAAAAAGGCGCATGTATTGTGTATAATTGATAATAAACAACGAAAGGAACAAAATCTTATGTTTAAAAAGACTGCTGTTTTATTATTATGTTTATTGATGCTTTTGTCTTTTGCGGCGTGTTCGCCCCAACAGGTCGAGCAACCGTCTGAGGACGCATCAAAAACCGAATCAAGCACCGAAGTTTCGGATGACGGCAATCCCACATTTCCGTTCGCCGAAAAAAACTATGATACCACGATAAAAATACTGTGCGTTGCCACCGAACGTCATACTTACGGCGAATTGCAGTTTGTTCCCGATGACGAGAGCAGTTTCGGCCAGATAAGCTCGGCGGTCGCAGAGCGCAACAATATGATATATCAAAAATACGGCATAACGTTTGAGGTCACGGCGACAAAATATCCGCACGAAGAGCTTGAACTTGCAATGAAGAGCGCTTCGGGCAACGATGTGCCGTTCCATCTGGTTTCAAACACGGTCAACTATATGCTGCCGTCTGCAACGCAAAACTATTTTTTGCCGCTTAACGACCTGCTTTATCTTAATAACGAGTGGTGGGATCAAAACGCGATAGATACTCTGTCGGTCACAAACAACACATATTTTGTCGCGGGCGACTGTATGCTCACCGATGACGAATATTGTTATTGCATTCTTTATAACAAAGACATGTACGCCGAAAACCCCGCGTTTGAGGCGCAGTACGGCAGTCTTTATGAGCTTGTCGACGGCAACAAATGGACATATGACGCCATGTATACTATGGCAAAAGCCGTTACGCAGCCCGACGAAAACGGCAAACTGGGCAATATCAACTGCACATACGGCCTGCTTAGTGACGGATATTCAACCGAGATGATAGTTCTCGGCAGCGGTTCCACCACCGCGCGCAAGGTCACCAAAGGCACATTTGACATCAGTATAGGCGAAGAACGCGCCGTGACGGCGTTCGGCAAGGTGTTTGAGATGTGTACCGACACCGGCGCTACCATACTCGTTGACAAAGTTCCCGAGTCGTGGGACGGCATTGCCGAAATGTTTATTTCGGGCAGAGGCCTGTTTTATACGTCGGTCGTGCAGACCATATCAAACATAAAGAGCAAGACCAGCGAAAAAAAGGTCAATTTCGGAGTTCTGCCCATGCCCAAGTACGATGAGGCACAGGAAAATTATTATTCGGGCGTCAATGTTTATCAGACAGAGGTCATGGCGATTCCGTCATTTAACAACGATCCCGCAACGCTTGAGGCCACCGCATGCGCACTTGAAGCTCTGGGATATTACAGCAGATATTCTTCGGGCGAATCTGTCTCGCACGCATACTATGAAACGACCCTCAAGTCGCAGGCTATGCCGGACGAAGACGATGAAAGAATGCTCGACCTCGTTGTCAACAGCAGACTGTATGATATAGGCACCATTTATAACTGGGGCGATATAATTCAGGTCTGGGCAAGCATAATACGCAGCGGCAACAACACGTTGTCGAGCCAGCTCGATAGCATAAAAACAAAAGCCGAAACCGCTATGCAAGAGACCATAGATGCGTACAATAATATGAAATGATTTGAGGAATATAAGTGAAAGCAGATACCAAACTTATCAAATATCTTGCGGCATTGCTTGCGGTTGTCATGCTTTCTGTGATATTCGGCGCATGTGCAAACACGTCCGATGACACGTCAAAAGAAATATCCCAAACGCCTTCGCCCGACGGCAATTCTTCCGAGACTTCCGAAATTTCAGAAATTTCGGAAGTCTCGGAAGGCGGCAAAGATGAATATTCGCAGCCCGAAACGTCAACCGAACCCGTTGTTAATCCCGACGGTTTCAGGCTGTCGTCGATCGACGACGTGACCGACGAAGACGGCAAACGTGTTTATACGGTCTATGCGCCTTACACCGACACATATTCTCTTGTCGGCGACGGGGTAAAAAGCATTACGATTTTGAAAGACGGTGCCGAAATAGCCGCGGGAAAAGAGTTTTCGGCAGATCTCAAAAAGTATGAGGTTTATACCATTGAGGTCGAGACAGACTCTCCGAACGCCGATTTTAAGATCACGACCAAGGCAGAAAATCATCTCGTCACATTGCCTTATGACGTGGGCATGGCAACGGATGTTTCACAGTATGACGTATACGGCGACGATGCTCTTGTCGCCGCCGAAGTCAATTATATCAAGCGCACGGGAGGCACATATATTTATTCAAACAACCCCGAGCAGGTCAGCACACAGCATTTGGGCAAGGCGTTTATGCGCAACGAAGGACTGACGGGCGAAGTATATGTGACTATCGAGCACGCAAATTATTCGGGCAACAACATTTATCTCGGCTATCAGCTCAAAAACAACAGCGATCACGACGTTTACATCACGGTCACCAATGTGGGTTATCAGTGGATCGGCACCTGGTTCGGGCAACTTGCGTGGTATGATTTTTATAATACGTCATTTAAACTGCCGTCGGATTATTTTAACGAATACGGTGTTATCGCCGCAAAATATTCCGGCCTTGATTATGCTTATAAAAAATATCAGCCCAGAGTTTATCAGCCCACAACATACCGACTGCCTGCGGGAGAATATATCTGGGTCATAGGCGGCACATCCGCAGACGCATATCGAAATATCAATATAGATAATTCGGCAAACCACTATGTCAACAACATTCGCTGCGAAAACGGCAACGTCAAGTTTATAGTTACCGGCGGCGAGGTCACCGGCACGATGTATTGCTATACCGATGCCGCGCAGGTGGCAAGAGAACCCGCTGCTTTGGGATATGTTGCGGGCGGCTATGCACAGCAGTATTCCGGCATAGCAGATCATCACGGCGTTATCGACAACTATATGACATGGACTTTTGACGATGACGACAGGGCGTCGAGGCTTCCCGTGACATACACCACGAGATATGCCGACAACGTGCCTTCGTCGACGACTCCGTATAAAGAATACGACAACAAAGATCATGTTGTAAACAGCACCACCTGGATGACTCATCTTAACCCTCAAAACGACCACCGCGCGGTGGGCATGGATATGGTAGAGTTTAACTGCCGCACATCGGGAGGCAAAGATGTAGTCATTGACAACTATCACGCCGACGGATGCGGCGCCCCCGCAAACACGGCAAACTGGATGATAGAATATCAAGACCACTTTACGTTTGTCAATCAGGGCGACCAAGGCAGGACGATAACATTGCATCTGCGTGATCACGGCACTTTGGCCATACTCGTTCGCGACAGCGTTACGGGTGAAGTAATAGATACTTCTTATACCACCGGACTGGCAGAAAACAGCGGCGTATTCAGCAATTATCAATATAAACTCACGGTGCCCGCACACAGTGTGCAGCAGGTGACACTCGATTATCTGCTGGTGGCCTGCTCTTACGGCAGTGTTGTTCATGCCGTGGAAATGGAATAACGCATCCTCAAAATCAATGTTGTTTATAACAGGAGCAGTGCTAACGGCAAATATAATTTGCTCGGCCGGTTTTTGATCTGTCAAATACTGCATTGGCAAAAAAATTAAACAGTCGGCTCGCTAAACTCAGAGTCGACTGTTTTTGTCTGTTGTTTTAAACCTGATTTAAGCATTATATAATATCATACGATTTGAAATTGTTTTATCGTGAGGTGTTATATGTTAAAACTGCATAACATAACAAAAGACTATACCGCCGCGGGTGAAACGGTCAAGGCGCTTAAAGGCGTTTCGGTCGACTTTCGCAAAAGTGAGTTTGTCGCCATTCTCGGTCCGTCGGGTTGCGGCAAGACCACTATGCTCAATATCATAGGCGGACTTGACAAATACACCGACGGTGACCTGGTTATTCAGGGACGCTCGACAAAAGATTATTCGCCGTCCGATTGGGACGATTATCGCAATCATTCGGTCGGATTTGTGTTTCAGTCATACAATCTGATACCGCATCAGACTGTTTTGCGCAATGTCGAACTTGCGCTAACTTTATCGGGCATACCCGAGTCAAAACGCCGTGCCAAAGTGCTTGATGCGCTCGGCAAAGTCGGCCTTAAAGAGCAATGCAACAAAAAGCCGAATCAACTTTCCGGCGGACAGATGCAACGCGTCGCCATTGCGCGTGCGCTTATAAACGATCCCGAAATAGTGCTTGCCGATGAGCCGACGGGCGCGCTTGATTCCGAAACGGGAATTCAGGTAATGGAACTTTTAAAAGATGTTTCAAAAGACCGGCTTGTCATTATGGTTACTCATAACGCCGAACTTGCCGAAAAATATGCTGACAGAATAATCAAACTTTCCGACGGCAGAATAATTGACGACAGTAACCCTTATACCGAGCCCGCGCCGCAAAAAGCAGAAAAAAAGCGCGGCAAAAAGCCGCATATGTCGTTTTTTACGGCACTCGGACTGTCGCTGCAAAATCTGATGACAAAAAAAGCACGCACTTTGCTTACCTCGTTTGCGGGCAGCATAGGCATAATCGGCATTGCGCTTATACTGTCTATGAGCAATGGCATACAGCTTTTTATTAACCATGTGCAAGCCGATACGCTGTCGTCATATCCTTTGCAGATAACATATGAAAACTTTAATATGTCGGCTTTGCTCGAGCAAAAAGATCAGGCAAATACCGAGGGACGAGAAGACGACAGAATATATACTTCTGCGGCGCTTGTAAGCATGATCAACGCCATGGCCAGCGGAACCACATACAACGATCTCGGTGCGTTTAAAGAATTTTTAGAAAGCGATGATTGCTATTATACCGACTCACGCGGTGACAAACACAGCATTTCAGAGTACGTCAGCGGAATAACATATTCTTATAACGCGCCGATGCTGATATATAAATCGGATACATCAGACGGCGCGGTGCGCCTTGACCCTGAAGAGGTATTCCGCAAGATATACGGTGACCTTTATGACAAAATGACGAGCAGCTCGGTGGCGGGTGTTTCAACCATAACCGGTATGCTGTCGGTTTGGGATCAGCTTATAGACAATGACGAACTTTTGCACTCGCAATACGATTTGTTGGTGGGTGAGTGGCCTACCGCAAAAGACGAAATCGTGCTGTTTGTAAACAGCCGCAAAGAATTGGGCGACCTTGTGCAATATGCTATCGGCCTCAGAGATATGGATGAGATCGACGGCATACTTGACAAGATATATGCGGGCGAAACCGTTGAGCTTGAGCAGTTGTCGTTTACTTATGACGAACTCAAAAATATGACCTTTAAACTCATATTGCCCACGGATTATTATCAAAAAGACGGTGATGTTTGGCGCGATATCTCGGATGACGCGCAAAAACTTGCCGACATTGTCGATAACGGCTTGACGTTAAAGATATCCGCTATAGCAATGCCCAATCCCGATGCGGTAGCAACCTCAAACAGCGCATATATAGGTTATACAAAAGCACTTACCGATTATATAGTCGACGGCATAAATAATTCGGATATAGTCAAGCAGCAAATCGCGAACCCCGATATCGATGTTTTTACGGGAACCGAATTCCCGCCCGATGACATTACCGCCGAGTATGTAAAAGAACTTATAAACGCTTTGCCCGAAGATCAAAAAGCGCAGATAGAGCCGTATCTTGCTTTTCTTTCGGATGAGCAACTCATACAGATGTATAAAGAGCAGTTTGCAAACGACAACACATACTCGGGCAACCTTGATAAATTCGGGTTTGTTAAAGACAAAACACCTGATTCGGTATATATCTATCCTATCAGTTTTGAGGCAAAAGATGTTATATGCGATGTTATCGACGCTTACAACGACCGTATGCAAGCCTCGGGAAATGAGGACAAGGTAATACATTATACCGATACCGTAGGGCTGCTGATGTCGTCTATAACAACCATACTTGACGCCATATCCATCGTGCTGATAGGATTTGTTTCGGTCTCGCTTGTGGTTTCGTCTATAATGATAGGTGTAATCACATATATTTCGGTGTTAGAGCGCACAAAAGAGATCGGCATATTGCGTGCCGTCGGTGCATCAAAACGCGATATCTCGCGCGTGTTCAATGCCGAAACGCTAATAGTGGGATTTGTCGCCGGCGCTATGGGTATAGGCCTTACGCTGCTTGCAACGATTCCCATCAACGCTATCGTATACAGCCTGTCGGGACTTAATATCGCAGCAAAATTGCCTGCTTTGGGCGGCGCTTTGCTGGTGATAATAAGCATGGTGCTTACATTCATCGCGGGACTCATTCCTTCGTCTATCGCATCAAAACGTGATCCCGTTACTGCTCTCAGAAGCGAATGATATTTTAAAATATACCGTGCAACAGCACAATGAAATAAAAAATTCGGCACGATATGTGCCGAATTTTTTATATGCGATTTACTGTTTTTTGCTTTTTTCTTTAGAGCGTTTATCGTTTATTATCTTCATATGCTCGGCGGTGATAAGTTCAACGCCGTTTTCTTTTGCCCAATCAACGCAACCTCTGAGCACCACCGATAAAAACACACGCGGCACATTCTGAATAGTCATCAGTGCATCGTCGGTAAATTTAATTTTGTCGTCTGCTCTGTCGGCTGCATAGCGCACCGAATCAAGCGATTGCTTGCGCATAGGCAACAGCTCGGCTTTCATACGGCGTTTGCGGTGAAACCAAAAATTTTTGCTGTCGCGATATCCGTAGTCAACGGGCAGCGGAGGAAAATCACGCGCTGTCACGCCGTTTATTATTGCGTCGCTGTATTTCTTTTTCATCAAAATGCGGTCAATTTTTAAAATAAAGTGACAGCCGAATTTTGATGTTATGCCGTTAAAATCGTGATAAGGCGGTTCATAGCCGTTCAATTCGCCCGGCATGTCGTTTTGCGCTCCGTCAAGTTCTCGCACCCATGTGCATTCTATGACCTGTATTGCATCGGTGAGGACCATGGGGCGTTTTTCGCCCGACAGTTCTTCGGTCATGCTTTTTTCAAGTTTAAATTTGCAGGCGGGCATTTTGTCTTCGGGTTTGTCGCCCGGCCAACTGAGTTTGACACACTCGGCAAATACTTTGGGATCGTCGCACACAAAGTTAAGCGCACACTTGCCGTTTTTTAATATATTCTGCGCGGTGTTTGACGAGTTGCGACAACACAGCAGCATGGCATAATAGTCTTTGCCCGCGACATAATAAGGCTGCACGAGAGAATAAGGTCCTAACGTTGTAGAGCCGTCGTCACACAGCGTGCTTATGACTACCGTGGGCATCGGAAAAAACAGCGATGTTTGATAAAAGTTGTCTACTATACGCAGATTTTCAAAACTTGACATGGTTGCCTCCTTATAAATTGCAGATCGCTTTTTATCTGTTTGTATTAGGCATATAAAGCATAGAACATTGCGCTATTGAGCAGCCCACTATTACAAAATGCATTATCAGCACGGCCCACATAATTGGTGAGCTTAGGCTTGCCAACGTATCGCCCGAAAGCGTTATATAATTGCGCGCCACCATCAGCCAAAGTTCGATCAAAAACATGGGGGCCGAAATGCATATCGCCGCTATTGAGCATCCGCGCCGGGCGACAGACATCAGCAAAAGCGCAGATGTAATTATTGACAGAATTATCTGTGCCGTTACAAACGTCGTAAACCCGAGTGGTATTGCAATTATGAGCAATGCGGCAGAGACCAACGCCGAAACGATAGGCGTTATTAATTTTTTCATGCTTTGACCTCCTTTTTAACTGTTTGACAGGCATTATTTAATGCAAAAGCAGGGAGCTACCCTGCTTTTAACGTTTGATATCAGTCGTCGATGATGTTGAGCGCATCTTTGCGCGAAAGGTTGATACGGCCTTTTTCATCGATTTCGGTAACAACTACCTTGACTTCGTCGCCGATGTTGACAACGTCCTCGACCTTGCCTACACGCTTGGTGTCAAGCTGCGAAATGTGAACAAGACCCTCTTTGCCCGGGGCAATCTCGACAAACGCGCCGAAATTGAGTATGCGCGTTACTTTGCCTATAAACACCTGACCGGGTTCGGGATCATTTACAATAGCTTCGATTATCTTGCGAGCTTTATAGCCTGATTCGCGATCGACTGCGGCAATAAATACGCTGCCGTCGTCCTCAATATCTATCTTGGCGCCCGTGTCGGCACATATCTTTTGAATAACTTTGCCGCCCGAACCGATAACCTCTCTGATCTTGTCGGGATCAATAGTGATGGTTATCATCTTGGGCGCATATTTTGAAACATCTGTGCGCGGCTCGGCAATAACGGGAGCGATTATCTCGTCAAGTATATAATTGCGTGCTTCGTGAGTAGTCTTTAATGCGTTTTTGATGATGGCGGGGGTAAGACCGTCTATCTTAAGGTCCATTTGAATGGCGGTTATGCCTTTTTTGGTACCGGCGACTTTAAAGTCCATGTCGCCGAAGAAATCTTCAAGGCCTTGAATGTCTATCATAGTCATCCAATTATCGCCCTCGGTGATAAGTCCGCACGAAATACCCGCGACAGGTGCCAAAATAGGCACGCCGGCGTCCATCAGCGCAAGAGTAGAACCGCAGACCGAAGCCTGACTGGTCGAACCGTTTGAAGAAACGACTTCGGATACGCAACGAATAGCATAGGGGAATTCTTCTACAGAAGGCAACACGGGCAGCAGAGCACGCTCTGCAAGTGCGCCGTGGCCTATCTCACGTCTGCCGGGCGAACGCGCTGCTCTTGCCTCGCCGACAGAGTAAGAAGGCATATTATAGTGATGCATATAACGCTTTGTTTCTTGCTCGTCTATGCCGTCAAGCATTTGCGCTTCACTGACGGGAGCGAGAGTGGTGGTGGTAAGCACCTGAGTCTGACCTCTGGTGAACATGCCCGAACCGTGAGTTCTGGGCAACAGACCGACCTCTGCGTTAAGCGGACGCATTTGATCCATACGTCTGCCGTCTACACGGCGTTGCTCTGTGAGCAGCCAATGACGCACGATCTTTTTTTGCAATTTATACATGCATTCATCGATCATAGCGATGTTGTCGGCATATTCTTCGTCAAATTCTTCGTGTACTCTTGTATATATCGGCTGCAATGCGGCATCGCGAACCTTTTTGTCATCGGTGTCAAGCGCCGACATAACGTCTTCTTTTACCATGGACTCGATCTTGTCAAACAGATCGTGGTCGATCTCGCACGAAGGATATTCAAACTTAGGCTTGCCTATGGCAGCCTGTATTTCGTTTATAAAGCGGCAGAGGGGTTTGATGACTTCGTGAGCCTTCATAATGGCTTCATACATGGTGTCGTCGTCGACTTCTTTTGCACCGGCTTCGATCATAACGACCTTGGCTTCGCTGCCGGCGACTGTGAGTTCAAGGTCGCTTCTCTCGCGCTGTTCAGCGGTGGGGTTGACAACTATTCTGCCGTCAACAAGGCCCATAAAGACACCTGCGATAGGTCCGTTCCAGGGAATGTCCGATATAGTAAGCGCGATAGATGCGCCTATCATCGCGGCGATCTCGGGTGAGCAATCGGGGTCGACGGACATAACGGTCAAAGACAGCACGATATCATTGCGCAGATCTTTTGGGAAAAGCGGACGGATAGGGCGGTCGATAACACGCGAAGCAAGTATCGCTTTTTCGCCGGGGCGCCCTTCGCGGCGGTTCCAGCTGCCGGGAATCTTGCCGGCGGCGTATAATTTTTCTTCAAAATCGACAGAAAGCGGCAAAAAGTCGATGCCGTCTCTGGGTGCGGCAGATGCGGTAGCACAGCAGAGAACCGCGGTCTCGCCATAACGGACGAGGCACGAGCCGTTTGCAAGCTGAGCCATCTTGCCGGTTTCTATGATCAGGGGTCTGCCCGCAAGATCATATTTAAATTCACGGTAATTCTTAAAAAACACTTGTGTTGCTCCTTTGCTTTAATTTTATTTTTTTGATTACGGAGCACGGCAAGTTTAACATTTAAATACTGCCCCGAAAAAACACAGTCGGAGAAATATTTAACTGCTAAACCCACCGCTTCCGTTAAGGCGTGGAGGGAATACCTCCACGCCTTGCGATACGGATTACTTTCTCAGGCCGAGACGTTCGACGATAGATCTGTATCTTGCGATATCGACATTCATAAGATAGTTAAGGAACTTCTTGCGTTTGCCGACCATCTGCTGCAGACCTCTGCGCGAATGGTTGTCATTTTTGTTGACCTTGAGGTGCTCGGTGAGGTCTTTAATACGATAGGTAAGTATCGCGATTTGAACCTCGGGCGAGCCGGTGTCGCCCTCGCAGATTGCATAATCTTTGATGAGCTGGGCTTTGGTTTCTTTGCTGAGCATGTCTTTTTTCACCTTTCTTTGTTATTTCGTGCTAAGACGAGGCGAGGGCGGATGATGCCGGGCTTAACGACCCGCGTGTATCCCATCGCTGCGCCTTGCTGCGGAATGCATTTCTGCAAACAAAGTTATTATAGCACTGCTTTTGCTTTTTGTAAAGGGGTAAATCTTAAAAATAAGCGCAAATATGCTTAAAACGGGTTTAACGATAAAAGCTGCAGTCGACAGATTATGCCGATTGACTAACGGCAGAGACGGGTTATTGCCTTAAATCGAGTCAGACTGCCAATTTATCGAGATATTCGCGATGTGACCGTGGTTTGCGCTGTATAGAGTTATATATCCGTCTTTTTCGGCGGTTATATTCTGTTGCATATAAATAACCCGTTCGCCTTTTTTAAGATATATCAGCGATGATAAACGCCGTGACGAGTGTTTGATAGTTGTTTCGGATGGCTTGTATGTATTATACAGGCTGATAATCAAGCCTTTACCGAACAAATCGGTTCAATAACCGTCAAAAAGTAATCCGTAATTTCTTCGGGGTTTTCTTTCATATTCCTCGATACCCACCAATCCACCGTTTCTACAAACGAGGATGAAATATGATTGACAAGATAATCCTCCGGCAAGGTGCTGTTTTTCAGCAGTCCTTTCTCAGCGTATTGTA
>CAYOCM010000014.1:0-18248 GCA_964402515.1 uncultured Ruminococcus sp. | reverse complement strand
GGTGATATGCGATTTACCCGGAAATTTTTATCGACGGATTTTTTGGTTGGATTAGTTGGATTATCTTTATACCTTTTATGCAAAGAAAACTTAAAAAATGGATTAACGAGGTCGGCAAAGAAATAGATGATCTTTGCCGCGAGGCGTTAAAATACGAGATATAGCGGCACAACGTCGCTTTTTGCCCGCCGTATGATGCGTATTATACGGAAGGCAATATTTGTTTATACGCAAAAGAAATATTTGTAAATTTTTATCGTATATTTAGTTAACATTATCATTCGCTGCGTTTTTTTAATACTTTTTGCAAAAAAGGCTTGACAAACTTGACAGACTGTGATACATTAATAAACTGCACTTTGGTGTCTAAGCGAACGAAAAAGTGCGTAAAAATATTGTAAATTTTTTGTTAATTTTTACACATAACGGTTTCGCAACAATATTATTTATATTGCGCGCAAAACCAATAAGCACAGAACGGAGTTAAAAAATGGACGAAATGGTAAGAGATGTTACCCTCCGCGGCGGAACGCAACGCAAATCGTTTGCCAAAAACCGCCGGATACTCGATATGCCGGGCCTTATCGATATCCAAAAAGAGTCATATCGCGACTTTGTCGAGCGCAGTATCGGCGAAGTGCTCGCCGATATCTCGCCGATGACCGACCACTCGGGCAACCTTGTTATCGAGTTTGTCGACTACAGCCTCAGCGATCCCCCGAAATATACGATCGAAGAGTGCAAAGAACGCGACGTCAACTATGCGGTTCCTTTTAAAGTAACCGCCAGACTGACCAACAAGATAACCAACGAGGTCACCGAGCAGGAGATCTATATGAGCGATTTCCCCATGATGACCGAGGCGGGCACGTTTATCATCAACGGTGCCGAGCGCGTCGTGGTCAGCCAGATCGTAAGATCTCCGGGCGTCTATTTTGAATCGAGCGACGACAAATCGGGCAAACGCCTTTATGCATGCACGGTCATCCCCTATCGCGGCGCATGGCTTGAATACGAAACAGATTCGTCCGACATATTTTATGTTCGCATAGACCGCAACCGCAAACTGCCCATCACGGTGCTTTTGCGTGCTTTCGGTCTCACCGGCAACGACGACATACTTGATTATTTCGGTGACGAGCAGATGCTTAAGGCGACTATCGAAAAGGATATCACCGTCGCAGAAGCCGAAAAACTCAATGCCATGGGCATTGCCACCAACCCGACCGACGAAGCCCTTAAAGAAATATACCGCAAGCTGCGTCCCGGCGATCCCGCCGTGGTCGACAGCGCTCAGGTATTGCTTAACAACCTGTTTTTCGATCACAAGCGCTATGAACTTTCACCCGTAGGCAGGTATAAGTTTAACAAAAAGCTGTCATTGCCCAAGCGTATCACCGGTCACGTGCTTGCACGTCCCGTTGCGGACGAAGCCACCGGTGAACTGCTGTTTGACGCAGGCTATAAACTTACGCGTGCCGATGCCGAAAAACTCGAAAAACTCGGCATCTCGTGCGTATGGTTGCTTGACGAAGATACCGACGCCGAGGTAAAAGTATTTACCAACAATATGATATGGGCTTCGACGCTCACGGGCATTCCCGATTCCGAACTCGGCATAGACGAGATGGTTTCGGCACCCGTGCTCAAAGAGATCATCGCGTCAGTCGGACTTGACGATGTTGCGGCTCTTAAACGTGCCGTAAACGCGCGTATCCACGACTTGATTCCCAGGCATATAGTCATTGACGACGTCTTTGCATCGGTAAACTATCTGCTCGGCTTGCAGCACGACATAGGCAGTGAGGACGATATCGACCATCTGTCAAACCGTCGTATACGCGCCGTCGGCGAACTTTTGCTTAATCAGCTCAAGATAGGCTTCTCAAAGATGGATAAGATCGTCAAAGAGAAGATGACGACACAGGATGTCGACAAGATCACTCCGCAGTCGCTTATAAATATCAGGCCCATAGCATCGGCAATGCGCGAATTCTTCGGTTCGTCGCCTCTGTCGCAGTTTATGGATCAAACCAACCCTCTGTCGGAACTTACGCACAAGCGCCGCGTTTCGGCACTCGGCCCCGGCGGTCTGTCACGCGACCGCGCATCGTTTGAGGTGCGTGACGTTCATTATACTCATTACGGCAGAGTCTGCCCCATCGAGACCCCCGAAGGTCCCAATATCGGACTTATCTCTTATCTCGCAACATTTGCGAGAGTTAATAAATACGGTTTCCTCGAAGCCCCCTACCGCACCGTCAAAAACGGTGTTGTGTCGGACGATGTGCATTATTACACCGCCGACGCAGAGGATGACTGCATAATAGCCACCGCAAACGAGCCTCTTGACGAAAACGGCAGATTTATCAACCGCAAGATCGTCGCGCGTCGCCGTGACGAGATACTCGAATTTGACCCCGAACAAATCGATTTGATGGATGTTTCGGCACGCATGGTCGTTTCGTGCGCAACGGCAATGATACCGTTCCTTGAAAACGACGATAACACCCGTGCGCTGATGGGCTCAAACATGCAAAAACAGGCCGTTCCTCTGATGACCTGCGAGGCGCCTATCGTCGCTACCGGCATGGAACATCGTGCCGCATACGACTCGGGCGTGCTCGTGCTGTGCAAGCGCTCAGGCTATGTAAAGTCGGTGTCGTCAAACGAGGTCGTAATAAATACCGACGACGGCAGAAGCGATGTTTATAAACTCATCAAATTCAGCCGTTCAAACCAGGGTACCTGCGTAAATCAGCGCCCCATAGTTAAAAAAGGCCAGCGCGTCGAAGCCGGCGATATAGTTGCCGACGGTCCCGCCACCGATCACGGCGAGGTCGCATTGGGCAAAAACGTGCTTATCGGCTTTATGAACTGGGAAGGCTATAACTACGAGGACGCCGTCCTTATAAACGAACGACTCGTAAGAGAAGATATCTATACTTCCATCCATATCGAAGAATACTCCTGCGAATCGCGTGAGACAAAGCTCGGCAAAGAGGATATCACACGCGACATTCCCGGTGTCGGCGAGGACGTGCTTAAAGAACTCGACGGCAACGGTATTATACGCATCGGTGCCGAGGTACATGCGGGCGACATCCTTGTCGGCAAAGTCACTCCCAAAGGCGAGACCGAGCTTTCTGCCGAAGAGCGTCTGCTGAGAGCCATATTCGGCGAAAAAGCACGCGAGGTGCGTGATACATCGCTCAAACTGCCTCACGGTGAAAGCGGTATAATAGTAGATGTAAAAGAATTCAACCGCGACAACTGCGATACTTTGCAGCCCGGCGTCATCAAGGTCGTAAGAGTTTATGTTGCTCAAAAGCGCAAAATCTCGGTAGGCGACAAGATGGCAGGCCGCCATGGCAACAAGGGCGTTATATCACGTGTGCTTCCCACAGAAGACATGCCTTTCTTGCCCGACGGCACACCGCTTGACATAGTTCTTAACCCGTTGGGCGTTCCCTCGCGTATGAACATCGGTCAGGTGCTTGAGGTACACCTCGGCATGGCAGCCAAAAAGCTCGGTTGGAAAGTAATGACTCCCGTATTTGACGGCGCAAACGAACGCGATATTCAAAAATGCCTTGAAATGGCAGGCGTTGCGCAAGACGGCAAATCGGTAGTCTATGACGGACGTACCGGCGTTGCTTTTGACAACCGTGTCACCGTCGGCTATATGTATTATTTAAAACTGCATCACCTTGTCGACGATAAGATACACGCGCGTTCAACCGGTCCTTATTCTCTCGTTACCCAGCAGCCTCTGGGCGGCAAAGCTCAGTTCGGCGGCCAGCGTTTCGGCGAGATGGAGGTTTGGGCACTGTATGCATACGGCGCAGCTTATACTCTGCAGGAGATACTTACCGTCAAGTCGGATGATATCGTGGGCAGAGTCAAGGCTTATGACGCCATCGTCAAAGGACGCAATATACCCAGCCCGGGCGTTCCCGCATCGTTTAAGGTGCTTGTTAAAGAACTGCAGTCGTTGGGCCTGAACATCACCGTTCACGCAGAAGACGACTCCGAGATATCGCTTAAAGATTATTCAAACGATACCATCGACGAACGTCGTTATTCCGAGCTTGAACTCGGTCCCTCGGTCATGGAAGGCAACGCCGACGACAGCATGCTGTATGACGACGCCGAACATCCGCTGGGCATCGACGACGATACCTCATCGCTCGAGGATGAATACGACCTCGGCGAATCCGAATTTGTTTATGATGAAAACGGTTCGGACGACTATGCTAACTAAGGAGGCAGCGATCAATGGATAATAACGCAATCGAATTTTCCAGTATAAAGATCGGTCTTGCATCTCCCGAGATGATACGCTCATGGTCTTACGGCGAGGTAAAAAAGCCCGAGACCATCAACTACCGCACGCTCAAACCCGAACGCGACGGTCTGTTTTGCGAACGTATCTTCGGGCCGACCAAAGACCACGAGTGCTCGTGCGGCAAATATAAACGCAATGTTCACTCGGCGGGCAAGATATGCGAAAAATGCGGCGTTGAAGTAACCACAAACAAAGTCCGCCGCGAACGCATGGGTCACGTTGAACTTGCGGCTCCCGTATCGCACATTTGGTATTTTAAGACGCTGCCCTCAAAAATGGGCTTGCTGCTTAACCTTTCGCCCAAGTTCCTCGAAAAAGTGCTTTATTTTGCACAATATATAGTTATAGATCCGGGAACGGTTCCCGTACTTACAAAATATCAGCCTCTTAACGAGACCGAATATCGCGAATATCTCGAAAAATACGACAACGATTTCCGTGCCGGCATGGGTGCCGAAGCGATACGCGAGTTGCTTGCCGAACTCAATCTTGACGAGCTCAGCGAACAGCTTAAAAACGAGATTGCAACCACCTCGGGTCAGCGCAGGATAAAGGCCATCAAACGTCTTGATGTCGTTGAAGCATTCAGACTTTCGGGCAACAAACCCGAATGTATGATACTTGAGGTATTGCCTGTCATACCGCCGGATATACGTCCCATGGTGCAGCTTGACGGCGGCAGGTTTGCCACATCCGACCTTAATGACCTGTATCGCAGAGTTTTAAACCGTAACAACAGATTAAAGAGACTTATAGAACTTGACGCTCCCGACATCATCATACGCAACGAAAAGCGTATGTTGCAAGAGGCTGTCGATGCACTTATCGACAACGGCAAGCGCGGCAGGCCCGTCACCGGCCCCAACAATCGCCCGCTCAAATCGCTCTCGGAAATGCTCAGAGGCAAGCAGGGACGTTTCAGACAGAACCTGCTTGGCAAACGTGTCGACTATTCGGGACGTTCGGTTATAGTTGTCGGTCCCGAACTTAAGATCTATCAATGCGGTCTGCCCAAAGAAATGGCGCTGGAACTGTTTAAGCCTTTTGTTATGAAAGCGCTTATCGCCAACGGCAAGGCAGGCAACATCAAAGACGCCAAAAAGCACATCGATCGCATCACTCCCGACGTCTGGGATGCACTCGATATGGTCATCAAAGAACATCCCGTATTACTCAACCGCGCACCTACGCTGCACAGACTGTCTATTCAGGCATTTGAGCCGGTTCTGGTCGAAGGCAGAGCGATCAAACTGCATCCTCTGGTATGCTCGCCGTTTAACGCCGACTTTGACGGTGACCAGATGCCCGTGCATATTCCTCTTTCGGCAGAGGCACAGGCAGAGGCAAGATTCCTTATGCTTTCCGCCAACAACCTGCTCAAGCCCGTCAACGGCAAAGCGGTCACCATTCCTTCGCAGGATATGGTTTTGGGCGCATATTGGCTCACGCTTGACGTGCCCGGCGAAAAAGGCGAAGGCAAATCGTTTATCGACTTTGATGAGGCTATGCTCGCTTACGAAAACGGCGAGATCGGCCTGCACGCAAAGATTTATTGCCGCGTCTTTAAAGAGATCGACGGCGTTATGCGTTCAAAAGTTATCGAGACCACGATGGGCAGACTTATATTCAACCGTCCCATACCTCAGGATCTCGGCATCACAGACCGCAGCATTCCCGGCAACGAGTTTGAACTCGAGATACATCAGGTCACCAAAAAGAGCGGACTCGAAGATATCGTCAATGCCTGCATCAAAAAGCACGGCAATGTCGTTACCTGCGAAGTGCTCGACAACCTCAAGGCTCTCGGATTTAAATATTCTACCCGCAGCGGCATAACCATCTCGGTCTATGACATGACCATCCCGCCCGAAAAGCAGCAGTTGCTCGCCGAAGCGGATAAAAAAGTCGACCGTGTTACCGCATTCTTTAAAAAAGGTCTTTTGTCGGAGGAGGAACGCTCGCAGAGAGTTATCGCTATCTGGGATGCGTGCACCGGTCAGGTCGAAAAAGCCCTTAACCGCAACCTCGACAAATATAACCCCATACACATGATGGCAGACTCGGGCGCCCGCGGCTCGTCGAAACAGATTCGTCAGCTCGCAGGTATGCGCGGTCTGATGGCTTCGGCTACCGGCAAGACCATAGAGATGCCTATTAAAGCCAATTTCCGCGAAGGTATGGCTATTCTCGAATATTTCACCGCAGCCCGCGGTGCGCGTAAAGGCCTTGCCGATACCGCGCTCCGTACCGCAGACTCGGGTTATCTTACCCGCCGTCTGGTCGATGTCTCGCAGGATGTCATCATTCGCGAGGTAGACTGCCACGATACGCAAGGTTTGTGGGTCAGCAAGATCGTCGATAAACTTTCGGGCGGCAACGAAGAGGTCATCGAACCGTTTGAAGACCGTCTCATAGGCAGATATGTTATAGATGACGTGGTCGATCCCGCAACGGGCGAAGTCATCGTTCCCGATAACACCATGATAGACGAATATCAGGTAAAACGCATCGTTGATGCCGGTATACAAGAGGTGCACATTCGTTCGCTCATCAACTGCAAGGCAAAACACGGCGCGTGCGTGCATTGCTACGGTGCCGACCTTGCGTCGGGCAAACCCGTCAGCATAGGCGAATCGGTAGGCATTATCGCCGCGCAGTCTATAGGCGAGCCGGGTACTCAGCTTACCATGAGAACCTTCCACAGCGGCGGCGTTGCCGGCGGCGACATCACTCAAGGTCTGCCCAGAGTCGAAGAGATCTTCGAGGCACGCAAGCCCAAAAAGACAGCCGTACTTGCCGACTTTGACGGCATTGCAACGGTTGAAGAAAGCAAAAAGACACGCCAGATCGTCGTCACCGACGACGAGACAGGCGAAAGCCGCGCTACGTCGATACCCTATGTTGCAAAACTCGCGTTTGAAAACGGCGCACATGTCAGCAAGTGTCAGAAACTTACCGACGGCACCGAATCACCCGCCGATATATTGCGTATAAGCGGACTCGACGCCGTATATGCCTATATCATCAAAGAGATTCAGCGTGTTTACCGTTTGCAGGGCGTTGAGATAGCCGACAAGCATATCGAGGTAATCGCAAGACAGATGACGCGCAAAGTACGCATCGAAGATCCGGGCGATACCGGTATGTTGGTCGGTTCGCAGGTCGATATCATCGAGTTCCTCGACGCAAACAAAGATATACGCGATTGGAATGAGGCAAACCCCGACGAACTCATCAAACGTGCCGAAGCCGTCGGCAGTCCCGTGCTGCTCGGCATAACCAAGGCATCGCTCACCACCGAGTCGTTCTTGTCGGCCGCATCGTTCCAAGAGACTACAAAAGTGCTCACCGAAGCTGCGATACGCGGCAAGCGCGACCCGCTGATAGGCCTTAAAGAAAATGTTATCATCGGCAAACTTATTCCCGCCGGCACCGGCATGGGCATCTATCGCGATGTTCAAGTCGATACGGGTGACGAAATCGAGACCGAAACGGTATATGACGGTATCGCAGAGGATGAGATCACTGTTGAACCCGAAACACAGGATACTGCCGAAGATGTTGACGTTTCAAGCGTCGATGAACAGTCTGCCGAATAACAGAATTCTCGGCAAACTGACGATTTTAAACACAATATGCTTAATGCCGAGTGCAAAAATGAGTAAAATTTACTCATTGACAAAACCTCGGCATTAGGCTATAATCAAAATGTTGTGATTTTTTAAGAAAGGAGGATACATCTCTTGCCTACATTTAATCAGCTTGTAAGACACGGCAGACAGGATAAGACTTATAAGTCAAAATCTCCCGCTCTCCAAAAGGGTACCAACACCATAAAGAATGTCGCTACCGACCTTCCTTCCCCTCAAAAGAGAGGCGTCTGCACCAAGGTGGCCATCAAGACACCTAAAAAGCCTAACTCGGCACAGCGTAAGATAGCCAGAGTCAGACTTACCAACGGCATCGAAGTCACCGCTTACATCCCGGGCATCGGTCATAACCTGCAGGAGCACTCGGTAGTTCTTATCAGAGGCGGCAGAGTAAAGGACCTTCCCGGCGTGCGTTACCACATCGTTCGCGGTACGCTTGATACTCAGGGCGTTAACAACCGTAATCAGTCGCGCTCTAAGTACGGTGTAAAGAAGCCTAAGGCAAAAAAATAAGCCATAGGCAATCATTTCAAGCTCGTTAATGCTCAAACAGAGAGCTGTTATCCTTTAATCATAAAGATAGCGTGTTTCTCTTTTGCAGCACAAAACGAAACATCAAGGTTTTTCGAGTACCTATGAACTCATTGAAACGGCAGTTATGCTGTCGTTATCCTATTGAAGGAGGGAAGCAAAGTGCCCAGAAGAGAACATGGATTCAAGAGAGAGATCCTTCCCGATCCTCTTTATAATTCCACACTTGTTACAAAACTGATCAACAACATTATGTATGACGGCAAAAAGGGTGTGGCACAAAAGATCGTTTACGAAGCTTTTGATATCGTAAAGACCAAGTCGGGTCAAGATCCTCTTGAACAGTTTAAAAAAGCCCTTGAGAACATTATGCCTGCTCTTGAAGTCAAGGCTGTTCGCAGAGGCGGTGCCAACTACCAGGTTCCTATGGATGTCAAGCCCGAAAGACGTCAGACCCTCGGTCTGCGCTGGCTCATCACTTATGCTCGCAGCAGAAGTGACAGAACCATGTCGGAGCGTCTCGCTGCAGAGATACTCGATGCAGTTGCAGGCACCGGCGGCGCCGTCAAAAAGAAGGAAGACACCCACAAAATGGCAGAAGCAAACAAAGCTTTTGCTCATTACCGTTATTAATATTAATTACCCAAGATCAAGGAGTATTTTATGCCAAGGACATATCCGCTTGAGCGAACCCGTAATATCGGTATAATGGCTCATATAGATGCAGGCAAAACCACCACTACAGAACGTATTCTGTATTACACCGGCATTTCGCACAAAATAGGCGAAACGCACGAAGGTACCGCAGTTATGGACTGGATGGAGCAGGAGCGTGAACGTGGTATCACCATCACCTCGGCTGCAACCACTTGTATCTGGAACAACAATCGCATAAACATCATTGACACTCCGGGACACGTCGACTTTACAGTCGAGGTCGAACGCTCTTTGCGCGTACTTGACGGTTCGGTCACCGTGTTCTGTGCCAAGGGCGGTGTTGAGCCTCAGTCAGAAACGGTCTGGCGTCAGGCAGATAAGTATCACGTTCCCAGAATGTGCTATGTCAACAAAATGGACATTATGGGCGCGAACTTTTATCATGTTGTCGACATGATGCGTGACCGCCTTAAAACAAATCCCGTGCCCATTCAGTTGCCGATAGGCGCCGAAGCAGACTTTATAGGTCTTATCGACCTTGTTAAGATGAAGGCGTATATCTATCGCGACGATGTCGGCTTAGATATCCTTGAGACCGATATTCCCGCCGATATGGCAGACAAGGCTGCCGACTATCGCGCCGCGATGATAGAGTCTATCTCGGAATTTGACGACGAACTGCTTGAAAAATTCCTTGCGGGCGAAGAACCCACCGAGCAAGAGATCAAAGCGGGCATACGCAAAGCCACGATAGCAAACAAGATCGTTCCCGTAGTGTGCGGCACATCATACCGCAACAAAGGCGTGCAGAAACTGCTCGATGCCATCATCGACTATATGCCTTCTCCGCTTGATATCGAACACGTTGTCGGCACCAACCCCCGCACCGACGAAGAGTTCGAATGTCCCACAAGCGACGACGCACCTTTTGCGGCGCTCGCATTTAAGATAATGACCGACCCGTTTGTGGGCAAGCTGTGCTTTATACGCGTTTATTCGGGTACGCTTAAAACAGGCATGACCGTGCTTAACGCAAGCAAAGGACAGCGTGAACGTATAGGACGTATCGTTCTTATGCACTCTAACCACCGCGAAGACACCACCGAGGTGCAGGCAGGCGATATCGCCGCAATAGTCGGCGTTAAAAATATCACGACGGGCGACACTATCTGTGCCGAGAATTGCCCCGTTGTGCTTGAGAATATGGAATTCCCCGACCCTGTTATCAGAGTCGCGGTCGAGCCCAAGACCAAAGCCGGTCAGAACAAGATGGGCTTGGCGCTTGCAAAGCTTGCCGAAGAGGATCCCACATTCCGCGCTTATACCGACGAAGAAACCGGCCAAACGATTATCGCCGGTATGGGTGAATTGCATCTTGAAATAATAGTTGACAGACTTTTACGCGAATTCCGCGTTGAAGCAAATGTCGGCAAACCTCAGGTTTCTTACCGTGAGACCATCACCGCCACCGCCGAAGACGATTGCAGATATTCGCGTCAGAACGGCGGCAGAGGTCAGTTTGCTCACGTTAAACTTAAGATCGAACCCAACGAACCCGGCGCAGGATACAGTTTTGAAGACTGCACCAAGGGCGGCGTTATTCCCAAAGAATATATGCCCGCCATCGATGAGGGCGTAAAAGGCGCAATGCTTTCGGGCGTACTCGCCGGCTATAACGTCGTTGACGTTAAAGTATCGGTCATCGACGGTTCGTTCCACGAGGTAGACTCGTCTGAAATGGCGTTTAAGATCTGCGGTTCGATGGCGTTCCGCAATGCGATGAAAAAAGCTTCGCCTATATTAACCGAGCCTATAATGAAGGTTGTCGTGACAGTTCCCGACGATTATATGGGCGATGTCATCGGCGATATGAATTCACGCCGCGGGCAGATCAAAGAAATATTGCCCGACAACGGCTCGCAGCAGATAACTGCCGATATACCGCTGTCGACAATGTTCGGATATTCTACCGACCTGCGCAGCAAAACACAGGGCAGAGGTTCTTATTCCATGGAGCCCAGCCACTATGCCGTAGTGCCTAAGTCGGTGCTTGAGTCGCTTATCAACGGCAAAAATTAATATAGTCCCAAAAAGGGCTTGACAATATTTGATTTTTAGCTATAATCAAAAGTAAGCGATAATTTTTTAAAAAGTAAAAATAACATCTTAATTATGGAGGACTTAAATCAATGGCAAAAGCAAAATTTGAGAGAAATAAGCCCCATGTTAACATTGGCACCATAGGCCACGTTGACCACGGCAAGACCACTCTCACCGCTGCAATTACCAAATACCTCTCTCTCGGCGACGAAAACATCGAGTTTATGGCTTATGACCAGATCGATAACGCTCCCGAAGAAAAAGCAAGAGGTATAACGATCAACACCAGACACGTTGAGTATCAGACCGAAAAGCGTCACTATGCGCACGTTGACTGCCCGGGCCACGCCGACTATGTTAAAAACATGATCACCGGCGCTGCTCAGATGGACGGCGCTATCCTCGTTGTTGCTGCAACAGACGGTCCTATGCAGCAGACCCGTGAGCACATCCTGCTCGCACGTCAGGTTGGCGTTCCCGCAATGGTCGTCTTCCTTAACAAATGTGACCTCGTTGACGACGAAGAACTTATCGAAATCGTTGAGATGGACGTCAGAGAATTGCTTTCCGAGTATGGCTTCCCCGGTGACGACATTCCCATCATCCGCGGTTCCGCAAGAGAAGCTCTGCTTTCGGACAGCAGAGATGCAAACGACGCTATCTATGCTCCTATCAAAGAGCTTATGGATGCAGTTGACGATTATATTCCTACTCCCCCCAGAAATGACGACCTTCCCTTCCTTATGCCTGTCGAGGACGTCTTCTCTATCACCGGCCGCGGCACCGTGGCTACGGGCAGAGTTGAGCGTGGCGTAGTTAAAATGTCCGACAACGTTGAGATCGTCGGCCTGATGGACGAGCCCAAGAAGACCGTCATCACCGGTATCGAAATGTTCCGTAAACTGCTTGATTTTGCAGAAGCCGGCGACAACATCGGCTGCCTGCTCCGCGGCATCGACAAGACCGACATCGAAAGAGGTCAGGTTCTTGCTAAACCCGGTTCAATTCATCCTCACACCAACTTTGTTGGCCAGGTTTACGTTCTGACTGAGAAAGAAGGCGGCCGTCATAAGCCCTTCTTCCCCGGCTACAGACCCCAGTTCTATTTCAGAACCACCGACGTTACCGGCAACATCAGCCTTCCCGAAGGCGTTGATATGTGCCGTCCCGGCGACAACGTTGATATGACCGTTGAACTGATCACCCCGATCGCTATCGAAAAAGGTCTCCGTTTCGCTATTCGCGAAGGCGGCAGAACCGTCGGTTCGGGCGTCGTTATCGACATCATAAAATAATTATACGACATTGTTTCTTCGTGGGTGGGTGTAATTCCCTGCCGGCAGTATAGTCTGCAAGCGCTTTGCGCACGAGCGGGTGGGATTCCCGCACCGACGGTTAAAGTCCGGATGAGAGAAGAATAGATCGCATAATAACGATCTCCCCCACGGGTATGCCCGTGGGGGAGTTTTGCATATCTTTTAGGGGGAATATAATGAAAAACGAACGATTGCATAAACTCGCAACGGTGGGTTGTCTTGCGGCACTCTCGTCGGTGCTTATGCTGCTTGATTTTCCCGTGGGAATTATACCGGGATTTATTAAATTTGACTTTTCCGATGTGCCCGCGCTTATCGCATCTTTCACGGTAGGTCCGGTTTGGGCATGTGCCGTGTCATTGATAAAAAACCTTATCAACGTCATTGTGTCACAATCGGCCGGCATAGGCGAACTTGCCAATTTTATCGTATCGGTCGCGTTTGTGCTGCCCGCGGGAATTATTTATAAGTCTTTTAAAAAGTCAAACCGCGCAGACGCTTGGTTTTGGGCATGTGTCGCTGCTACCGTAAGCATGACTCTGGTAAGCATACCGATGAATTATTTTGTGCTGTTTCCTTTTTATTCGGCAGCATACGGCACGGCAATAGACTCTATAATATCGGCGTTTCAAAATCTTTATCCGTTTGCCGACAACCTGTTTAAAGTCATACTGTTTGTAATGGGTCCGTTTAACGCGCTGAAAGCGGTAATAAACTGCGCCATCGCCATGTTGGTATATAAGCGCATCATTCCGGCAATAATCCGGTGACAAAGCAGCAGACACGAACTGTTTTATATCAATCGGTGTTATTTGCAGCCGAATTCTATGTTAATTTTTTGTTAATTTTAAAATGTTGATATATTTGTTCTTTACATTGAGTTGGATTTAGAGTATAATTTACTTTAACAGGGCTTTTGTCTATATGCGCTATTTTTATATAGATATTATATATAACCGAACATATACTCATTTAAAAACTGCATATTCCAAGGGGCCTGTATTATATATACCGGAGGAATAAATCATGATGGAAATCTGGCTCGCCGCAGTTATATCGGCGGTATGCCTCGGCGGCGGTATTGCCGCAGGCTATGTTATCCGCAAACTCGGCGCTGAAAAAGCCATCGGCTCGGCACAGGCCGAAGCCGCACGCATCAAAGAAGAAGCTCTGCGTCAGGCAGAGTCGGCAAAAAAAGAAAAACTTGTTGAAGCAAAAGAAGAAATCTTAAAAGCCAAAAACGAATCGGAACGTGAGATACGCGAACGCCGCACCGATGTTCAGCGTCTTGAACGCCGCGTAATGCAAAAAGAAGAAACTCTTGACCGCAAGATCGAAAACCTTGAACGCAAAGACGGCGAACTGCAAACTCGCATAAAAGCCGCCGAAGAACGCGAATCCGCCGCCGAAAATGTAAGGCAACGTCAACTCGAGGTGTTGCAAGAGATATCCGGCATGACGGTAGACGAAGCGCGCGAATCGCTGTTGCAAAAGGTTGAGGTCGAGTCGCGCCACGAGATGGCAATGAAACTTAACGAGATAGAGCGCGAATGCCGTGAATCGGCAGAAGATACGGCTCGCAATATCATAGGGCTTGCCATTCAGCGCTGTGCAGCCGACAGTGTATCCGAAGCCACCGTTTCGGTGGTCGACCTGCCGAGCGACGAGATGAAAGGTCGAATAATAGGTCGCGAAGGCCGCAATATACGCGCTATCGAAACGCTTACCGGCGTTGACCTTATAATAGACGATACGCCCGAAGCAATAACAATTTCGACATTCGATCCCGTTAGACGCGAGATCGCAAGACTTGCGCTTGAAAAACTTATCTCAGACGGCAGAATACACCCCTCGCGCATCGAAGATATGGTCGAAAAATCGCGCAAAGAGGTTGAAAGCGTTATTAAAAAAGAGGGCGAGCAGGCTACGTTCGCAACAGGTGTTCACGGCCTTAATCACGAGCTTGTCAAACTGCTCGGCAGACTTAAGTTCCGCACAAGTTACGGCCAGAATGTTTTAAAACACAGCATCGAAGTATCATATATCGCGGGCATGATGGCAAGCGAACTCGGCATTGATCCCACGCTTGCAAAGCGTGCGGGCCTATTGCACGACATAGGCAAGGCTATGACCCACGAGATAGACGGTTCTCATGTCGATATAGGCGTTGAGATAGCCAAAAAATACAAAGAGAGCGCAGAGGTCGTTCACGCTATTCAGGCACACCACGGCGATGTCGAGCCCAAAACGGTTACGGCAATGCTTGTTCAGGCGGCTGACGCAGTCAGCGCGGCAAGACCCGGTGCAAGACGTGAAAACCTTGAGCAATATATCAAACGTCTGCAAAGGCTCGAAGAAATCGCAAACTCATTCCCAGGCATCGAAAAATCGTTTGCAATTCAGGCCGGTCGCGAGATACGCATAATGGTCAAGCCCGAGGAGGTCTCGGACGATGATATGGCGTTCCTTGCACGCGACATAGCGCACAAGATAGAGGGCGAACTTGAATATCCCGGTCAGATCAAAATCAACGTTATCAGAGAAGTCCGCAAGTCGGACCTTGCAAAATAATGATAAAGTTGCTTGCTTTAGGCGACGTTGTCGGTCCGCTCGGCACCGAATTTGTATGTTCGGAATTGCGCAAACTTAAAACAAAGTTTGCCGCTGACGCGGTTATTGTCAACGGCGAAAACTGCACAAAGTCTTATAACATCGATATAGCATCTGCGCACGCATTGTTTGATGCGGGCGCAGACGTAATCACCGGCGGAAACCATACCATGCAATATGAGCAGGTGCACGATATGCTGCGCTCTTGCGACAGACTTTTAAGGCCGCATAATTACCCCCCTGCCGCGCCCGGCAAAGGATATTGCATAATGCAGCTTTCAAACGGCATGCGTCTGCTGACGATCAACTTGTCGGGTCAGGCGATGATAGAGCCACCGGCCGACAACCCGTTTGTTTGCTGTCAAAAATTGCTTTATGACCTTGAAGGACAATATGATATTGCGATTTGTGACATTCATGCCGAAGCAACGGGCGAAAAAAACGCGTTTTTTAAATGCTTTGACGGCAAGATAACCGCGATGTTCGGCACGCATACTCATGTTCAAACCGCGGACGAGCGTATATTGCGGGGTGGCAGCGGCTGCATAACCGACCTCGGTATGTGCGGCTCTCACGACTCTGTGATAGGCATAGATACTATGGCGGCAATATCCAGATACCGCACCGCCACGAGGCCGCAAAAACGCCCCGAACCAATGGGCGATATGCAGATCTGCGGCGCGCTCTTTGAGATAGACGAACGTGCAAACCGCACGGTCAACCTAACACGAATACGTTATACGAAAGGACAGTAACGACCAATGTTTAATTTTATTTACGCTTTGACTGCCGACGCTTCCGCAAGCGGGACGACTGCCGGCACCGAAGTTGATGCGCTTTCTTCGATACTCACTCTCGTCATTCCTTTGGCGATAATAGTTATCGTATTTTATTTTTTCATTCTGCGTCCTCAAAAAAAGCAGGATAAAGAGACCGCCGAAATGCGTGATTCCATAAACCTCGGCGATATAATCATCACCGCAGGCGGAATAGTGGGCAGAGTTATACGTATCAAAGACGACATGCTGCTTATCGAGACCGGCGGCAACAAAACACGTTTGCAGATCGAGCGTCGCTCGGTTCGCGAGATAAAAGCAAAAGCCAACCAGCCCGAAAAGCAGGACTGATACTGTATTGGCAATATATTAGCAAAAGGATATTAAATCAGGATCATGAACAAGCAAATGCTGAGAAAATATGCACGTTTGACGGTTCGCAAGGGCGTTAACGTGCAAAAAGGTCAAGAGGTCGTTATATACATCTCTGTCGACCAAGCCGAGTTCGGCAAATATCTTGCCGACGAAGCATATCGCGCAGGTGCAAAGCGCGTTTCGTTTGAATGGAGCTATCAGCCAGAAACATTGCTCAAATACCGTCACGAGTCGGTGCGCACCCTGTCGGAAGTGCCCGCGTGGGTAGAAGCAAAACAGCAATACACGGTTGACCGTCTGCCCTGCCAGATTCACGTGCTCTCCGACGACCCCGACGGACTTAAAGCGATAAATGCGGCAAAAATGCAAAAAGTGCGTTTTGCGCGCATGTCGGTGCTCAAAAAATACCGTGACGCTATGGACAACAAATATCAGTGGACTGTCGTCGCCGTGCCTTCAAAGGCGTGGGCAAAAAAGATTTTTCCCAAAGATACCCCGTCAAGAGCAGTTGAAAAACTTTGGAAAGC
The DNA here is from genome assembly GCA_964402515.1 of uncultured Ruminococcus sp. Lineage (GTDB taxonomy): Bacteria > Bacillota > Clostridia > Oscillospirales > CAG-382 > Coliplasma. The sequence continues at coordinate 1,358 of CAYOCM010000014.1, read as the reverse complement.
TATTTTTGAGGCGGTCAGAGTCGACGCCGACAACGACCCCGCGGAAGCATGGGACAAACACAACGCAAATTTTGCCGGCAAAGCCGATTTCTTAAACGCTCACAGATTTGACTATATAACCTATAAAAGCTCAAACGGCACCGATTTTAAGTGTGAGCTGATACCCGAGGGTATATGGTGCGGCGGCGGCGAAACAACGCTCAGCGGCGTATATTTTAACCCCAATATGCCTACAGAAGAGATATTTACATCTCCCCGCGCGGGCAAATGCTCGGGCAGACTTGTGGCCACAAAACCGCTGTCTTATATGGGAACTCTTATCGACGACTTTTATATTGACTTTGTCGACGGCAAAGCGGTAAACTGGGATGCAAAGCAGGGCAAAGAACAGTTGACAAGCATAATCACGACAGATGCCAACTCGTGCATGCTAGGTGAACTTGCGCTTGTTCCTCAAAATTCGCCTATCAACAACCAGGGCATACTCTATTATAATACGCTGTTTGACGAGAACGCATCCTGCCACGTCGCGCTCGGCAGAGGTTTCAGCGGATGTATCGAAAACTTTGAAAAATATTCGGCACAAGAGATCCGTGACATGGGCGTCAACGATTCTCAAACTCACGTCGACTTTATGATAGGCGCGCCCGATATGCAAATTACGGGCTATAAAGACGGCGTCGCCACACCTATATTTGTTGACGGCGAATGGGCGTTTTAAAAAACGGTTTTAAACATTAAAAAATTTTAATAATGACCCCAACGGGCTTACACCGCATTATGCGGTGTAAGCCCTCATAATTGCAAAAAGCAGGGTCTTGGGAGGAATTTATTAATCATGCAAACATTGCTTGCGCTGTCGATCTGCTTGGTCGTCGGCCTGTTTGTTTCGCGCATAACACGCAAATTGGGCTTGCCCGCGGTAACGGCGTATCTTGTCGCCGGACTTTTGATAGGCCCCTGTTGTCTCGGCAGGCTCGGCCTTAACGGCATAGGATTTATAGCGTTTGATTCAAGCGACGCAAGTGTCGTCTCGGTAGACACGTTTAAACTTATCAGCGAGGTAGCGCTCGGATTTATCGCGTTTTCGATAGGCAACGAATTCAGACTTGCGCAACTTAAAGAAACCGGCAAAGCCGCAACCGTGATAGGCATATTTCAGGCGCTTGTAGCAACACTGCTTGTTGACGCGGTGCTTATAACGCTTGCGCTTACCACCGACATCATTACGGTTCCCGCCGCGCTCGTTTTGGGCGCGATAGCCGCGGCCACCGCACCCGCCGCAACGCTGATGGTTGTAAGACAATATAAAGCAAAAGGCAAACTGACCGACATACTTTTGCCGGTCGTTGCGCTCG
>CAYOCM010000013.1:0-18496 GCA_964402515.1 uncultured Ruminococcus sp. | reverse complement strand
GACGGCACGCCTTTTAAGTTAATCAAGGTCTTTAAAATAAGATATCGTCTGATCGAGTTTGGTTTCTGCGGCGGTCTTTGCGCTGTCGTATGCGGATGCAAACGAATCTTTGGGTGCGGAAGCCATATAATGCAGTATATCTGTTCCGTTTACGTTGACAAGGCTGAATATCATGCCGAAATCGCAGCCTCTGCCGGGCAGGATATAGTTGCGTATCATCTCGGGCGTATCTTCGTCACGGGTCTTTTGATCTTCGAGAACTTTGTTTACAAACGCATCTTCAAGCAGATTTTTGCTGACCGCGCCCATATATTCGAGAACGTCGCGAACCATGTTGAGATCGGTGCCGTTTTGCAATACCGATGTGGGCACGGCAAAGCAGGTGCAGGTCCAGGGGTTTGCGAGCGAATAATATGTTTCTTGGTTCTCGTCATACAAAGGCATGGGCAAAAGTCCGAAATCGTCAGACATTTTTGCATAGTTACTGGTGCTGCCGAGCGTGCCGTTATAAAACAGGCATCTGCCCTCTATAAACGCGCCTTCGGTAAGCACGGTGGGCCATTGCGCTTCGCCGAAATAATCGTTTGCCGAAACATAATAATTTTTATCTTGAACCAACTCTTGCAGTTTGCTGATAACGTTTATCGAACGGTCGTTGTATACTGAAAGTACGGGGTATCCGTCGGCGCCTATTTTGGCAACTTTTTCGCCGGTGCCGTAAAACAGCGACCACATGTCGTCAAGCTGTCCCGCCCAGCCGAAATAATCTTTATAAGTTATCTTTTTGTCGCCGTCGGTGTCTTCGTTGTGAGTTTTTACGTATTCGAGCATTTTGTCAAGCGTCCACTGATGGTCGCGAACAAGCTGATAAGGGTCGTCAAGGTGATAATCTTCTATCCAGCTCTTGTTAAAAGCGATAGCGGGAACATTTGACATGGTGATATAACCGATATCCGACAGCGTAAAATAAAGTTTGCCGTCAACGGTGCAGTCGCTGTTCATCGGCTGGCTCCACCAGGGATATTCGGTGTCGACTATGGTGTTAAGGTCAAGCAGTTCGCCTATGACCGCAAGGTTTGCGCCGTCATAAAGGCAGGGAACGACTACCTGATAATCGGCCGCGTTTGTAAGGCGGTCGGTGCGCACGCGGTTATAAAACTCGCCGTTATAGCGCTTGGCATCATATACGTATTCTTCGACTACGGTAACACCGAGGTTTTCTTCAACCAGGTTGTTGCGTTCGGCAATGGCTTCGTTAACGAGGGTAGCCATACCTTCGTTTGAGCCCGATTCATAGGTGTTTGTGACTATCTCGGATTCGTGATCCTGATTGACACCGCAGGTGAGAAATTTAAACTCGCCCGAATAGGTTTTGCCGCCGAGTTTGTACTCGTATTTGCCGGTCTCGCTGTTATAGCCTTTGATGTCTTCTTCTTGAGATACGGTACCTTCGGACGAGGTGTCGCCGACGGAACTTGTATCGCCGTTTTGCTCGGGAGAGCAGCCCATAAGCATCACGGACAGAGCCATAGCCAGCAAAAGCAACAGGCATATTGTCTTTTTCATACAAAAAACGCATCCTTTCATCTGTTCTGTTTGGATTATATCACGACGGTGTCGGTTTGTAAAGAGCAATATTGAGATAAAACTATTGCACATCTCAAAAATGTGTGGTATACTGCACAAAGAGTTATGTGGAGAAAGGCATTTATTAAAATGGCAAAAAAACAAAAAAGGCAAAAAGAGGGCAGGCGCATCAAATCGTTGTCGCCGATGTCATATGTTTCGCCTTATATTATGAAAACGCGCGGCGACGCGTCAAATTATATACAGGATACTTTGCCTACCGCGGCGGCGGATGACTATATATTTAAAAAACGTCGCGAGGGCCTTAAAGGCTTCGGAATGTTGCATTTGTTTATCGCCGCTTATGTGCGAACCGTTTCGCAATATCCCGGTGTAAACAGATTTATCAGAGGACAAAAGATATATGCCCGCAACTGCATCGAGATAATGATAACCATCAAGCGCGAGATGAAACTCAACTGCCCCGACACGGTGCTTAAACTTTATTTCCCACCCGACGCGACCGCAGAAGAGGTCTATCATATCATAGATAACACGGTAAAAGAAAGCCGTGCCGAAGAAAGCAATTTTGACGGGCTGGCAAAGCTTTTGCATTTTATTCCCGGACTGTTGCTCAAGTTTGTGGTCTGGCTTTTAAATCTGTTTGACTATTTCGGCTGGCTGCCGCGCAAACTTACAAAACTTTCGCCGTTCCACGCGTCTATGGCCATAACAAACCTGGCATCGCTCGGCATTCCGCCGATATATCATCACCTTTATAATTTCGGCAACATACCCGTTTTTTGCGCATTCGGAGCAAAATATACAAAGAGCGAACTTTCTGATGACGGTTCGGTGGTCGCGGTCAAATATCTCGACTATAAATTCGTCACCGACGAACGCATATGCGACGGCCATTATTATGCCAACGTGCTTAAATATGTCCGTTCGGTGCTTACCCACCCCGATCAGCTCGACATGCGTCCCGACAAAGTCATAAACGATATTCCCTGACGCATAAATCGCTATTGACAAAACATATATACGGTGATATAATTCAAGGCAACGGAATAATCTTATCAAGAGTGGTGGAGGGACCTGCCCTGCGAAGCCCGACAACCTGCCTTTGTTTTTAAGGCAAGGTGTCAAATCAGCGTTTTTTAATTAAACGGCAGATGAGATCTTTTATATTTGTGCATTAAAAGCCTCGTTTGACGCGAGGCTTGTTTTTTAAAATCAGTTAAACGAAAGGAATATTAAAATGATCAAACATTATTTTACCAGCGAATCGGTCACCGAGGGACATCCCGACAAAATATGCGACCAAATATCCGACGGCGTGCTTGACGCACTGCTTGCACAGGACCCTTATTCGAGAGTAGCGTGCGAGACTTGCTGCACCACCGGCCTTGTAATGGTTATGGGCGAAATAACCACAAACGGCTATGCGGATGTTCAAACCATTGCGCGTGAGACACTGCGCCGCATAGGCTATGACAGCTCGGAAAAAGGCTTTGACTGCGACACTTGCGCTGTGCTTTCGTCTATTCACGGTCAATCGCCCGACATCGCGCTCGGCGTTGACAAGTCGCTCGAAGCCAAAAAAGGCGAACTTCAAGACGATCTCGACACAGGCGCCGGCGACCAGGGTATGGTTTTCGGCTATGCCTGCAACGAAACGCCCGAACTGATGCCGTTGCCCATTTCTTTGGCGCAAAAACTTGCGCTTAAGCTTACCGAAGTGCGCAAAAACGGCAAGCTCGATTATCTGCGTGCCGACGGCAAGACGCAGGTCACCGTTGAATATATCGACGGCAAACCCGCAAGAGTCGACTGCGTGGTCGTTTCGAGCCAGCATTCGGCGGACGTCAGCCTTGAAACCATTCGCGAGGATGTTATACGCGAGGTCATAAAGACGACTATCCCCGCGGAATTGCTTGATGAGCAGACCAAGATATATGTCAACCCCACAGGCAGATTTGTTGTCGGCGGCCCCAAAGGCGACAGCGGACTTACCGGTCGCAAGATTATCGTCGATACTTACGGCGGATACGCCTGCCACGGCGGCGGAGCTTTCTCCGGTAAAGACCCCACTAAAGTCGACCGCAGTGCGGCTTATATGGCAAGATATGTTGCCAAAAACATCGTTGCTTCGGGCGTTGCCGAAAAATGCCAGATACAGATCGCATACGCAATAGGCGTTGCGCACCCGATGTCGGTGCTTGTCGATACCGAGGGTACCGGCAAAGTCAGCGACGAAAAACTGTCCGAGGTCGTCAACGAACTGTTTGATCTGCGTCCCGCGGCCATCATCAAAACGCTCGACCTGCGCAAACCTATCTATACCGCTACCGCGGCTTACGGTCATTTCGGCCGCGAAGGTTTCCCCTGGGAGCGCGTTGACATGGCGGACGCCATCGCCGCAAAGTGCAAATAATATAACCGTCATAACAAAAATCGGCATGTTTTGCGTGCCGATTTTTTGTGTTTTTTAATTGTCTTCAAGTTTTTTGAGTTCGGCGTCGGTCTCGTCCCTTACTTTTATCATGCCGACGACTTTGAGGTCTTTTTTTACAAACGTTTTTATGTCGCTTTGCTGATTATTCATTCTGACCTTGATGTTGCCGGTCAAAAAATTGCTTTCGACAACGACTCCGCGTCCTTGCGGTGTTTCGACTATGCTGTCGACTTTGGGAAAATTCGCATACTCCATCTCATATACGGCGTTTTCGTATCTGAGGCAGCACATCAGTCTGCCGCATGTGCCCGAGATCTTTGCCGACGAAAGCGACAGGTTTTGTTCTTTTGCCATCTTTATCGAAACCTGAGCGAAATCCTGCAAAAACGTCTTGCAGCAAAACGGCCTGCCGCAAACGCCGAGACCGCCGTAAAGTCGGGCTTCGTCTCTTACGCCTATCTGTCTCAGCTCTATGCGGGTGCGGAACACAGAGGCAAGGTCCTTGACCAATTCTCTGAAATCCACTCTGCCGTCGGCGGTAAAATAAAATATAAGTTTGGTGTTGTCAAAGGTGTATTCCACGTCAACCAGTTGCATATCAAGGTCGTTGTCTTTGACTTTTTTTTCAAAGACGGGAATCGCATCCTGCTCGAGTTTGCGGTTGTGTTCGTCATGCTTGATATCGTCGGCGGTCGCTTTGCGCAAAACCGGTTTTAACGGCAGAACGAGCTCGCTGTCGGGCACATTGCGGTTGGATATTGCAACGGTTGAAAATTCGACACCTCTTACCGTTTCGACTATCGCACAGTCACCTTCGGCAAAAGCGATATCGCACGGTGAAAAATAATATATCTTGTTTGCGTGTCTGAATCTGACGCCGACTATTTCGGTGGTCGCAACGTTTTGCGCGGGCTGTTCTGCGGGCGCGGGTTGTGTTTCGGGCAGTTCCTCTTGCACTTCGGTTTCCGCTGCGGGCTGTACCGTCTCAGGCGTTTTTGCCTCGGAGCGCTGCGGATTGCCGCCGTTTTTGCGCGGTCTGTAATATCTTTTGTTGTTTCTCATGATTTAAGCTCCCATAGTCTTATTGCCAACGCCGCAAACAGCGATGACAGATTTGCATTTGATTCGGCGGCGTTTTTTGCCGCCATAACTGCGTCGGACATACCGCACACTGCGCGCCTGCCCATAAACGAAACAGCCGTGTCACCGCCGGTATCGCACAGCGCGTCGGCAAGAGTTTTGTAAAGTGCCGAAAGGTAGTCGGTTGCTTTGTCACGCGTGAGTTTTTCGTTCATAAATACAAAAAACTCAAACCTTCTGCATCCTCCGGCAAGCATTTGCAGGGTTTTTTCGGCGCGTTCTTTTGCGACGACGGATGCTTTGTCGGATTTTGCGACATCGGGATCCGAAAGGCTTATCAGCCTGCACCTTGAACGCACGGTTGGCAAAAGCGCCTCTTTTTTTGCGGTATACAGCAAAATCCTGATATACGACGGAGGTTCTTCAAGCAATTTAAGCAGTGCGTTTTGAGCGTCATAACGCATTTTTTCGCAATTTTTAAATATAAATATGCGACAGCCGCCCTCACTCGGCGGTACGTGTGACAAGGCGATAACGTTTCGTACCGCATCCATGCTTGCGGGTTTGCCGTCGGCACCGCAGACAAGCACGTCGGGATGACTGTCCGCAAGCAGCTTTTGACAGTCGGGACACACGCCGCAGGGCTTTTTGTCGGCGCGGCACATCAGCACGGCACGGGCGTATGACAAAAAATCGTCTGCCGCATCGAGCGATGCCGCTTCTATTATGTATGAATGAAACAAAGTTCCGCTGTACAGTGCGTCACAAAACCGATTTTTTTCGAGCTCACAAAGCATACCGTCAACGACCTCACACGCTTTTGCGGGTTGAAATACCCTATCGATTTTATATCATATCACAAACAACTCATATTTGCAAAACTTTTTTTATCAAAAAACATATGCTGTCGAAATCGGTCGTTTTAAGCCGTCCGATTTTTTATAAAAAACTCAGAAAACTGATGACAAAACGCGCTGTGTGTGTTATAATGCCGTATATAAATGTATTCGGGGTAGTGTTTTTGATATGAATAACACCGACAGATCGGTTCAAGGCGATATTTTTGTCGGCCGCAACGCAGTTACCGAATTGCTTAAAAGCGGCACGGCAGACAAGATATTGATGCAAAACGGCGATGACGACGGCCCGCTTAAAATAATTTTGGCACTTGCTTTGCAAAAAGGCGTGCCTGTTGTCAGGTGCGACAGGCGCAAGCTCGATTCTTTGGCAAACGGTGTGCCGCATCAAGGTGTTGCCGCCTATGCCGCACAGACGGAATATACTACGGTCGACGGTATATTGCAGATAGCAAAAGACAGGGGAGAAAAGCCGTTCGTGATCATATGCGACTCTGTTGAAGATCCGCATAACCTCGGTGCCATAATACGCACGGCAGAGTGCGCGGGTGTTCACGGCGTTATAATTCCCAAACGTCGCGGTGTTTCGGTCAACGGCACGGTGGCAAAGGCGTCGGCGGGTGCGCTGTTTCATATGGCGATAGCACGTGTGCCCAATCTTGCGTCGGCGGTTGACGAACTTAAGCAAAACGGCGTGTGGGTATGGGCTCTCGAGGCTGACGGCGAGTGCTGTTATGACAGCGACTTTGACTGCGGCTGCGCACTGATACTCGGCGGAGAAAACAACGGAGTGTCGGAACTTTTGCGCAAAAAATCGGACTATGTCGTTTCAATACCTATGTTCGGCAAAATAAATTCGCTTAACGTTTCGGCGGCCGGCGCGATAATGATGTTTGAGGCGGCAAAGCAAAAGCACAACAAAAAACTTTGATAAGGGTTATTATATAATGTCGATAGAAGAGGGAAAAAGCAAAAAGAATATCAACGACATACTTGCGGCGGCAACTGCCGAAAACGATGCCCTGCGCACCGATATTGCCTCAAAGACCTATGAGCACACGCTGATATCTTTGGCTTCGGGCGACGAAAGCGACAAGCACGGCGACGCCGAAACACGCATTGTCGACGTGCCCGTCAAAACACGTGCCGAGGCAGAGACCGATCGCATAGTAAATGCTTATTCCGATCGCAAACCGCAGCCCGAACTGTCGGGCACGGCGGAATTGCAAGGGTTTTTAAATACCACTGCCGAGCGCCGACTTTTACCCGACGACGCACCCGCGCCGTCGGTACGCAAGCCGAGCAAGCTGGGCAATATGATAGAAGACGCAAAAATGCGCACTGCGGGCATAGACGCGGTTCCGCGTTCAAAAAATGCGCAGACACCTAATGTCGCCGACAGATTTACTGATCCGGTCGGGCATGTGCATCCCAGATCTCCCGTGCAAGAGTCAATGTTTGATCTTGACGGCGATAACCCCGACGAAGCACTTACTACCGAGATAGAGACCGTAAAATTCGACGACGATTATGAGGCACTTTCGGCAAAGATAGAGAGCGGAGAGATAGAGTTTGCGCCCGAGCCCGAGGACGAAACGCAGACCGTTATGACCGAAGAGGCAAGCGATCTTGTTGCCGTGCCTGCCGAGAACGATTCGTCGGAAAATGCCGAAAACGGGCGACCGCACGGTCCCGAGGCGCGTTCGGCGGCGTTTGCCATGATGGATGACAAGGGCGAGGGCGACGACGATTTTGATGCCGCGCTCGGCAGAATGAACGACGCGCGCCGCAAAAAGCAAAAAAAGCGCAAGACAAAGCCCAAAGAGTTTGAATATATCTCGCGCGATCAAAACAACGATGTTCATTTTATGTTGCGCAAGGCGATAAAAAAATCGGGTTTAAAGGCGTTTGCGTGCTTTGTGTTTACCGTGTTGATACTGATACTTGAGCTTGCGCAGGCAGACAGCTCGTTGCCCGCATTTTTAAAGCAGGGCAGATACGGCGAACTTTATATACTTATCGATTTGCAACTGTTGCTTTTCGGCGGTTTGGTAATGCTCGGCAGCCTTAAAAACGGCGCAAAAGGTTTGCTGTCGCTTAAGCCCAACACCGACAGTTTGATCACGGTGTCGTTTATCGTGACCGCGATATATTCCGCGGTCTTGCTTGCGGCAGATCCCACATCCGAATCTCTCAGGCTTTATTCGCTGCCTGCGTCGACAGCCTGTCTGTGCCGCGCGTTTACCGAATATCTTTGCTGCCGCAAAGATTATCACTGCTTCAGAGTGATTGCGAAAAAACACAAAAAATACGTGGCGCTCGAGCTCGGAGGCGTTTCGCCCGAGGCAGCCGAATTTGCAAGATATCTTTCGCATGATTCCGATATATATACGGTAAAACATACCGATTTTTGCGACGGTATGTTTCGCCGTGTGCGCAAAAACACAAAAAGCGAACAGGTGCTCGGGTTTATTATTCCCGTCATAATGATAATGGCGCTTGTGATATTCGGCATACTGTCTTGGCTCGGCAAACCGTTGCTTGACGCTTATGCCGCCGCAACGCTTGTTGTTTTGATATCCACACCGCTTACAGCGTTTTTTATGGTTACTTTGCCCGTCGTGCGCATAAACCGCATAGGCAGACATACCTCGTCTGCGTTTGTGGGTAATTCGGTTGCCGAAGAATACGCCGACGCGGGTGTGCTGTCGTTTGCCGACACCGAGGTGTATCCGTCAAAGAATATACGCGTTGTCAGTGTAAAAGCATACGGCAATTTCAGACTTGACAATATTATTCCCGGTCTTGCGTCGGCGTTCGGCCTTATAGGAGGCCCACTTGCGTCGGTGCTTGCAAATATGGTCGACGGCGATGTTACGGCTCCGCCCGATTCCAGACTTACCGAGTCGGCCGCCGACGGCGTTTGCCTGTCGATAGCGGGCGAACAGATGCATATAGGAAAATACAGTTATATGCGTCGCAACGGCATAGACGCGCCGCTTGACAACGGTGACACCGCTTATGAAAAAAAGAACGGTGCCGTGATGTATGTTGCCGTAGGCGGCAAGCTTGCCGCAAAAGTCTATTTGATATATTCGCTCAGCGAACGTTTTAATTCGCTTTTGCAGGATATGTATCGTGCGGGTCTTTGCCTCGGTGTAAAGACGCTCGATCCCAACATAACCGACGAGATGCTGAAGCGCGACATCAAATTTAAGCGTTGTCCGATAACCGTTATAAAATGTTCGCGTTTCGGTGAGTCGACCGACTGCCTTGACAGAGTTGACAGCGGGATAGTAACAAACGGATCGCTGCACACGTTTTTAAAAATGTTTGTGCTTTGCGACAAAGCGCGCCATGCTATTCGCAGCAACATAGTTATCACCATGGCCGATATTTTGCTGTCTGCGGCGGCGGTATGCTTTTTTGCCCTGACGGGTTCGGTGTTTGAACTGACCTCGATATACGCGCTCTTGTTTCAGCTTGTTTGGCTGTTGCCTGTCTGGATACTGTCGCTTTTGCTGTAAAATTGCCTAAAAAAAACGATTTTTGACGCAAAAAATGTAAATATTGTTGAATTGGCTCTTGATAATTTGAATCAAATAAATTATAATAGGCCTAAAGGCAATAATTTTTTGGAGGATAATAATCGTGGCAAAAGTAACATCGGCAAAAATCAGAAACATAGCTTTAGTCGGACACAGCGGTGACGGCAAAACGTCACTTGCCGAGGCGATGCTTTATCTCGCCAAGGCCACCGACAGATTGGGCAAGACCGCTGACGGCAACACCGTCTGCGACTATGATACAGAAGAAAAATCCCGAGGAATATCCATTTCGACCGCACTTGCAAACTATATGTGGGGCGATACCAAGATCAACATCATCGATGCTCCCGGCTCGTTTGACTTTGTCGGCGAATCGCTTGAGGCTATCAGTGTTGCGGGCACCGCATTGCTCGTAGTCGACGGCAAGAGCGGTCACAAGGTCGGCACCGAGATATCATGGGATAATGCCGCGGGCATTCCCAAAGCGTTCTTTGTTAACAAGATGGATGACGAAAACGCCAACTTTGACAAGACGCTCGAGGGTATGCGTGACACATTCGGTACCAGCGTTTGCCCCGTGTTTGTTCCGTTCGGCAACGGTACCGACGCGATATACGTCAACCTGCTTACCGACGAGGCGTTTAAATTTGACAAAGCCGGCAATGCCGTTAAAACCGAATTGCCTGCTCAATATTCCGACCATGTTCAAGAACTTACCCTTGAACTTGACCAGGCTCTCGCCGAGACAAGCGAAGAACTGATGGAAAAGGTGCTGTTTGAAGAACAGCCCCTTACTCAGCAAGAACGTCACGACGCGCTTAATTCGGGCCTTGTTTCGGGCGCGATCTCGCCCGTGTTTGCAGGTTCTGCGGTGACACTTGCGGGTGTCAGAGTGCTTATAGATACCATCGCCGCTTCGTTCAGTTCTCCTATCGACCGCAAGATGCGCAAGGTAGAAAAAGACGGCAAGATAGCCGAGGTCGAGGCTTTAACCGAGGGTGCGCCTTCTGTATTCGTCTTTAAAACACTTATCGATCAGTTCGGCAAACGCACTTATTTCCAGGTGCGCTCGGGTGTGCTTAAAAAAGATACCGTGCTTACCAACCTTACCAACGGCCAGGGCGAAAAATTCAGTCGCATTTCTACCTGTGTCGGCTCAAAAGACACCGACACCGACGAGATGGTATACGGCGATATCGGCGTGACCGTCAAACTTGTGGCCACCAACACGGGTGACACACTTACGGCAGATCCCGCGTTCAAGACACCTTATCAGCGCATAAAATTCCCCGTTCCTTATTTTTGCCAGGCTATCGCGCCCAAGGCAAGAGGCGACGAGGACAAGATATCTTCGGGCATCGCAAAACTGCTTGAAGAGGATTATACGCTCAAATATGTCAATAACAGCGAGACAAAGCAGATGTGCCTTTACGGACTTTCGGACGCACACCTTGCGGTAATCGTTTCAAAACTGCGCAACCGTTTCGGCGTTTCGGTAGACCTTACCACCGCAAAGATACCTTATCGCGAAACTATCAAAAAGACCGTTCAGGTCGAAGGCAAGCACAAAAAGCAAACCGGCGGCCACGGTCAGTACGGCCATGTTCGCATTACGTTCTCTCACGGCGAAAACGAGGCGCTTGAGTTTACCGAATCGGTTGTCGGCGGCACCGTGCCCAAAAACTTTTTCCCCGCAGTCGAAAAAGGCTTGCAAGAGGCTATTCAAAAAGGCGCTTTGGCAGGCTATCCCGTCATATATCTCAAGGCAGATCTCTATGACGGTTCTTATCACGACGTCGACTCATCCGAGATGTCGTTTAAACTTGCCGCGCACCTTGCATTTAAAGAAGGTATGAAACAGGGCGGAGCTGTATTGCTTGAGCCGATAGGCGAACTCAAAGTATATGTTCCCGACGATTATATGGGCGATATAATGGGTGATCTTAACAAGCACCGCGGCAGAATAATGAATACCGCACAGGCAGACCGTAAAGGCTATACCGTCATCGAGGCGGAATGCCCGATGGCGGAGATGTCGATGTATGCTATCCAGCTGCGCGCCATAACGCAAGGCAGAGGCAGTTATACATTTGAGTTTGTGCGCTATGAAGAGGCTCCCGCCGACGTCGCAGCCAAGGTTGTCGCCGAGGCTAAAAAAGATCAGGCAGACGACGACTGATAATTAATATAAAATATTCAACTTTTTCCCAAAAACGAGGTAACATCATGAAATCCACCACAAAAGGCAAGGCATTGACCGCGATAATGCTTGTGCTTGTTTCGATCTGTGCCGTAATACTGTCGGCGTGCGACAACGGCCAAATGAACGACGACTTTTTAATGTCGACGCCCGACCTCGGCGCAAGTACCGATACTTCAAGCGTCGAAGAATCAAGTACGGACGTTACGCCCGAGGGCTATACCGCAAAACCCAAGGTAGGCAACATAGTTAATGTTTCGCCAAGCGAGGTCGTTATAGCCGGCACATGCGAAGACGGCGCCGTCATCAGCATCAAGGGCGGCAAGCAAGACATTACGGTCACGTCAAAAGACGGTTATTTTATAACCACCACCGAGCTTACGGGCACCGCGTCGACATTGCTTGAGATAACCGCAAAAGTCGAAGGCAAAGAAGAAAGCGAAATACTTTCTGCGGTCGCATATTATTCTGCGATCTCGGAACCCCGCGCAGACGGCATGAGTGTTGCCGTAGGCAAAGATTCGCATCTTTATTTTGACAAAATGGTTGAAAACTATACCGGTTCGAATCTGCTTACTCAGACCGAACTCAGACAGTTTAAATCGTTTGTCAACGGCAAAGTTTCGGCTTGCGTGGCAAGAGCTAACGGCAATGACTTTGATCTGATATATGTGCTTATTCCCGATGTTACCTCTATATATGACGAATATCTCTCGGATGATATCGAGCGCACTACACATCAGACACGCTATCAGCAGGTCAGCCAGGCGCTTGAAGGCACCGAGGCCGTCGTTATCGATATGTATGATGTCTTTATGGCCGCAAAAGAAGAGGGCAAATATCCTATCTATCGCACCACCGACAGCCACTTGACAGAGTACGGCGCATATCTTGTAAACGTCGAGATATGCAAAGTAATGGCAGAGCGTTTCCCCGCCGCTGCCGCACATGCACTTGAAGAATATGAGATCTCGACCAAAAACGTTATCGGCGGTGACTTGGTGTCTTACCTCGGCATCGGCAAAGAGATCACTAACGAAAACGTTCCCGTGCTTACCCCCAAATACAATATAAATATCGGCAACGGCGAAAGCAAAGGCTTTGATACCACAAAGATATCCGATCTTAAGATCTATACATCGTCGAACGACTATTCGATCAACGAGAGCAAAGATTCGGGCAGCGTTCTTGCAAGAACATATTTCCGCACCGAAAACACCGACTTGCCCTGCGCGCTTGTATACCGCGACGATTCCGCCGCAACGCTTATGCCGCTGTTGGCAGAGCGCCTTTGCAATTCGATGTTTGCGCTTTCGGGTGACTTTACCATCAACCTTACCGACGCGGGCAGACATAACGGCGAAGGCAGATCGCTGGTCGATTATGTTATAGTTACCGTCGGAGAATCCAACATAAACAAAATACTCGGCTGATATCAAACACAGTCTTAATATCAGTGCCGATGTTTTATAACAAAGATATGAATAACAGGTTTACCGCAACATTTACCGCAATACTTGCGGTCGTAATAGTCGCGGCGCTGGTATTTTGTCTTGCTCAGATCGGCCGCCGGCCGGTCGACGACACAGATAGCAAGGTCCCGGATGAATCCGGGACCGTTTCTGTCGGTCAGCAAGACAGCTCGGCACCCGACGACACAACAACGCCCGACGGCTTATCCGAAATATCCGAGCCCGTAGTTTCGACAGAATCGGAAGACGCTCGTATGCATCTGCTTGCGTGCCCCGACAACATAATTCACGCATCTGTCTATTATGATGCGGTCAATGTTGCCGCCGCAAAAAAAGGCACGACTCCGGTATATAAGCCGCTTGACGGGATAGAATACGATTTCACCGAGATATACAAATATGTCGCCGACCGTATCGAGGCCGCAGACCTTGCCTATATCAATGTTGAGACCATGATGGGCGGAGACGAACTCGGAATATCGAGTTATCCCCGCTTTAATACGCCCGAGGCGTGCGGCGAAACTCTGATAGATCTCGGTTTTGACGTCTTTAATCTTGCGCACAATCATATGCTTGACGCAGGCGTCGCGGGATTGCAGGGTTGCAACAGGTTTTTTACGCAAAGAGATAAGACCGTGCTCGGATATTATCGGGATCGGAGCGCATTGAATAATATAGTCGTTACCGAAACCAACGGCATAAAGATCGCGTGGCTCACTTATACATTTGCAACCAATGGTATCAGTCTGCCATCCGGTGCAAGTGAGTATATTCCCTATTTTGACGAGCAGCTGATACGCACGCAAGTCGCCGCCGCACGGAAAGTTTCTGACCTTATAATAGTTTCGGCGCATTGGGGCGATGAAAACGTCGACTATATAAACAGCGTGCAAAAAAAGTACAGCAAACTGTTTTTGGAACTTGATATCGAGATAGTGTTAGGAATGCATTCTCATAACTTGCAACCCATACGCTATGAGACCAACGCTTCGGGCGGCAGGACTTTGATGATATATTCGCTCGGCAATTTTATTTCGGGTATGCAGGATGATGTCAATATGCTCGGCGCAATGCTCGACCTTGAGATAGTCAAATCGACCGAAACGGGCGAGATAATGCTTGAAGATATCGTCGTTACTCCCGTTGTCACTTATTACACGTCCGGCAAGCGTGTCGGCAGCTATCTCGGCGACAGCGGACAGCGAAACTATTGCATATATCCTCTATGTGATTTTACAGAAGAACTATGCGCAAGTCACGGCATAAACGAGCTTGAAAGAAACTATCTGCTTGAAGGCGGCAAATTTAACCTCGAGTGCCTTTATAAAACCGTGCAAAAATATGTTGACGCCGAGTTTTTAGAGCCGCAGTATCGGGCAAAAGACAACTGATTAAATATTAATTAAATTAACGGCAGTGTGGGAGAAAGCGTTACATGGCAAAACTTTATTTTAAATACGGTGCTATGGGTTCGAGCAAATCGGCACAGGCGCTGATAACCAAATTTAATTATGAAGAACGCGGAATGCGCGTTTGGCTTATAAAGCCGTCTGTCGACGACCGCGACGGCAAAGCAAACGTTCGTTCTCGTATAGGGCTTGACTGCGAGGCGTTTGTCATAAAGCCCGACGCCGATATTCGGTCGTGTTTTATAAAGCAGCAATGCCGTGACGTCATCATCGCCGACGAGTGTCAGTTTTTTACACCGCGGCAGATAGACGAACTCAGGCAGATAGTTGACGAGATGAGCGTGCCGGTGCTGTGTTTCGGCTTGCGTACCGACTTTTTGACGCATCTTTTTCCGGGTTCGGCAAGGTTGTTTGAGATCGCCGACTCGATAACCGAGATCAAAACGATATGCGCCTGCGGCCGCAAAGCAACCGTCAACGCCCGCATAGACCAAAACGGCAATATCGTCACCGAGGGCGACCAGGTGCTTATAGGCGGCAACGACGCCTATGTCGCCATGTGCCACTCGTGCTGGAAACAAAAAATCAAAATGCAAAAACCGCAATAAAACAATACCAAGGCTGATTATTATTTAAAAAGTGAGTTCGAGGCCTTCCTCACTATAAACAAAACCAAAGGAAGTGTTTAAATTGAATAGTAAAACAAAATTTATCGCCGAGTCGGCAGTCATCGCCGCAATTTATACCGTGCTTACGGTATGTCTGCCCGCTCAGTCAAGCGCAATTCAGATAAGAATAGCCGAAGCAATGACGGTGTTGCCGTGTTTTACATCCGCAGCCGTACCCGGGTTGTTTTTGGGTTGCTTGATATCGGGATTCATCACGGGATTGCCGCTTGATGCGATAGTCGGCAGTGCGGCAACGCTTATTGCCGCGTTTTTGACACACTTTTTGTCAAAAAAATTTTGCGGCAGTATGCGCACCGCGTGGATATGCACTTTGCCGCCAATATTTTGCAACGCATTGATAATACCGTTTGTGCTTAAATATGTCTATATGTATGACGGCGCGTTGTGGTATTTTATGCTTACCGTGGGCATAGGCGAAATAATATCCGCAGGTGTGCTGGGCATGTTGCTTTATAAAGCGTTAAAACCGTTTTTTAAAAAACAAAACGGTCGGGTAAAATAAAACAATTATATACAAATTTTAAATAAGGCGGTATAACATGGATCACGGTATATTAAATCAGATATACGCCGTTTTGGATATGGCGATAGACAACGGCGCATCGGACGTGCATTTAAAAACAGGGCTTGCGCCCGCTTTGCGCGTCAACGGCAATATATTGCAAACACAGTTTGATATGTGTGCCGGCGAAATTATAGAGGCGTTTATCGCCGAAACCAATCCCGACGCAAAACTCGGTGCCGCTTACAGAACCGAGGCGCTTGACTATTCTTGGGTATATCGCGACATCAGATTCAGGTGCAATGTGTTTCACGATCTCGGAGGCTGGTGCATTTCGCTTAGACTTTTAAACATAAAAAGCACCGATTTTGCCGAACTCGGCATTCCCACCGTGCTTAAATCGTTGGCAAAACGCAAAAGCGGACTTATATTGGTCACGGGGCCGACGGGCTCGGGCAAGACAACGACTTTGACTTGCCTTATAGATCACATCAACCGCACTACGCAGTCGCATATAATAATGATTGAGGAACCTATCGAATATGTTCACAAAAGTAACCGCAGTATTATTTCGCAGCGCGAGATAGGCCGCGATACCGTGACGTTTGACGGTGCGGTTGTTGAGGCACTGCGTGAGGATCCCGATATCATATTGATAGGCGAGATGCGTGACAAGGCAAGCATTGCCGCGGCTTTGCGTGCCGCCGAAACAGGCCATTTGGTGTTGTCGACCTTGCACACAAAAGGCGCCGCAAACACCATAACCCGCATTACCGACGTTTTTGAACCCGAAATGCAGGGCATTATCAGAATGCAGCTTTCAATGAGTTTGCTTGCCGTAGTCTCACAGCAGCTCATACCGCGCGCGGACAAAAGCGGCAGAGTTTTGGCAAGCGAAGTGATGATAGGCACTGTGGCTATACAAAACCTGATAAGGCAGCAAAAAACACATATGATAGGCAGCACGTTGCAGATATCGGGCAGTGACGGAATGTATTCTATGCGTCAGTCGCTTGACAGCCTGCTTTCTGCCGGAATCATTTCGCGCGAAGATCACGCGGCTTACCAGATACTTTAAACGTTTCTTAATATATGTGATAATTGCAAAAAGTTCCGCAAAACGGCGGGGCTTTTTTGTATGTTTGCATATTGCTTTTAATTTTAAAAATCGTATAATGTTAGCAAGCGAACAATTTTGTCGCTTATATTTTTGCAAAAAGGATGATTGCCGTGGAAAAGCGCAAAAAAAGCATAGGGCTCGAGACGCGGTCTGTTTCGATGATGATAAAGCGCCATATCGACGCACATTGCAGCAGTCGCACAAACGACAGGCTCACCGGCATACAGGGCATGTTGCTGGGGTATATCTATCATCATCGGGACGTTGATATATATCAGCGCGATCTCGAAATCAAATTTGACTTTAAGCGCAGTACTGCGACAAAAATATTGCAGTTGCTTGAAAAAGGCGGATATATCACCCGCGAAACATCGAGCAGCGACGCGCGTTTAAAGCGCATTATTCTTACGCCGCAGGGCATAGCCTTTAACGAACAAGTCACTCGCGAGATCGATATGATCGAATCGGGCATAGACACCTTGCTCACCGACGACGAAAGAGAGATGTTTTTTGCATTGTGCGACAAGATAAAAGCAGGACTTGCAAATACCGACGGAGGTAATTTATGATAAAAAAACTTGCAAAATTTTCAAAAGGATATGTCAAAGAGAGTATTCTCGCACCTATATTCATAGGCGGCGAGGTGCTGATGGAGGTATTGATACCCGTGTTTGTCGCACGCATCGTCAATACACTTAATTCGGCGTCTCCGTCGTTTGACGTTATATGGCAGAGCGCGATATGGCTTGTTTTGTGCTGCCTGACATCACTGTTGTTCGGCTGTCTTGCGGGCAGAGCTTCGGCTGTCGCAAGCTGTGGATTTGCCAAAAACCTAAGGCACGCGCTGTTTGACAAAGTGCAGACATTCTCGTTTAAATCGATCGACAAATTTTCTACCGCTTCGATCGTAACAAGACTTACCACCGACGTCAGCAACCTGCAGAATGCATACGGTATGCTGATACGCATAGCGTTCAGAGCGCCTTTGATGCTTATATTCAGCCTTGTCGCCGCCATAGGCGTCAACCCCGGACTCTCGACGATATTCCTTGTCGCAATACCGGTTCTGGCGGTAGCGATAGGATTTATAGTTACGCGCGCACACCCCGTGTTTACAAAAGTTTTTAAGACATACGACAGCTTAAACGAAGTCGTGCAAGAGAATCTGGCCGGCATTCGTGTGGTAAAATCGTATGTCCGCGAAGATTTTGAAAATAAAAAATTCGGCAAGGTATCAAAACTTATATATGACCTGTTTGTCAAGGCCGAAAAGATAATTTCATACAACAGCCCCGTTATGAACGGCTGTATCTATTCTGTAATGTTGCTCATAGCCTGGCTCGGCGCACAGACGATAATAGGCGGCCTCGGCACCGAAGGCGCAATGCAAGTCGGTGACCTTTCGCAACTTATCACATACGGCATACAAATGCTTTCGTCGCTTATGATGGTGTCTATGATAATGGTGCAGATAGTCATGTCAAAGGCGAGCGCCGACAGATGCATTGAAATATTGGAAGAGCAAAACGACATCGTCAATCCCGCAGAACCCGTTTACGATATCAAAAACGGCGATATCGATTTTAACGATGTCT
>CAYOCM010000012.1:0-18712 GCA_964402515.1 uncultured Ruminococcus sp. | reverse complement strand
TCTGCCTAAATTAAAATTTTTTGCACTTTTTCGCATTTACCCCTTGACTTTTCATAAAATCCTTGCGTTTTTTGCGTTTGTTTGTTATAATGGCACAGAAATAACGGAAAGGAAACATCATAAATGAAATTAACATATCTCGGCACCGCCGCTGCCGAAGGCTGGCCTGCGGTATATTGCAATTGCGAACATTGCGTCAGAGCGCGCAAAGCGGGCGGCAAAAATATTCGCACACGTTCGCAGGCGCTTATAAATGACGATATGCTTATAGATTATCCCGGCGACACATATATGCACGAACTTTTGCACGGGTTTGACCTGTCGGCAATAAAAAACATAATAGTAACGCACGCCCATCTCGATCATTTTGAGCCTTTGGATATGCATTTCAGACATCCCGATTATTACTGTCACAACCGCATATCCGACATCGTCGATATATACGGCAGCAAAGACGTCGTCGCAAAATACGAGCGCATCATTCGCAAGACAGACTATGACGAGGCGGCTGTAGACGGCACTCATATGCATCTGCTCGAGGCTTATAAACCGACAAAAACGGGCGATTATACAGTTACCGCACTTCGCGCAAATCACGCTCAGCCGCAGGATGCATATGTTTATGTCGTAACCGACGGCGAGAGCACTCTTTTGTATTTGCATGACACCGGAATGCTGTTTGACGAAGTATATGAATATCTCGCTGCAAATCATATCAGAGCCGACCTTGTCAGTTATGACTGCACTTACGGCGCTTTGCCAAGCGGAGGCGGCCATCTGGGGCTTGATTCATGCCCTGTTGTCAGACAAAAACTTGCAGAGATCGGCGTTGTCGATGACAAAACGATACATGTAATCAATCATTTTTCGCACAACGGCAAACTGATATACGACGAACTCGTGCCGGTTGCCGCCGAGATAGGTTTTCTGACGTCGTATGACGGAATGGAAATAGAGTTTTAAGCATCAAAAAACGAGGCCGTAAGGCCTCGTTTTTATGTTTAATTCAGCACCGCTCTGTCGCTGGCAAATTCTTTGCCGCTCGCGTCGGTAAAAAGTTCTAAAAGTTGTTCGACGGTCAGGTTCTTTTTATGTTCGCCTTTGATGTCTACTATTATTCTGCCCTCGTGCAGCATGATAAGTCTGTTGCCGTGGCTGATGGCGTCGCGCATATTGTGTGTTATCATCAATGTGGTCAAATTGTTTTCATAAACGATCTTGTCGGTTATCTCAAGCACTTTTTCGGCAGTTTTGGGGTCGAGTGCCGCGGTGTGTTCGTCCAAAAGCAACAGCTTAGGCTTGTTTAGCGAAGCCATCAGCAATGTTACCGCCTGCCTTTGACCGCCCGAAAGCAAGCCGACTTTGCTGCTCATACGGTCTTCGAGTCCCAATCCGAGCGAAGCGAGGAGCTCACGGTATTCGGCTTTTTCGGTACCGGTTATGCCCCATCTCAGTCCGCGGCGTTTGCCGCGGCGTTTTGCCAGTGCAAGATTCTCTTTGATCTCCATGTCGGCGGCGGTGCCCATCATAGGGTCCTGAAACACTCTGCCCAAAAATTTTGCGCGTCTGTGTTCCGGCATTGATGTAACATCTTTGCCGTCTATAATTATCTTGCCGCTGTCAAGCCTCCATGCGCCGCATATTGCGTTCATAAGTGTGCTTTTGCCTGCACCGTTGCCGCCTATAACCGTTACAAAATCACCGTCGTCAAGTGTGAGCGAAAGATCTTGCAATGCCTTTTTTTCGTTTATCGTGCCCGGATGAAAAGTTTTTGAAATGTTGTATATCTCAAGCATTTTCGGTGTCCGTCCTTTGCTTGACTTTTTTATGTATGCCACTGAAATATTTTGCACGCAGGTTGGGCACTCCCAGGAACACTGCGACGACTATTGCCGAAAGCATCTTGAGCAGGTCGGTATCTATGCCTATAAAAACGATTACCTGATATACTATATAATATATCGCGCCGCCAAGCAAAACTCCGCAAAGTCTGACGGCAAAATTGCGCGCGATTTTAGACAGCACGACCTCGCCTATAACTATGGCGGCAAGTCCTATAACTATGGCGCCTCTGCCCATGTTTATATCCGCAAATCCCTGATATTGAGCCAGCAATGCGCCCGAAAACGCAATTATCGCATTGGAGATCACAAGCCCGAGCACCTTATTGAGCTCGGTATTTATACCCTGCGCGCGCGACATATTGTGATTGCAGCCGGTGGCTCTTATCGAGCAGCCGAGTTCGGTGCCGAAAAACCAATAAAGCACGCCTATTATCAGCGCCGATATTATCAGCAGAGTTGCTATCGAACCGCCTATATTCATTTGTGTCAGAATGACATCATAATTTCTTGCGGGCAACGAAAGATTTGCCTGGCCCATTATCTTGAGGTTTACCGACCACAGCATAAGCTGAGTGAGTATGCCGGCAAGTATTGCGGGAATATCGAGAACCGTGTGCAGTATACCGGTCACGAGTCCGGCGAGTGCGCCCGCAAGCGCGGCGCACAGCATGGCTACCCACGGGTCTGCGCCCGAGGTTATCATAACGGTGCAAACCGCCGCTCCGGTGCATATAGAACCGTCAACGGTCAGATCCGAAATGGCAAGTATTTTATATGTGATGTATAATCCTATCGCCATTATACCCCAGATCAATCCGAGTGAGATCGCTCCGGGCAGCGAACCTAACAGTTGTCCCATGCCAAATATCCTTTGATTTTAATTATTCTATTTCGGTGTATCCTTCGGGAATGGTTATGCCGAGTGCGGCTGCCATATCTTTATTGTATTTTTTGGTTGCGGGAGCGTATTCGATAGGCATCTCCGAAATATTTGCTTCGCCTTTGAGTATCTTTGCGGCCATTTTTCCGGTCTGCACGCCGAGGTCATAATAGCTTATTGAAAGCGATGCAACGCCGCATCCTTTTGCGGTGTTTTCTTCGCCCGTAAAAACAGGTACCTTTTTTTCGCGGACTATGTTGCCTATTGTCTCGGCGCAAGATGCCGCGGTGTTGTCGGTAGGAATATAAAGCGCGTCACATTCGGATGCCGCCGCGGTTACTATGGCTGAGATATCGTTTGAATCGGAGAAGGGGTAAGCTTTTGCGGCTATATTTTTTGCCGAGAGATATTCTGTGACTTTTTCTACCTGATATTTTGAGTTAGCTTCCGCAGAGCAGTATATGATGCCCACGTTCTTGACATCGGGGCAGATCTCGATTATCATTTCGACCTGCTTATCAAGCGGAGCAAGGTCGGATGTGCCCGAAATATTGCCGCCGACAGTGCCCGTGAAATCTTTAAGGTCAAGTGCGACGCTGTATTCGGTTATTGATGTGCCGAGCACGGGAATAGTCTGTGTAGCACCGTAAGCCGACTGCAGAGCGGGGGTGGCGTTTGCAAGTATGAGATCGACTTTTTTATTTATAAAGCTTGTCATTATGGTCGAGCAGACATTAGTATCGCCGGCGGCGTTTTGCATATCAAACTCGACGTTATCTTCGCCGAGCTCTTGCTTTACGGCATCGATAAAGCCTTGCGTAGCGGCATCAAGAGCGTCGTGCTGTGTGAGTTGGCAGATGCCTATGACATATTTGCCCGACGGTTTATTATCGGAGCACGATGAAAAGCCGAGGCAGACCGTAAGTATGCTTGCCAAAGTAAGAATTAACGACATTGTTTTTTTCATAATAAAATTTCCTTCCGCTGGCGCACAAAACGCATATGCTTTTTGCGTCAAAAAATGCATTTGTTCGGCATAATATGCGCATTTTTATGCGCAACTGCCGTTTATGACGGATATTGTACCACCAAAGACCCAAAATGTCAATAGATATTGTGCATAGATATCAAAACGGCAAAAGCATTTATTAATGTGTTTATTATATTATCGCTTGCATAAAATGTCAAGCGGACGCGGCATTGCCGCGCCCGCTTGTTTTGTGCCTTACGGCTTATTGATTGTATTTTTTGCGTGCGGTGTATGTGGTGTGCAGCAATTCGTGTGCGAGATGGCTGCCCGGTTCGGTGAGGAACTCGGCGTACAGAGCCTTAAGCTCTTCGTTCTCGTGTGACTTGCGCTTTGCCTTGCCGGCGTCTTCGCCGTAGATGGCTTTTGCACGCTCAACGCGAGGATCAACATAGCATCTTGTGGTAGCGTCAACTATGGGAGTGCCACCGCCGGTTACGCAGCCACCGGGGCAGCCCATAACCTCAATGAATGTATAATCCTTTTCGCCTCTCTTGACGGCGTCAAGCAGTTTTGACGCGTTGCCGGTGCCGCTTGCAACCGCAACGGTGATCTTTTTGCCGCCAAGGTCGATCTCGGCCTCTTTAACGCCTTCAATGCCGCGAACGGCGACAAAGTCGATGTTTTCGAGAGTTTTGCCGGTGACTTTTTCATATACGGTACGCAAAGCAGCTTCCATAACGCCGCCGGTGACACCGAATATGACGCCCGCACCGGTCGATTCACCGAGCACAGAATCAAATTCTTCGTCGGGCAGACGCGCAAAGTCGATGCCTGCCGCTTTTATCATACGTGCGGCTTCGCGAACGGTGAGTACCGCATCGACATCGGCGAGACCGTCTACCGAGAGTTCTTCGCGTTTTGCTTCATATTTCTTCGCAGTGCAGGGCATGACCGAAACGACATAGATGTCTTTGGGGTCAATGCCGGCTTTTTTTGCATAATAGCTCTTGATTACCGCACCGAGCATCTCGTGAGGAGATTTGCAGCTCGAAAGATTGGGGATGAATTCGGGGTAGAACGATTCGCAGTATTTGACCCAGCCGGGCGAGCACGAGGTTATCATCGGCAGAACGCCGCCCTCTGTGAGGCGATGGATAAGCTCGGTGCCTTCTTCCATAATGGTAAGGTCAGCCGCAAAGTCTGTGTCAAACACTTTGTCAAAGCCCAGTCTGCGCAGAGCCGAAACAAGTTTGCCTGTGCAGGATGTGCCCATGGGCAGACCGAATTCTTCGCCGATGGTGGCGCGCACTGCGGGTGCGGGCTGAACGACAACATGCTTTGAGGGGTCTTTGATAGCAGCCCAGACTTCATCGATCGACTCTTTTTCATGCAAAGCGCCTACGGGGCAGGCGAGTATGCATTGACCGCAGTTGATGCAGGGCGATTCTGCCAGCGACTTGCCGTAGATGCAGCCGACGGTGGATTTAAATCCGCGCTTTGACATGCCGATAGCGCCTATGCCCTGAACCTTGTTGCATGTTGCTATGCAGCGACGGCAGTTGATGCACTTGCTGTTATCGCGAACGATAGAGGGCGAAACGGCATCGGGAGCCTCGGTGTGAGTCTTGCAGCCTTCAAAGCCGTAACGGTCAACGCCGTATTCCTGACAGAGTTTTTGCAGTTCGCAGTTGCCCGAACGTATGCAGCTGGTGCATTCGCGGTTGTGGTTTGAAAGCAAAAGCTCAAGGTTAAGCTTGCGCGATTCACGCAAAGCGGGTGTGTTTGTGTGAACTACCATGCCTTCGCTTACGGGCGAAACACATGCTGCCTGCAAGCCTCTGGCTCTTTCGACTTCGACAACGCACAGACGGCATGCGCCTATTTCGTTGACGTCTTTAAGATAGCACAGTGTGGGAATGTTGACGTGAGCTTCTCTTGCGGCGTCGAGTATAGTATATGTCGAGGGGACGGTTACCTGGATACCGTCGATAGTAAGAGTTACAGTTTTCATCTATATACTCCTCCTTATTTCTTGCTGATCGCGCCGAACTTGCAGACATCAACGCAGGTGCCGCACTTGACGCACTTGCTTTGATCGATGACGAACGGCTTGCGGATCTCGCCCGTGATGGCGCCGACGGGGCATTTACGCGAGCATGCGCTGCAGCCCTTGCACTTTTCGGGGTCGATGACGTATCTTGCCAACGCTTTGCAGCTGCCGGCGGGGCAACGCTTCTCTTTGATGTGAGCTTCGTATTCGTCGCGGAAGAAGCGGAGCGTTGAAAGAACGGGGTTGGGAGCGGTCTGACCGAGCGCGCACAGCGAGTTTGTCTTTATCATGTTGGCGAGCTCTTCAAGGCGCTCTATATCGCCTTCTTCGCCCTTGCCCTCGGTGATACGGGTAAGTATCTCAAGCATTCTGCGAGTGCCCACGCGGCAGGGAGTGCACTTGCCGCAGGATTCGTCGACTATAAATTCAAGGAAGAACTTGGCGATGTCGACCATGCAGTTGTCTTCGTCCATGACTATCATGCCGCCCGAGCCCATCATACAGCCCATTGCGACGAGAGTGTCATAGTCAACGGGTGTGTCAAGCAGGTGTGCGGGAATGCAGCCGCCCGAAGGACCGCCGGTTTGAACGGCCTTAAACTTTTTGCCGCCGGGAACGCCGCCGCCGATATCTTCGATTATCGTGCGCAGGGGAGTGCCCATGGGTATCTCGACAAGGCCGGTGTGGGTTATCTTGCCGCCGAGTGCAAAGATCTTGGTGCCTTTTGATTTTTCGGTGCCCATCGAGGCAAACCAGTCGGCACCTTTAAGTATGATCTGTGCGACGTTGGCATATGTTTCGACGTTGTTGATGATGGTGGGATGTCCGAAAAGGCCCTTGACTGCGGGGAACGGAGGACGGGGTCTGGGTTCGCCGCGGTTGCCCTCGATAGATGTGAGCAACGCGGTCTCTTCGCCGCAGACAAATGCGCCTGCGCCCAAACGCAACGAGATATCAAAGTTAAATCCGGTGCCGAATATGTCTTTGCCCAGCATACCGTATTCGTGTGCCTGATCGATAGCTATCTGCAGACGCTCGACGGCAATGGGATATTCCGCGCGGACATAGATATAGCCCTGATCTGCGCCGATAGCATAGCCGGCAATTGCCATAGACTCGAGAACGGCATGAGGGTCACCCTCAAGCACCGATCTGTCCATGAATGCGCCGGGGTCGCCTTCGTCGGCGTTGCAGACAACATATTTTTTGTCTGCATTCGGGTTGTTTTCAAGAGTCTGGTCGGCTGCAAACTGCCATTTGCGACCGGTGGGGAAACCGCCGCCGCCTCTGCCGCGCAGACCCGAAGCGAGTATGGTGTCAATGACCTGCTGAGGAGTCATTTCGGTCAATACTTTGCCGAGAGCGGCATAGCCGTCCATAGCGATGTATTCTTCGATGTTTTCGGGGTTGATGACACCGCAGTTGCGCAGAGCAACGCGCTTTTGGCTCTTATAGAACGAGGTGTCGCCCAGCGAGAGAGCTTTGTGGTCGACCTTGTCTTTAATGGTGTGGTCGCGATATATCAGGCGGTCGACTATGCGTCCCTTAAGCAGATGCTCTTCGACGATTTCGGGAACATCTTCTGCCGTGACTGACGAATAAAAGACGCCTTCGGGGTAGACTATCATGATGGGGCCGAGTGCGCAAAGGCCGAAGCAACCGGTGTGAACTATTTCGATTTCGTCCTGCAAGCCCTTTTTCTCAAGCTCTTCCGCCAGCGCTTTGCGTATGGCGGCGCTGCCGGAGGAGGTGCAGCCTGTGCCTGCACAAACCAATACATGAGCACGAATCATTTTGCAATATCCTCCGTTTTATTATATTTGTGCGTCGCCGAGGGTATATTCGGTGACGGGATTGCCGTTTTTAATATGTTCGGCTACTATTTTGCGTGCTTTTTCGGGGGTGACTTTAACATAAGTGACTTTTTCTTTGCCGGGCTCGATGACCTCGACAACGGGTTCCTGCTCGCACATGCCGATGCAGCCCGACTGATAAACGATGGCTTTTTTATAAAGCCCGTCTTCTGCGACTGCTTCAACAAATGCATGCAAGACCTCTCTTGCGCCTGCGGCTATGCCGCAAGTTGCCATGCCGACAACGATGCGTATGCCGTTTTCGCCTTCGCGAAGCGAGACTTCTCTGCTCATCTTCTCTTTGATCGCGGCAAGTTCCTGCAATGTTTTCATGCTTTGATAGATCCTTTCGGGTTATAGTTTATTTTTATTATTCTTTTTGATTATACTGATAATTCAGCTCGTCGCGAGCCCATTTTATAACAAACGGCGCCGACAAAGGTATATCTCCGATGACTTTGCGCATTATCGAGGTATCGAGTTCGGCCTCTCCGCTGCTGAATATATGCCTGAAACGCATATCGGCATTGCCGAGCCCCGACAGTATCGCGCACACCGTAGATACGATGTCTCCGAGCGGCAAAGCGCTTTTGCCGTTTTTGACAAATTCGGCATATACCGCCGTGCCGTGAAACACACGGCAGGCTATCTTTGAGCGGCTGTATATCTCAAATTCTCCGCCCGTTATCTCGGCGTTATGCTTTAATAACGCAAGCCCCAGTCCGCCGCCGCGCTCTGTGTGCGTGGTATAAGATCTGTTTGCGACATACGGCAATATGTTTTTTTGTATACCGTCGCCGTCGTCGACAACCGAGATACAAAACATATTGTCGGTTTCGTCTATCGTAGCGGCAATATGTTTGCTGTTTGCCGTTATCGAATTTTGAACCGTATCCAACAGATGCAGAGATATATCGTTCATACGCCGAGCAAAGAGCCTATTATAAGGCAGGTCTCGAATGCGGGCATATCCGAAACGGCCATATTTATACCGCGCGCTTCCGCCGACGAAAGCAAAAGCTCGTCCGGCATCACGCCCTCGCATAATATCACGCACGGCATCTCGACGAGTGCCGCAACAGCGGCAACGTTGACGCCGCTTGACGCGGTGACAAAGCATTGACCTTTTGACGCTCGGCTCATGGCGTTGTCGAGCAGATCACCGACAAAGCAACCGCCTACCGCCATATCGGGTGACGGCATATTCAGCGTTTTGAATCCCGCCTCGTCTATGAGCTGCGAAACTGTCATAAAAGCCTCGTTGATATCAGTATTTTGCAAGTATGCCCTCGATGGCGTCGGGGGTAACTCTGCCGTAAACGTCGTCGTTTATCATCATTACGGGTGCGAGACCGCAGCAGCCCAGGCAGCGCGTGTCGCGAATAGAGAATTTGCCGTCGGCAGTAGTCTGACCTGCCTCGATGTTAAGAGTCGATTTGACTTTGTCGAGAACGGCGCCCGCGCCTTTGACATAGCATGCGGTGCCCGTGCAGACGCTGATAACATAGTCGCCGGTGGGGGTAAGAGTGAATTGTGCATAGAAGGTTGCCACACCGTAAACGTCGCTGGTGGGAATACCGAGCGAATCGGCGATAAGCTCCATCGTTTCAAACGAAAGATAGCCAAACAGGTTTTGCGCCTTTTGCATGATCGGCATAAGAGGGCCCTCGGTATCTTTGTGTTCTGCGATAAACACCTTGAGTTCCTCGGTCTTTGCTGCGATCTGCTCTTTAGAAAGTGCCATAACACTTGTCCTCCTGAGTTATATAATAATGTTGCATAATGTACCCGCAAATACTTGTACACTTAAAACCAACTTATAATATATCATACAATCGCGCGGTTTGCAAGTTTTTTGACATTATTTTTTATGGTTTTTGTTGCATTTTGCGGTGCGTCGTGATAAAATTTTTTTGAAGGGAGTGTGCTATTATGACTAAAAACAAAAATTGGTGGAAAAACAAAATAGCCTATCAAATATATCCCCGCAGCTTTTGCGATTCAAACGGCGACGGCATCGGCGATATCAACGGCATCGTTTCAAAGCTTGATTATCTAAAGGATCTCGGTATAGATATAATCTGGATCTGTCCCGTCTACCGTTCACCGATGGACGACGGCGGATATGATATCTCCGACTACTACGACATAGATCCCATATTCGGCAAAAAAGAAGATATGGATGTTTTGATTGACGAAGCAAACAGGCGCGGCATCAAGATACTGATGGATCTGGTGCTGAATCATTGTTCGGACGAGCATCCTTGGTTTAAAAAAGCACTTGCCGACCCCGACAGCGAAGAGGCGGGATATTTTTGGTTCCGCGAGAGCCACGGCGCTCCGCCCAACAACTGGCGCTCGATGTTCGGCGGCTCTGCGTGGGAGAATGTAGGCGGCGACAGATGGTATCTGCATCTGTTTTCAAAAAAACAGCCCGACCTTAATTGGGAAAATCCCAAACTGCGCCAAAAACTGTATGATATGATAAACTATTGGCTTGACAAAGGCCTCGGAGGTTTTCGCATAGACGCGATAACTCATATAAAAAAAGAACCCACGCTTTCGTCGTTGCCCGCCGATGGTCCCGACGGCATGGTGGACTGCTACGGACCGACACGCAATTATCCCGGCATAGGCGATCTTTTGACCGAATTGCGCAAAAACACATTTGACAAATACGAGTGTATGACGGTTGCCGAAGCGGCTGGTGTGCCTTATGAAGAACTCGGCGCATATATAGGCAAAGACGGCTATTTTGACACGCTGTTTGATTTTACATACAGCGAACTTTATGCGCGCGGCCACGGCTGGCACACCTGTATGCGCCCGTGGGAATGGCCTATATCGAACCTGCGCGACAAAATGTTTGCGTCGCAACTTGCGACAGAAAAGGTCGGATTCGGAGCCGTTTATTTTGAAAACCACGATTATCCCCGCGCCTGCGCAAAATATTTGCCCGATCAATATGTAAGCCCGCTTTCGCAAAAGATGCTGGGCACGCTGTTCTTCTTTTTAAGAGGCATTCCGTTTATTTATCAGGGACAGGAACTCGGAATGACAAACACGCATTTTGATTCTATCGATCAGGTTGACGATATATCGACCAAAAATCATTATAAACTTGCAATCGCCGACGGATTTTCGCCCGACGAGGCGATAAAAGCGGTTCAAAGATACAGCCGCGACAACGCTCGCGTGCCGTTCCCCTGGAATGACGAAAAAAACGGCGGCTTTACCGTCGGTACCCCGTGGGTGAAAGTACATCCCGATTATGCGTCGGTCAATGCCGCCGATGAGCAGGTCGACAAAGACAGCGTGCTCAACTATTATAAGCGGATGATAGCTTTGCGCAAGAGCAACGAATATAATCAAACATTTACATTCGGTGACATCAAGCCCATATTGCTTGAGCATGACGATATCATAGCGTATGTAAGAGAGGGCGACAAAAAAATCGCCGTGATATGCTCTTTCTGCCCGTCACAAAAAGAGATAACTTTGCCTTTTGAATGCGGCGAAATGTTGCTTTCGAACTACAACAGGCAAAATATCGACGGCAAAAAAATGACGCTGTCACCGTTTGAATGTGCCGTTATTGCCGTAAAGGAATAAAATTATGCTTAAAATAGCCGTTGTCGGCATAGGGCGTATGGGTTCGCACCATGTCGATATGTATCAAAAACTCATCAAAGACGGCGCCGACATAACGCTTGCGGCGATATGTGACGTTGAAAAAACACGCCTTGACGGCACATGCACTCGCGCTTTTAATATGGGCACCGAGCGTGAACGCGATTTTTCTTCCATTAATAAATATATGTCGATTGATGAAATGTTGGCAAATGAGTCGCTTGATGTTGTCGACGTTGTTGCTCCGACATATTTGCACTGCGAATTGTCGCGCAAGGCGCTTGCCGCAGGTTGCCATGTTATGTGCGAAAAGCCCATGGCGCTTGACGGCGAACAGTGCGATATGATGCTTGAAACCGCAAAAAAACATGGCAAGCTGCTGATGATAGGCCAATGTCTGCATTTTTGGCGCGAATATGTTTATCTTCAGGATGTGATCACGCAAAAAACGTTTGGCAATGTTAAGGGCGGATTCTTTTGGCGCGGCGGATATGCCGACCACGAAAACAATCCGTCGTGGCAAGATTGGATAATCACCGCCGAAAAAGGCGGGGGAGGGCTGTTTGACCAGCATATCCACGACACCGATTTTATCAGGCTTTGTTTCGGCGAACCCGAGAGGGTTGTGACATCCGCACGCAAATATTTTAAAAACAGCGCCGACGATATAGTTTCTACCAATTATATTTATCACGACAAGGTGATAAACGCAACCGACGATATCGCATATATCGGCTATCCGTTTTCATTCGGATACCGTGTCGATATGCAAAACGCGACTGTTGAGTTTGATAAAGGCGTCGTTACCGTCTATCCTCACCGCGCCGAACCTTATCACCCCGACATAACGGGATACGGCGCGACCGATGATGCATATTATAACGAGATAGAATATTTTATCAAATGCATAAACGACGGGGTGTATCCCGAACGCTGCCGCCCCGAAGACGCAAAGGCTTCGGTGCTGCTTGCTCTTAAAGAGGCAGAGTCGGCACGGCTGGGTCGTGCATAAACTGTAAAGACTCAAAATGAAATTTGCATATGTCAAAATTCGCGCGCGTATGCGAGCCCGCTTTGCGTATGTGCACACATTCGCCGGCACACCCTCAAATGCATTTTTATTCATATATTCGGCGACATTTTGCGATTAATTGCACAAATGGCCGTGCGGTGCTTGTTTAAAATGCAAATTTTGTGCGTTTTTAACAGCAAAAAAGTGCCGGTTGCCTATTGCATTAACGAATAAAGTGTGATATAATCACTGCATTAACTTTTAAGGGTTTTGCATTTTGCGATTTTAAAAATTGCAAAAAACCGCCCGAATGTATGCAAAAATATCGCAAAAAATGCAATTTAATGCCGATTAAAGGTTGACAACAGCCGTTTTATATGCTATAATCAACGAAAATATTTTGTTGCCGTTGCATACGGCATAGGTTAAAATCAAAATATATTAGCGCATCGCGTTACTATATAAATTAATTTGGAGGAATCCGCAAATGAAGAAAACAAAAATTTTTGCTCTTCTGCTGGCTCTCCTGATGGTTGCAACGATGGTTGCCGCTTGCTCTCCCACCACGGATACAAGCGATGACCCCTCGGGCGACACCTCGAGCACTACCAGCGGAACTGCTGAAGCCGGCAAGAACACTATAATCCTCGGTAACTCTACCGAACTCGGTGGCTTGTTCCACTACTCGTCTTTCGGTGTTTCCAACCCCGGCGCTGCTGACAACGACATCAACAGCCTTACCACCGAACTCGGTACCGTTGTTG
This sequence comes from uncultured Ruminococcus sp., assembly GCA_964402515.1. GTDB lineage: Bacteria > Bacillota > Clostridia > Oscillospirales > CAG-382 > Coliplasma. The sequence continues at coordinate 5,709 of CAYOCM010000012.1, read as the reverse complement.
CCGGCAAAGACGGCAGCTATGTTTGGAACGACACCGTTGTTAAGTCTCACACCGAGACCGTTAACGACGACGGTTCCAAAACTTTCGAGATCGAGATTTATGACGACCTCAAATTCAGTGACGGCTCTGCTGTTACTTCTAAGGACTATCTTGCATACGTTCTGACTTTCTCGTCTCCTGTTGCCGACCAGGCTTCGGGCACCACCAACAGAGCCGGCATGACTCTTGTCGGTTACGACGCTTACAAAAAATATGACGGCAGCAACGACGGCGAAGACGGCGTTTCCAAAATATTCACCGGCGTCAGAATGTTGGGCGACTACAAGTTCTCTGTAACCGTTCATTCCGATCACCTTCCTTACTACTATGACACCACATACGCTGCATTCACTGCTCAGTATGCGAAAAAATGGATAGGCGAAGCCGAGATCAAAGACGATGGCGAAGGCTGCTATCTCACCGACGCTTTCTATGCAAAGAACGACGAAGGCAAATACACCACCGCCGATCACATCAAGAACACTGCTTTCAACGCAGATCACACTTATCCGTACTCCGGCCCCTATTATATCGAGAGCTATGATACTACCAACAGCTCTGCAACTCTTAAACGCAACACTTATTACAAAGGCAACTATGAAGGTACCAAACCCTCGATAGAGACTATCGTTTATAAGTATGTTGTTACCGAAACCATGATCGAAGCACTCAGAACCGGCGAGGTTGACCTTTTGATGGGCGTTACCGGCGGCGATGTTACTTTGAGCGCACTTGAGCTCGTTAACGGCAGCGACGGCAAATTCGACGAGGTCGACTATGGCCGTGCCGGCTACGGCAAACTCGGTTTCAGATCCGACTTTGGTCCTATTCAGTTTGAGGCTGTTCGTCAAGCTATCGCTTATTCGCTTGACCGTCCTGACTTTGCAAAGAAATTCACCGGCGGTTACGGCGGCGTTGTTCACGGACCTTACTACAAACAGTTCTGGGCATACAAGGCTGTTGAGTCTATGATCAAGCTTCAGGACTACGCAAAAGACACCAACAAAGCTATCGCTCTTCTTGAAGCTGACGGTTGGGTATATGACAAAGACGGCAACGAATACACCACCGGTGTCCGTTACAAGCAGATCCCCGCTTCCGATATTAAAGAAGCTGACAAGACTTACGCTTCCAAAGACGGCGCTTATAAAACAACTCAGGTTGGCGATTACTACTATATGCCTCTCGTAATCAACTGGTTCGGCACCACTCCCAACGAGTTCACCGACCTGCTTGAAGACGAATTTGCCGGTTCTTCCAACATCACGAACATCGGCATGACCGTTCAGTATTCCACCGGCAGCTTTGCGGCAATGCTTGCAGAACTTTATCAGCAGGATTACGGCGGAGCTACCTACGGCGGCACTCCCACCTACTCGGCATTTAACTTTGCTACCGGCTTCAACTCTGCGGTTTATGACTATTCTTGGAACTGCACCGTTGATAACGAAATGTTCCTTGACTACTCGCAGTGGTACCTGATGGATGCTGCCGACATTATCTATGCTGACGGCACCGTTGCTTCGGGTTACATCAACCTCGACGGCAAGAAATTCGGCGAAGATTATGACTCGCTTTACAACAAGTTCGGCGACGGCGTATCTGCCGGCGACGTTAAAGTTGACGACAACGGCGATGCTTATATCGAAGTTGAAGGCACCAAATATGTCCTTGGTCTCGATTTCCTGTCCATGGCAATGGTTTATAACTGCACCGGTACTCAAGAGGAGCAGAACCAGCAGTATGCAACTTGGTGGATGTATTTCGAACAGAGATGGAATGCTATGCTTCCTGAAATTCCCCTCTACTCCAACCAGTATTTCGATGTTTACAACACCAAGATTCAGGGCGTTAAAGAAAATCCCACCAACCCGCTGTGGGGTCCCGCAAACGCACTGATCGATTGGACCATAGCCGACTAATCGGTTTTGTTTCAAAAAATCATCATTTAATGATGTCTTAGGCAGGAAGGGGCTTCGTGCCCCTTCCTGCAACCTTTATGTAATCTTTTTTTGCATTGTTATTTAACTTTTACCCTCGCAACATAACTTTGAAAATAATAAAGCCGATGGTTGCTTTTTATATATAAAGTCTGCATTTTTGCAGCAAATACTGAAACAAAAGGATAAAAAGATATGGGAAAGTATATCGTTAAAAGGTTAGCATATATGCTGCTTGTGCTCATTATACTGTCTTTTCTTATGTTCTGGCTGTACAATACCGCATGGGGCGACCGTGCCTTTGTTAAGACAGACACTGAAATGAAGCCGCTTCGCAGTACGTTGGGCGAAAAATATCAAGAAGAATGGGATAAGACCTATTTGAATTACCAGAGGCAGTTCGGCACAGACAACCCCAGCAAAGTAGTGCAATATCTGCGTTGGGTTGGCATTTGTCCTTATTATGGCGGTGAATTCCGCGGCCTTTTGCAGGGCGAGTTCGGCGTTTCCGAGTCGAACCAGAGACAACCTGTCATTGAGGTTGTTGCCGCGCCTATGAAAAACACCATTATCATGAATGTTTTTGCTACCATACTTGCGCTCGGCATAACGATTCCTTTGGGAATCCACTGTGCTGTCAAGCGCGGTAAGATAGGTGACAAGATAATGCAGATACTTACCATAATCGGTTACAGTTTGCCGACGTTCCTGATAGCACTCGTCTTTATTTGGATATTCTGTGTGCAATTGGATTGTTTGCCGCCGCAAGGTTGGGCAGGTCAGGGCGACCCGTTTGGTACATATATGTATTACATGGCATTACCGCTTATAGTTTCTACATTCTGTTCTTTGGGCGGTATGACCAGATATGTGCGTGCCTCGATGATTGAGGCACTCTCGATGGACTGCATTAAAACCGCACGCGCAAAAGGCTTGCGTGAAAAAGTTGTTATATACAGCCACGCATGGCGCAACGCTTTGATTCCCATTGTTACGCTTGTCGTCGGATGGTTCCTGGGTATATTCTCGGGTTCTGTTGTCATTGAGCAGACATTCGGCGTTAAAGGTATGGGCAAGATGATGATTAATGCGCTGAATTCCAGTGACCGTGACCTCATCATGTTCTTGCAATTGTTCTATGTCGTTATAGCATTGCTCGGCAACCTGATCATAGATATAGTCTACGGCCTTGTCGACCCGCGCGTCAGAGTCAATAAATAATCGAGGAGGTATATTAAAATGAGCAAAGATAAAAAGAATAACTCCTCTGCACCCAAAAAGCGCGCAAGTTGGTTTAAGCGCCTGTTCTTCGGCGGCAGCAAAACTTATGCCGATGAGGTACTCGGTACCGACAAATACGGTCAGCAGAGTGTTTCGGACGTCGAAGCTATCGTCAGCCCCGGCAAACAGATAGTTAAAAATTTCTTTCGCCGCAAGCTTGCGGTGGCGGCGCTTATATTGCTGGTATTGATGTTTGCGTTTGCTTATATCGGCCCTTTCTTTATTCCCAAGTACTATAACGCTTATAACGAAACAACTCAGAAAAATATTCCGCCTATCAATTCGATGCTTGATATGCCTGCCGAATTGCAAAATGACATAAAGAGTGTATCTTCTTACGGACCGTTCAGTGTCGGCCTTTCGAATGCGGGTAAGGTATACGTTTGGGGCTCAACCGTTTCGTGGAGCGACAATGGATATATTGATCTTGCCGACATTCCCGAAGAGGTTCAAAATGCCAACATACTTTATGCCGCAGCCGGTTATGACCATGCTATTGCCATAGGCGATGACGGCAAAGTTTACGGTTGGGGCTTCTCTAACCTCGGCCAGTTCGGCAGACCCGATGAACATTTCAGCTCTGTTGTTCTTATTCCCGAGGATATCTATAACAACGGCGTTGATGTTGCAAATGTCAAAAAACTTATATGCGGATATCAGGTCACGGCAATTCTTATGAATGACGGCACAGTACACATCTGGGGCAACACCAATACCTGCGAAAACATCGATTATTTTGCAACAATAAATCAATACGCTATTTTCGAAAAAATACTTATAGAGGATATCGCATTCACGGGTTCAAAGGCTATCGCCATTAAAAAAGCACCCGCAGACGGCTCTGATTATGAGCCTATACTCCAAGGTGTCAGCCAAACACAGTCATATCTTGAGGTCAAATCAAGTTATGCCGTAGATGCTCAGCCGATTGCTTTAAAGGAGCTTCTTAAAGAGCGCAATGCCACGATAGTTGCTATTGACGCTACGTACGATAATGCAGTCTATACACTTTCGGACAACAGTGTTTGGTATGCGGGCTCGATGTTTAATCATCAGGCGAATTCGTTTGTAGCTCCTCCCGCACTTGAAGAGGGCGAGTATTATGTTGATATCACCGCGGGCATACGTCACTATGCCGGCGTCACAAATCTCGGCAATGTTCACGTTTGGGGTGAGGATTTGCTTGATCAGTGCACTACCCCAAAAACCGTCGAAAAGGCTGCCAAAGTTTTTGCGTCCGGTTTCCAAACTTATACCGTCGACGAAAATGGCAAACTCCTTCAAAAATGGGGCAATAAAGGCTATACATTCGGTACCGACGAAAATGGCAAGAATATTCTGCACCGTATAATTATAGGTTCAAGAACTACGCTTACCGCAGGTATAGTTGCGGTTGTTATCTCGACTATCATCGGCATAATCGTCGGTTGTATCTCGGGTTACTTTGGCGGCAAGGTCGATATGTTCTTGATGCGTGTTACCGAGATATTCTCGGCAATACCGTTCTTGCCGTTTGCAATGATACTTTCATCGTTTATGGCAAAGATACCGGATCAGCAGACAAAGATGTTCCTAACCATGTGTATTTTGGGCTTCTTGTCGTGGACCGGTCTCGCAAGACTGATACGCGGACAGGTGCTTGTCACTCGTGAAAACGAGTATGTAACCGCAGCCAAGTCGATGGGCGTTAAAGAGTCAAAAATAGCATTCAAGCATATATTGCCTAACATTATCTCGGTCATCATAGTTACATTAACGCTTGACTTTGCATCATGTATGCTTACCGAGTCGTCGTTGTCTTACCTCGGCTACGGTATTCAGGGCGAGCCCACATGGGGCAATATGCTTAGCAGCATCAGAGATATTGAGATCGTAAAACATTTTCCTTGGAGATGGATCTATACCTCTTTGTTCCTTGCTACTACTACTATATGCATTAATATTATCGGCGACGCGCTCAGGGATGTTATGGATCCCAAGTCGAGCGCCGAAAGGTGAGGAGGGTAAATAATTATGGCTTTGCTTGAAGTTAATAACCTGCACACCTATTTTAAAACCCGCAAGGGTATAGTTAAGGCCGTCAATGATGTGTCTTACAGCCTTGAACCCGGCAGAACCATCGGCATAGTCGGTGAGTCGGGCTCGGGCAAATCGGTTTCTGCAATGAGCATATTGCGACTGCTTGACGACAACGGCTATATAGCCGAAGGCAGCGTGAAATTTGAGGGCAAAGAGCTTACACAGCTTTCGATGAACGAGATGTACCATATCCGCGGCAACGCGATATCGGTTATATTCCAGGAACCTATGACCTCGCTCAACCCTGTATTTTCGGTTGAAAAACAGCTCTCCGAGCCGTTTATCATTCACCAGGGTATGAGCAAAAAAGAGGCCAAAAAGAGCGCCCTCAAGATGCTCTATGATGTTCAGATTCCTAACCCCGAGGCGG
>CAYOCM010000011.1:0-21438 GCA_964402515.1 uncultured Ruminococcus sp. | reverse complement strand
CCTTTTTGTATAACGAAAAAGCGCTTGCCGGCAAGCGCTTTTTATTATTACACTGTAAAAATGTACGCCTAATACTATATTAGGCGTACATTTTTTCCATATTATAAGCGATAACTTGCATTTTGTCAAGCAGTATTTGAGCATTAGTTGTATTAATAATGAATTTTTTGTTCATAACGTGCCTTTTGCCGCAATTTATGTACGCCTAATATAGTATTAGGCGTACATAAACAAAAAACGGAGGTGCGACAATCTTGAAACCGCATATAAAAAAGCAAAAAGGATTTACGATAATAGAGCTTGTTGTGGTAATTGCCGTTATTGCCATACTCGCCGCAGTGCTTATACCTACTTTTTCCGATGTTGTCGACAAGGCAGCCACCTCGGCCGACATACAGCTTGCAAATACGGCAAACACAGTGCTTGCGGCAATGCAGGCCTACGGCGACAAAATAACAAAAGATTCCGCCGATGCCGAACTTAAAGCCAACGGCATAGATATGGACGTTGCTCCGAGCAATAAAAACAATGTTTTTTATTATCTCGGTGACGAAGAAAGATATATCGTATTTGACACAGCGGCAAAAAAGATCGTTTATCCCCAAGATATCGCCGAAAAATATAAAGACAAGCAAACAAAAGATTGGCTTATAAACGAGCTTACACTTGACTTTGGGGTGAATAAAGAATTTACGACAGATACAGATACAGACGGTTTTAAACAATATGTCGACACCGGAGTTTGTATTGATTGGAATAAAGATTTTAGGATTACAGAAAAGTTAAATATCGCTTCACTTGATGGCATCACCTTGGCATTTGGCAATTGGAATAGCAAAGATGACACCCAATATACTATAGATGTAGTTAGTACTGGAACAGTTGAATTATGGGTTGGCACCCGTATTAAACAAACACAGACTGTAACCGCGGGCAATGCTGATTTAGTTTTTGAATGGCAGCACGCTACTCGCCGTTATTCACTTATTATTAAACAAAACGACAAAAAAGTAATTGATTACAACGGCAATATTTCCAATACGCCGACTAACTCACAATACCCTATACGCATCGGAGCGGTTGACCATTCACAAAAAGATCAATATCAATCTGTCACCGTCCAATCTTTTGCCATAACATATAGACTCGGATACGACGAGACAATAGCTTTGCCCGAGGCGAAAAGCAACATAAACGGTTATGACAGCAATGGTTGGTTCGACTCGGCAGCGAGCGGTAATAAAATCAACGGCTCTTTTGTTATGCCCGCGGCAAACACCACGGTATACGCACAGTGGACGCAATAAGTGCATTAGACAAAAGGCATTAAATAACAAAAAGTCGGCAATCGCCGACTTTTTGTTGTTATAGATCACTGTTTTTGCACAACGGGCAATTTTGACACGGCGGCGGCACCTATGGCGGTTATTATTATCTCGGGTATCATATAACAGCCGTTGTAAACGATCGAATAAACGACAGCCAATGACGCGCCTTTAAATGTCGACATTATCCACGAAGCAAACGCCGTATCGGCGATGACCGTTTCGGTAAAGAACCACTCGGCATAAGAGCCGTAAAAGATAGCGCCCGATATTATATGCAGCAAATAGCGCACCGAAAGTGCCACAAGCGCTCCGCACACCAGTGCGGATGTTTTTTTAAGACGGTCTCTGAATATACCCGCAAGGCCCATGACGGTATATGCAAGTATATAATCGATCAAGACTATAACTATGGCCTTTATCAGCCATGTGCCGTCTTCGCCGGGTGTAAAAATGCCCGAAACGGTGCTGTATCCCGTCAGCATCTGCAATACGGCGTATACAAGTCCCGCTTTAAGTCCCCATTTTGTGCCGTACATCCATGCAACAAGCACCAAAGGCAACATAGAGCAAATGGTTATCGTGCCGCCGAACGGCGGGTTTAAAAACGGTATCAGGTCGCATATAACGGCTATTGCCGTGCCGAGCGCAATCATTACCGCTGTTGTAACAAGTTTTTTTGTGTTTGAATTTTGCATAAAAAGATCCTCCGTTTATTTATAAAACAAACGGAGGACGCAAAAACGCCTTGCAAATCAAAATCCCTTCGGCGGTACTAACCGCATCAGGTTCGTCGGGTATGATCTCAGCCGCAATCGGCACCCCGTTTGAATTATTTATTCTGTATCTTGGCTTGATTCTATCACAGTATAGGCATCTTTGTCAATAGTCGGAAGCAAAATTTGTTGCCCTATCGACTTTAATTTCACTCTTATACGCACCGTGATATCAAGGCGATAGTCGTTTATGTCCTGCTTTGTACCTGCGGCGTAAGGCGGTGTGTCAAACAGCGAGATGCGGTATGATATCTGCCAACCGGTCACACATTCGGTGCCGTCAAGCGTTGATACGGTGTACTCGCAATCAAGATCCGAATATTCAGTCAGGTCTTTTTGCGGTTTTCTGAGTGCGGAAAGCGTATATATATTATCGCCAACCGTGTTAAACTCATATTCATCCATATCTTTGGCAACAAACTTATACAGCGTACCGCTTTTGTTGTCGGATATCGAAATACGCGATACTTTGTCTTGATCTATAACGGGCACGGTAGCATATACCGTTTGCTCAAGCACCTCGCCGAACGTGCATATGACCTTGTATTTGTCATCGCCCTCAGCGTTATAAAGCGCCTCACCGTCATAATATTCGGTCTCATGCCACGCATCGCCGAGATAAGTCTGTGAGCTGTTGCGTGCAAGCAGTTCGGCGACCTTGTCGACCGAGTAACTGCCGTTAAGATAAAGCAAATTAATCGAGCCGTCGGATAAACTGACCTCAATATAATAATCTGCGGAATATTTATCAAGTGCCGCGGTCGTCAAAGCCGCATCTTTCAACGGTTGATAATCGATATTACCGCACGAAACGAGCGCCGTACACAAAAGCAAACAAAGCATCAAAACAGCCGCACGCCTCATGAACGCGAAACCTCTTTGCCTTCGTAAAGCTGCTGTACCTTGTATTTTACGGTATTTACGGTATCGAGCAAGACATAATATTTGCCTTGGCCGTCAATTGTATAATAAGCCTTGCTGGTGGTTACGCGATAGAATACCATCTCGGGACTCTTGCTTGCGCCCTCGACTTTAACTCTGAGCACCTCGTTGGGTTCTCCGTCGCCGTCTTGGTATTCACCTTTGATGGTAATGCTGATAAGCGAGACATAAGTGTATCTGAAACTTTGCGTATCAACCGTTTTGCCGTCAAGCGTAACACCGCTTAATTTGCCGTCTTTGTCTTTTGACAGGACAAACTTATACTCTTTGCCGCCAAAGGTAAATGTAAGCGTATCTATCTCGTCGATATACATCGACAAAAGGTTGTGATCAAGATAATCCACAACGTCCCACGACATCCACTCGGCCGTCTCGTCGGTTATTTTTGCGATAATGTCGGTGCAATATTCATCGTCTGTGGTCAGACTTGAGATTATAGAATAAGCATACCAAGCACCATCTTCGGAAGAACGCTTAATATACACCGTGCTGCGCCAGCCGTCAAACTCAAACGACGCCGACATATCGGGGGCGTCAAGTCCGTATTCTGCCAAAACGCTCTTGCTGACCGTTGAGATATCTGTGGGATCATCGCACACGCCGGTGCGCACCACCTTGTCGCCGACTAAAGTGCCCAGCGACTGCAAAAGCGCGGTCTGAAAGTTTGACGAATCGGTATAGACAAAATTTTTGCCTGCGGGAATATATGCCAAAGGTTCTGTTATTCGCCATGAGCCCGTCAAAGCGTCAACAGGTTGACTGTCGATGCCGTCGGCAAAAACTTTTATTTCGTCCATAACGACATATTTGCCCGCCTGCATGGTGAAATAAAGCCTTACATACTGCACCGCGGCGCTCGACTCAAAATCAAGCGTATATTTTTTATATTCGAGGTTGCTTTGCGAAAAAGTCAACGTTTTATCAATGTCGGCAAAAGTATTGCCGCCGTCAACAGAATAAGCCGCACGCATACTTTCGGGCAGATATGCGTTTGTGCTTTCGTCACGCAACATACCGAATTCAAGTTTATATTTGCCGTTTTGCGCATAATTGATAAGGCAGACATCGATATAAAACTCACCTTTATCGCCCGACTTTATGCCCGCAAACAGCGAACCGTCTGTCCAAGACGAATAAGTGCCCGTAAACACCGTTTTGTCGCTTAAAAGGTCGGCGACCTCGGTGTCGGTCTTTGTGCCGTCCGACGACGTAATCTGATAAGCCGCCGCATTTGACGACAGAGTTATAAGGCTGAATTGCGTTGCGTTAAGTTTTATGCCGCTTTTATACCAATTCAGCACCACGTTATCGATATTTGCGACATCCGTTGTCTGCGTAATGGGATATACAAGCAATGCCGTAAGATAATCGCCCACCGACAAAAGCAACGAATCGTTAAGGTCAGACGCGGGCAAAAGATAAACATGATCTTTGCCGACGTATCTTGCATAATAATAAGTTCCCGAAGGATCAAGGTTGCCTATTATGACCTTGTGAGCGGCACCACCCGTGGTAACCAAGGTAAACCAGCCGTTGCCGCTGCCGTCGTCTTCAAGCCCGTAATCGGCAAAAGATTTGGGGTCTTTTATCTTGCCGGACGAAAGGACATAAGTGGAGTTTACTACCAACTGCGAAAATTTTTCTTTATCATAGCCGACAAATTCGGCACCCGCAAACACGAGCGAACTCGAGTCGCCGGATTTTTTGCGTATAACTTTAAACGTGCCGTTTTTGTTGCTTACGGTAAGCGTCTGTATATCATCGCGCGACAACTTTGGAAATAAAAACGCATTGCCGCCCGTGCCCGCAACGGTATCTCCGTCCGTGTCATAGCCCGAAAGAGCAAACAGCACGGTGTCGATCCCGGTTTTGCCCTCAAGCGAAAGCATAGCGTTAATAAGCGTACTCTCGGCGTTTGTGGCATATGCCGTGCCGTCATCGAGATAAAGATAAAAATCGTTATAAGCAATAAAATTTGTGCCGTTTTGACCTTTGACATTAACGCCGACAAGGTCTTTGCTGCCGTTGAATTCTATTGATATATTGCCGTTTGCCTCGGCAAGCGACAATGCAAAGCCGTATATATGATTGCGCGATATCGATGTGGTTATATCGTTTTGTCTGCCGTCAAACTCAATAATATATTTGTTTTCAAGCGAACCCGCGGCAGACACCGTGTCATCGGCGAGCTGATAGCTGTTATCGTCTGACGTATCATCTATGTCATCGGCGGGTTTTAATATCGCATAACCCACAAACAGCAATATTGCGGCAAGAAACACCGAACCTATGATGATAAACTGCTTTTTCATCACATATGTCTCCTCTTGATAAACACCACGACACCGGCGATAAGCAATATCACGGGTGCGACCGCCGAGATAAGAACGGTAAGAAATTTTGCCGTGCCGGTTTCTATCTCGATATCGTCAGAAAGCAACTTGCGCGATTTGATATCGGGGTTATAGCGTTCGTTGTCAATAAGTCTTGCCGCACAGTTTATAAGGCTGCTGTTGGCATATGATCTTGACAGGTAGTCATCTGAAGCGAAATCGGTAGAGCCTATAAGCAAGACATATTGATATATCTGCGTGTTATAATGCTCGTCGCCTTCGTTTTTATAGTTCATATACCGAGACATAAGCATAACCGGCATTGCATGGGGGTCGGAGTCTTCGGTTATTGTGGTCTGACCGTCATCTGTCTTATAGGTATATCTCGAAACAGCGTTGCTCGACGTGTCTATAACATGTTCTACGGTAACGCCGTTGCGCGCTTTTGACTCGTCGGCAATAAGTTCCACCGCGTTGTTAAACACAGACTTTTCGCCGCTGCCCGAAACCGCGCTCTTAAACACCTGGTAAGCGTATCCGTCGGATTCGCCGACATATTCGCCTATAATCGCATAACCGTCCGAGCCCTGCAACGATTTGTTTTCATCGTGCAATTTGTGATAAGCGTTATAACCTATACCCCAATATTCAAGCAGATATTCCTGCAGGTTGGGCAATTCGGGTGTCGAAGCGTCCACAAATACCAAAAGGTTGTTGTATTCGGCAACAAATTCTTCGATCTTTTCGATCTCGCTTTTTGCATCGGGTCTGGTCGGATCATAGCCTATAAAATCCGCCGTAGGCTTATAAATTATAAGCGTTCGGGTAGACTCGGGGATCTCGTCGGTCGAAAGGTCAACGTCTGTCACGGTATATCCGGCATCGAGATATATCTCTTTAAGTTTCATATCGTCGGTGACATTTTCGCCGTGTTTGACGGTAAACGCAACGTTTTGCGGTTCTTTTTTAGAGCACTGCAAAAACGCCGCCGTATATTTAAGTTCGCCGTTGAAAGCATAAAGTTCATTATCTTCGTTTACCTGATAAAACGCCTCAAACGTAAGTATGCGATAATGATATTTTCCCTCTATTATCACGTTGTTTGCGGTGATGGTAGAACCCGACTGCTCGAGATATTTTTCGACCGAAGCCGGGTCACGCGATATATCAAGGTATTTTATCGAAATATTGTCGGGATACATCTCGACATAAGATTCAGCAAGATCACGCACGTATCTGACATATACATTTGATTCAAGCAGATCACGTGCGGTGCAAAAATTGACGGTGAGTTTATAATCCTCTTCGGCAAAAAGAGAATCAAGTATATTTTTTGAGTCGTCGCTTATAGACGCAAATTCCTCTTCTGACAAGTCAACGCGCAATCCCGCCGCCAAATTAAGCGACGAAAGCAGCAGGTTGAGTGCCAATATCAGCGCAATAAACGCACAGGTCAACACTATGCTTACCGTGCCGTACTTAAAGCGTGAGGATTTTAAAAACTTATTCCAATTCATATTTATACCTCCCTCGCGCTTTAAGCCCAACGGCGTTTTTCATACACTCTGACAGTGAGAAAAAGGAACACCGCGGCAAAGCTGATATAATAGATGATCGAAGTAACGTCAAGCACCTCGTTTGCAAACGGCGCATATCTCGACGAGAACGAAAACCATTTAAGCGCAACTCTTATCCACTCGACGGATACCATCTCGGCAAGCAGATCGACAAGCACCGTAGACACGGTAACGCCTATGCTGGTGACGGCGGCGATAAGTTGGTTTTCGGTAAGTGCCGACAAAAACAGGCCGATAGCCAAAAACGCACATCCGACAAGGAATATGCCGAGTATATTGGCAAATATCACCGACGGATTGGGTTTGCAGAATATATAAAGCAAAAAGAAATTAAACGAATTGACAATAAACGTTACGGCATATATGGTCACTGCCGCAAGATATTTGCCCATCACCATGCCGGTTATCGAAACCGGTGATGTAAGCAATATCTGCTCTGACTTTGAACGTCTGTCTTCCGAAAACAGTTTCATCGTCAAAAGCGGCAAAAGCACCGCAAACACTATGATAAGATATACAAAATACTGCGAGACCGCATCGGTGCTGTCGGCGCCGTTATTCAGCAGCGTCAAATAACTGAAAAGCAGGCCCGACACGGCAAGGAACATACCGCAGAAGATATAACCTATCGGCGTGATAAAATAAGATTTAAGTTCGCGCTTATATATAGCACCCATATTATCTCACGACCTTTCTCTTTGCTTTTTTGCCGGCGGCAGACGAGCCGTCGCCGTCGCTTATGAGTTTTAAGAATATATCTTCAAAACCGAGTTCCATGCCCTCGACCGAAACGAGAGGCCAATTATTTTTGGCGCACATAAAGAACAGCGGCTTGCGTATATCCACTCTCGGCTCGGATTCGAGCATAAAACTTACACTGTCAGTGTCGCGATGTCCTATAAGCGATGCGGTTTTAACACCCGGCACAGCACGCAAGGCGGCAAGCACCGCATCTTCGGGGCCGACTATGCGTACCTCAAGGCGACGCGAGCCCTCGACCGCGTTTATAAGGTCCTCGGTCTTTTCGTTGGCAACCAACTTGCCGCCGTTGATAACGACGATACGGTCACAGACAGCCTGAACCTCAGAAAGTATATGCGTTGAAAGTATGACCGTGTGGTCTTTGCCGAGCATTCTGATAAGATTGCGTATATCAACTATCTGGCGCGGATCGAGACCTATCGTCGGCTCATCGAATATAAGCACCTTGGGGCTGTTGATGAGTGCCTGCGCTATACCGACACGCTGCTTATAACCCTTTGAAAGATTGCGTATACGACGATTGTAAACATCGGTTATACGCACAACGTCGCATATCTCTTTAAGGTGCTTTTCTCTGGGCAGTTTGCAGCCTTTGAGAGAATAAACAAACCTGAGATATTCGGCAACCGTCATTTCGGGATACAGCGGCGGTATCTCGGGCAAAAAGCCTATATGGCGCTTTGCCTCGGTGGGGTGCTCGAGAATATCTATGCCGTCTATGCGGGCGGTGCCCTCATCTGCGGAAAGATATCCCGTTATAATATTGAGCGTGGTCGACTTACCCGCGCCGTTGGGCCCGAGAAATCCCAAAACCTCGCCTTGCTCGGCTGTAAACGACAGATTTTTTACCGCCTGTTTTTTGCCAAAGCTTTTGCTGATGTTGCAAACTTCTATCATTGTTGCTTTAACTCCTTGTTTTGTCGCAAAAACGCGGCTGTATGGGGGTATGCGTTTATTATTTGTTGTCTGCTTTTAATCCCAGGTCGTCAAGCGCCTGCTGAGGCACCTCGGCGGGGCAAGCGGTCATAAGCTCGGATGCGTTTTGCACCTTGGGGAAGGCAATGACCTCGCGCAAAGACTCGGCGCCCAACATCTGCATTACAAGGCGGTCGAGTCCGAGACCCATGCCACCGTGCGGAGGCGCACCGTATTTGAATGCGTCAAGCAGATAACCGAACTTTTCGTGCGCTTCTTCGTCGCTCAAGCCGAGCAACTCGAATATCTTGTTTTGCAAGACGGGATCGGTTATTCTGATAGAACCCGACGAAAGCTCTATGCCATTAAGAACGAGGTCGTATGCCTTTGCTCTGACATTGGCTTTATCGGTTTCGAGATAAGGCAGGCACTCGTCGAGCGGAGCGGTAAACGGATGGTGCATAGCAAGCCATTCGCCCGATTCTTTGTCGTATTCAAAGAACGGCATTTCAACCACCCACAAGAATTTGAATCCCGTGCGCTCTATGCCTATGCGGTTTGCGGTATGTATTCTGAGTTGTCCGAGCTGAGTATAAACCGCGCTCGGATCGCCGTCGGCAATTATCAGCAAAACGTCGCCGTCGGCGCAGTCTGCCCTCTCGCATATCGCCGTCATCTCTTGCTCGGTCATAAACTTTGCAAACGACGAGGTCATCTGATCGGCTTTGCGTACCCACGCAAGGCCTTTGGCTCCGCAGCCCTTTGCATATTCGGCAAGTTTGTCTATCTCTTTGCGTGTCAGTTCATGCGCTTTGCCCTTTACGGTTATGCCGCACACCCTGCCGCCATCCGAAACGGCGTTTTTAAACACGCTGAACTCGCAGTTTGAAACAAGGTCGGTAAAATCGACTATCTCCATGCCGAACCGCATATCCGGCTTGTCACTGCCGTAATGCTTGATGCAATAATCGTAAGTGTATCTGGGAATAGGCGTTTGAATGTCAACATCCAAGGCCTCTTTAAACAGCCTTTTTATATATCCTTCAACAAGGTTATGTATATCCTCTTGGTCGACAAAACTCATTTCAAGGTCTATCTGCGTAAACTCGGGCTGTCTGTCGGCACGCAAATCCTCATCTCTAAAACAACGCGCGATCTGCATATATCTGTCAAATCCCGCCACCATGGTAAGTTGCTTATAAAGCTGAGGCGACTGAGGCAAAGCGTAAAAACTGCCCTTGTGAACCCTTGAAGGAACAAGATAGTCACGCGCACCCTCGGGTGTGGAACGTATCAGTATAGGAGTTTCGATCTCGATAAATCCGTTTTCGTCAAAATAGTCACGGGTTATCTTTGCAACCTTGTGCCTGAATGCGATATTTCTCTGCAATACGGGACGGCGCAGGTCGAGATAACGGTGGCGCAGTCTTAATTCTTCACCCGCCTTGGTGTCGTCGTTGATATCAAACGGAGGTGTCTCGCTTTCGCCCAAAACTTTTAATTCTTCTACGAATATCTCTATATTTCCGGTAGGGATATTGGGGTTTTTGCTGGTGCGTTCGCGAACCTTGCCGGTGGCGCAAAGCACGAACTCGCTTCTTGCGGCAAACGCTTTGTCAAATACCGCCTTGTCGGTGTCTTCGTCGAATGCAAGCTGAACTATGCCCGTGCGGTCGCGCAGGTCTATAAATATAAGTCCGCCGAGGTCGCGCTGCTTTTGAACCCAACCGCAGACGCAAACACGTTTTGATATATCGCTCTCGCGCAGATCGCCGCAATAATGCGTGCGACGCGATGAGCCGAGTAATTCTGCCATGATGAGAGTCATCTCCTTATTTCTCGGGTTTATTGCCCTATAATATTAATGATATTTTGTATGCTTAAATCAGTCTTTATCTTGCCGTCGCCGCGCATATCCTGCAATATTGCGCTGTTTTGATCGAGCTCGTCGTCGCCCACCACCAAAACATAGCGTGCTTTTTGCTTGTCGGCGTATTTCATCTGTGCTTTAAGCGACCTGCCGCAAATATCCGCCTCGGCCGATACACCGCTTTGGCGCAATCTGTTTGCTGTAATTTGCGCAAATTTTGCCGCCCTGTCGCCCAAAGAAGCAATATACAAATCCGGACCCGGCGCTTCGTCCGGCATCAGACCTTCGTTTTTAAGACAGGCGATAAGCCTTGTAACGCCCATGGCAAAACCGACAGCGGGTAATTTGTGACCGCCTATCTGGTCGGTCAAGCCGTCATATCTGCCACCGCCCGCAACGGCGCTCTGTGCACCTATGCCGCCCGCGATAAATTCAAATACGGCTCCGCTGTAATAATCAAGTCCTCTTACGACCTTGGGATCGGCAATGTATTTTACACCCATCTCACCCAAAAGCGAAAGCAGACTGTCAAACTTGGTCTTACAGTCGTCGCAAACATAGTCAACGGTTCGCGGTGCGTTTTCGGCTATCGCTATACAATCGGGGCATTTGCAATCGAGTATGCGCAACGGATTTGTTTCAAGTCTTTGACGGCATGTGTCGCAAAGTTTGTCGGCATATTGCGCAAAATATTCTTTGAGCGCCTGTCTGTAAGCGGGACGGCATTTTTCGCATCCCACGGTATTTATCTTAAGTTCTACACCCGACAGTCCTATACGCTTTAAAAATCCGTCGGCAAGCGCAATAACCGTTGCGTCGGCCTCGGGTTTGTCACTGCCGTAAAGTTCGGTGCCGAATTGCCAGAATTCGCGGCTTCTGCCCGCCTGAGGGCGCTCGCGCCTGAAAAAGTTTGTAAAATAAAACAGTTTAAGCGGCATGGTGCCGGCATACAGACCGTTTTCGATAACCGAGCGCGCTATGCACGCCGTGCCCTCGGGACGCAAAGACAAGCTTGCGCCGTCCTTGTCGATAAACGTATACATCTCTTTTTGCACGACGTCGGTAGAATTGCCCACGCCGCGACAAAAAAGGTCGGTCGACTCAAAAGTGGGAAACCTTATCTCTTGAAACCCAAACAGCCTGCACTGTTCTCTTGCCGCATCCTCGATAAACCTCCATGCGGGCATATCCTGCGGCAATATATCGAGCGTACCCTTCGGTTTTTGGATCGATGCCATATCAATTGTGTCCTTTCATCAGTTCGCGCCAATCAAGGTCGCCTCTGCCGAGCGCCAGTATGAGGGGCTCGACCGTGGCAATATTGGTGGCAACGGGTACGTTATATTTGTCACAGGCCTGCATAAGGCCTATTTCGGTATCGCGATATTCTTCGTCGGACGAGGGATCGCGCAACAGTATCAGCAGGTCGACCTCGCCGTATGAAACCTTGGACGTGATCTGCTCGATGCCGCCGTGAAACCCCGCAAGCATCTTTTCAATGCGCAGGCCGGTAGCTTCGGCAATATACTTTGCCGTGGTCGCCGTGGCGCAGATGTTGTGACGGCTGAGTATGCCGCAATATGCGATGCAAAACTCGGTGATAAGCTCTTTTTTCTTGTCATTTGCGATAATGGCGATATTCATTTTTCTCCTCCGTTTTAATGGTAAAACATAATTAGCGTGTGATTGATATCAATTAAAATAGTTTTTGCGCTTGAAAGTGCGGTATACACCTTTAAACAAGGGCACTCTTTCGCCGCACATACGGCGCGCCGTGTTTGCAAATGCCGCTTCATACGGCTTTGCTCTGCCGTTTTTGTCGGCGGTCATCGAAAGCACGCCGGACTCTTGATCAAGCGGCAATCTTTCGTCAAACGGAACTATGCCCAAAAGTTGCAATGACGATGCCCTGATGATATCGAGCGCGTCGGGCAACCGTCCGTTGTCGGCGGCATCGCGGCGATAACCGTTAATTATAAGCCGCGTACTGCGCAGGTTGGCACCCGCCAGAATTCGCGCGGCTTTTTCGGCAGCTCGCACCGATGACGACTGATGCATCGAAACGACTATCGCGTCATCCGCTACCGACAAAAAACCTTTATAATGTTCTGTCATATCCGCTCCGCTGTCTATAAGCACGGTGTCGTACCTCTGTTTTGCCGCGGAAAATACGCGCCGATAACTGTCGGACGATATCTTTTCGTCGTAAAACCTCATAGGTGCGGGCAAAAAATCAAGCCCGTCAAAAAAGTGTGCCACGGCGCTGTCAAAATCGCAGTCGCCTTTAAGCACGTCACTGCAGTCAAACAGCACGTCGTTTTCGAGTCTGAGGACCATATCCATGCATCTCATACCAAAGTCGCCGTCGACCACCAACACTTTTTGCCCCATAGCGGCAAGGCACGACGCTATGTTGGCGGTAACCGTTGTTTTGCCGACTCCGCCCTTAAATGCCGTTATAAACGTTATATTGCCCATGGCGTCTGCCTCCTTTTATATATGCGTTTAAAAATATCATCCGCCGCATACTTATAGATATCATATTTTACCACCAAACCGCTGTCGTGTCAACATTTATCACCGCAGTTTGAGCAATAAAAAAAGTTTTGTTTTTTTGCGATTTTGCTATTGCAATTTGTCGCAATGTGTGTTATATTAGGTCAAACAGTTTTTAACGGGCGGTGCCGTGACACCGACAAGACGATCATAAATGCCATCTGCTGTCAAGGATTTGCCGCGGCGGCTGTGTGTTGCGATGTGTTTTGTGCTGCCCGCAAACTGCGAGGCGGTTTTTTTGTGCCTATAAACTCACGGAAGGAGCAAAGCAGCGTGTTTGTATTTAAGTCACAGATAATGAACGAACAGGATATCGAACGCACCGTCTTGCGCATCTCGCATCAGATAGTCGAAAAATGCTTTGAGCTCGACTCTGTCTGCATAATAGGCATCAGACGCCGCGGAGTGCCGATAGCGCAAAAGATAGTCGGCAACCTGTCACGCATCAGCGAGCTTAAAACAGAGCTCGGCGAGCTTGACATAACGCTTTACCGTGACGACCTCTCGACGCTTTCCGATCAGCCCACGGTAAACGCGACATATGTTCCGTTTGATATAACCGGCAAAACCGTGATACTGGTCGACGATGTGCTTTATACGGGCAGAACGGCAAGAGCGGCGATAGACGCGCTGTTTAAACTGGGCCGGCCCGCTTGCGTCAAGCTGTGTGTATTGCTTGACAGAGGTCACAGAGAACTGCCTATAAGAGGCGACTTTGTCGGCAAGAACGTGCCGACATCAAAAAAAGAGATGATAGCCGTGCGTATGCCCGAGTTTGACGGCGTGTGCGAGGCGATCATACTCGAAGATCAACAGGCTTAAAATTAAATAAAATAAAAACAACAAAGAAACAAAAGGAGCAGACAAAAATGAATCTTGTCTACGGAGTCAAAGACAGACCCAAGTTGGGCGAAGTAATCGTATTCGCCTTCCAGCAATTGCTCGCAATTCTTGCGGCAACCATCGCAGTGCCCTCGATAATCGGCAACGGAATGGACCAGGCGGCGGCCCTGCTCGGCGCAGGCGTCGGCACCATCGTTTACCTGCTGTTCACCAAGTTCCGCAGCCCCGTATTCCTCGGCTCGAGCTTTGCATTCCTCGGCTCGATGGCAGCCGCATTCGCAGGTGCCGTCTCAATGCAAGTAGGCTATGCCGGACTTATCATCGGCGCAGCTTTCGCAGGCCTTGTTTATGTCATCATCGCCATCGCAGTTAAATTCGCAGGCGTCAACTGGATCAACAAACTCATGCCCGCAGTGGTTATCGGCCCGACCGTTTCGATCATCGGCCTTTCGCTGGCAGGCAACGCAGTCGGCGACCTTACCAAAGGCAAAGTGCTCGACGCAGCAGGCAATTCGACAGCCAACCCCCACGTCGCACTCATCTGCGGCCTCGTAACACTGTTTGTTGTTGTTCTCTGCTCGGTATTCGGCAAAAAGACCGCAAAACTCATTCCCTTTATCATCGGCATACTCGCAGGCTATGCAGTAGCTGCGATATTCACCGTAATCGGCATTGCAAACAACGACCTTTCGTTGCAGATAATCAACTTTGCCGCATTCGAAAATATGCAGATAATCCACATCCCCGATTTCACTTTTATCGAAGCTTTTAAAGGCCTTGACGCCATAACCGGAGAATATATCGCAACCGTCGCAGTCGCATATGTGCCCGTCGCATTCGTCGTATTCGCAGAACACATTGCCGACCACAAAAACCTTTCGTCTATCATCGGTCAGGATTTGCTCGAAGAACCCGGCCTGCACAGAACTCTGCTGGGTGACGGCGTCGGCTCGATGGCCGGTGCGATTTTCGGCGGCTGCCCCAATACCACCTACGGCGAATCGGTCGGCTGCGTGGCAATCACCGGCAACGCATCGGTAGTAACCATTCTCGCAACCGCTATCATGTGCATAGTGATCTCGTTCTTCGGACCGTTTGTAACTTTCCTCGCTTCTATCCCCAACTGCGTAATGGGCGGCGTTTGCGTAACGCTGTACGGCTTTATCGCGGTATCCGGCCTTAAGATGATACAAGAGGTTGACCTCGGTGACAACAGAAACCTCTTTACCGTAGCGGTAATACTCATCTGCGGCATCGGCGACCTGTCGGTATCGTTCGGCGCAGTTACCATCACCTCAATTGCGTGTGCTCTTATCCTCGGCATCATAACCAACCTTGTCGTAGGCAAAAAGAGCAAATAACATATTACCTCAAAAACCGCCCGAGCAAAAAAGCTTGGGCGGTTTTGCTTTTTGTCATAGACATCTAAATGTTTTTTTGCTATAATCATATCGGGTCAAGGCAAAAATTTTATTTTTTAAGGTGTATTATGAAAAAATATTTTATGCCTCTGTTTATGTTTACGGTATTCGAAGCGGTCGCAATAACGCTGTGGCTGACCAAAAACAACCTGTTTTATCTGCTTAATTTCAGTTATATCGGCATTTCGCTTGCTTTGGGGCTGACGCTGTATATCGCTCGCTATAAGCACGCACGCCGCATTACCCAACTTTTGGTGGGCATGTATATGCTTGTCTACCTCGGTTTGATCTGCAACGAAAACATGCAGATAGAGGGATTTTGGTATTACCTTTTTACCGGCGTTTTTGAGGCAGCGACCATACATTATGCCGTGGCAAAAATATTCGGGCCTTTGATATTCGGCCGAGGCTGGTGCGGATACGCCTGCTGGACCGCCATGGTGCTTGATTTTTTGCCGTATAAAACACCCCAAAAGCCCCGCAAAAAAATAGGTTTTATAAGATATATCACATTCGCATTGTCGCTGATATTCGTTTCTCTGCTGTTTTTGTCGCATGTCGGCAATATCGAAAAAATCATGTTTTGGGCGTTTATCGTCGGCAACATCGCTTATTATTCGGCGGGCATTATTTTGGCGTTTGCTTTTAAAGACAACCGTGCGTTCTGCAAATACATATGTCCCATTACGGTGTTTTTAAAGCCAATGAGTTATTTTGCGCTCACCCGCGTCAAGTGCGACAAAAGCAAATGCATATCCTGCGGCAAATGCAAAAAAGTCTGTCCCATGGATGTTGACGTAACCGATAATTCGTTAAAACGCAAAAACGGCACCGAATGCATCCTGTGCTTTGAATGCGTCAAAGCGTGCCCGAAAAAAGCATTATAATAAAACAAAAAAGCGCTCGGACGATCCGAGTGCTCTTTGTTATGTCATTCAGTTCATTCTGCCGAGGTATATGGGCGACTGTTTGCCGAGAAAATAGTTTTTTATAACCCCGCGCATTTCTTCGGGATAAAGCGGTTCTTGCATAATATTGTCGATAGATATCCACTTTGTGCCTATCTGATGCTGGTCAAGCTCGGTAGGCTCGACTTTTTCACCGACGGTGTTGCAAACAAACATAAACTCGATACGGTGCGAATTTTCGGTAAAACCTTCACGTATAAACAGCAGACTCTGCGGCTCGACGGTATAACCGGTCTCTTCTTTAACTTCGCGCTTTAAAGCTTCAAGCATAAGTTCGTGCGGTTCTTGTCCGCCGCCGGGCAGGGTATAATATGTTTTGCCGTCAAGGACATTCTCCGAAACAAGCAACTTTGTGCGATCTATAATTATTGCTTTGATAGAATTTTTTATCATCATAGCGATATCACCTCACTTTAAAGTGCATATTATCACAAAACATCGGCAGTGTCAATGACAATTATGACGTTTTGCCGCCGATTTATAAAGCATATATTGTGCATAATTTGCTTTTCGGCATCATATCGTTGTGTGAAAGGTGTGATATATCGTTATGAAAAAACTGTTTTGTATTCTTATCGCAATGCTTATGATAATGCCGTTTGCGGCACACGCATCGAACGGTCCCGATGACGAAACCTCAGAAACTCCGTCGGCATCGTCGGGCGACAACGCGACAAATATCGCCGAAAAAGCGGACGACAACTATATCGTCGCGGATTATTGGCTTGACACAGCGGCATTCACCGGCAACTTTGACGTAAAAAGCGCCGTGCTGTGCGAAGCCGGTACGGGGCGCGTACTGTTTCAAAAAAATATGGACGCTCGATTGCCGATAGCCTCGGTAACAAAAATAATGACCATGCTGCTTGCCATGGAAGCGATCGACGACGGCAGACTTAAATATACCGACACGATAACGGCATCTCAGCACGCCGCATCGATGGGAGGCTCGCAGATATACATGGAGGTCGGCGAAACCATAAGCGTTGACGACATGCTAAAGGCGATAGCAGTCGCATCGGCCAACGACGCGGCAGTAGCCATGGCAGAACATATCGCCGGAACCGAAGAAGGTTTTGCCGAACTTATGAACGCCAAAGCCGAAAGTCTGGGCTGCAAAAACACAAATTTTGTCAACGCCA
This sequence comes from uncultured Ruminococcus sp., assembly GCA_964402515.1. Classification (GTDB taxonomy): domain Bacteria; phylum Bacillota; class Clostridia; order Oscillospirales; family CAG-382; genus Coliplasma. The sequence continues at coordinate 4,008 of CAYOCM010000011.1, read as the reverse complement.
GCGGATTGCCTGCCGAAGGCGCATATTCTTCGGCATACGACGTTGCGCTTATCACCCGCGAACTGCTAAAGCACGAGGGCATACTCAAATACACTACCATAAGACTTGACACGCTCAGAAACGGCGCATTCGGCATAGCAAACACCAACAAGCTTATAAGATACTATAAGGGCGCAAACGGAATGAAGACCGGCTATACCGACACCGCGGGATACTGTCTTTCGGGTACGGCCGAACGTGATGGGATGACGCTTATCGCGATAGTCCTGGGCGGAGTGACGAGCGACGAAAGATTTGCCTGCGCAAAAGCCATGCTCGACTACGGTTTTGCAAATTACAAAACAGTCACGCCGCGGCCCGATATACCCGATTCCGTGCGCGTCACGGGCGGCACAAGTGCATATGTAAACACGCATTTTGAGCCTTTGACTCTGCTCGACAGCAAGTCGGGCGCGGGCATAACCGCCGATGTTTATATCAACGAGGCGATCAGAGCGCCGATAGCCGAAGGCGATAAAATAGGCAGCGTTATATACAAATCGGGAGGCGAAGAACTTGCCAGAGCCGATATTACCGCAGCAGCGGATATACCCGAAGCAAATTTTATGTTTTTGCTTGGCGAAACGCTTAAAAAAGCGTTTTTGATATCCTGCGGTGATTGACTTATAAAACTTTTTGAGTTATAATGCGTGAATGTTAAATCAAACGCAAAGGAAGACACAAGATGATCAAACTAAGATATTCGCATCTCTCGGGCGTTTCGCGCGCCGACATAGACGCGCTCATGCCGCGCCTTGAAATCGCAGATCAAAAAATAAGGCTTAAAAACGGCGAAGGCAACGATTTTGTGGGTTGGATAGACCAGCCGTTAAACTATGACAAAGACGAATTCGCCCGTATCAAGAGCGCCGCAGAGCGTATCAGGCAAAACAGCGACGTTTTGCTTGTGGTGGGCATAGGTGGTTCTTATCTCGGTGCAAGAGCCGTTATAGAATTTTTGCACGGCTCTTATTATAACAGCCTTAAAAAGCCCGAGATATATTTTATAGGCAATTCGTTTTCGCCCGATGAGATAAATGATGTTCTTGCGCTTTGCGAGGGCAAGCGCGTTGCGGTAAACGTGATATCAAAATCCGGCACCACTACCGAAAGCGCGGTCGCATTTCGCATAGTGCGCAAATATATGCAGTCGAGATATTCCGAAAACGAACTTAAAGAACGCATTTTCGCCACGACCGACAGATCGCGCGGAGCACTGAGGAAACTTGCCGACACAAACGGCTATGAAACATTCGTGGTTCCCGATGACATAGGCGGCAGATTCAGCGTGCTTACCGCAGTGGGACTTTTGCCTATCGCGGTCAGCGGAGCCGATATCGATGCACTGATGCAGGGCGCCGCGGACGAAAGGCAAAAGCTGTTTGCCGAGGGCATAAAAAACGATGCATACACCTATGCGGTTTTGCGCAATGTTTATCTTGCCAAAGGCAGATCGTGCGAGGTGCTTGTCAGCTACGACCCTTGCTTTAAGTATATGTGCGAGTGGTGGAAACAGCTTTTCGGCGAAAGCGAAGGCAAAAACAAAAAAGGTCTCTTCCCCGCAAGCGTTATATTCTCTACCGACTTGCATTCGCTCGGTCAGTTTATACAAGACGGCTCTCCCGTTTTGTTTGAAACGATATGCCGCAATACCGTTCCCACGGCAAATCCCATCGTGCCGCATGACGAAGACGACGGTGACGGACTGGGTTATCTTGCGGGTGTCAGCCTTGCCGATATAGGTCAAAACGCGCTTGAAGGCACCATGCTTGCCCACAGCGACGGCGGCACCGACAGCGTTATAATAGACTATGACGGCAGAAACGAGCACACACTCGGCGAAATGATATATTTTTTCTTTATCGCCTGTGCGGCATCGGCGTATATACTCGGCGTAAATCCGTTTGACCAACCGGGTGTCGAAGCTTATAAGCGCAATATGTTTGCTTTGCTCGGCAAACCGGGATACGAAGAGCTCAAAAATCAACTTATCTCGCAAAAGCCTGATTTTAATGCTTGACTTTTTGCATACTGATAGGTTAAAATAGTGTAACAAACAATCGGAGGTTTATTATGGTTCAATTACTGGTCGGCAAAAAAGGTTCAGGCAAAACCAAGGCACTCATCGGTGAGGTCAACAAAACCGCCAACGAAAGCAACGGAGCTGTCGTTTGCCTTGAATACGGCAAATCGCTTACTTTTGACATAAGTTCGCGCGCACGTTTGGTTGACGCACTCGAATACGGCATTTCCGATGCAAGATCGCTTTACGGTTTTGTATGTGGCATGTTGGCAGCCAACTATGACGTCACACACATTTTTATAGATAATTCGTTAAAACTCTGCGGCAATGACAAGGAGGCTTTCTTTGAGTTTGTCAGAGGCATTAACGGTGTCGCCGTCGGCAACAACGTGCTCTGCACGGTCAGCGCTTCGATGGATGAGTCAGAATTGCCAGAGGATATCAAGGCACTTGTTCGCGCCAATGGATAAGCACGGCTTTTTAAAGTCAAGCCTTTTGCGCGCGGGCGGCTGCTATTTCTTTGGCAGCATAATATATCTTGCGCTCGTGGCGGGCACCACCAAAGGCACGGGTACAACCGCTGCGCTTGCATCGCTGTTGATGACCAAGCTGCTTGTTTTGGCGGGGTTTGCGCTTGTGTTCGGATTTTCATACTTTATATTCGACACACGCCTCGGCAAAACCGCGGCGCGCACACTGCATCTTATCGGATTGATGATATGCTTTGTCGCCGCATTCATACTTATGGGCAGCGCAGTCGAAGGATTCAGCGGCAAACTGCTTAACGTTATCGTCGCGATAGCAATATATCTTGTCGCTTACCCTCTCGGAATGCTTTTGCATTCGCTTATCAAAAAAATCAAATAGATTAAATCAAGGCAGGCTCCCGCATTTACAAGGGAGCCTGTGCGTTAAATGCGAAATATAGATGTATAAAGGAGCATTTATAAAAATGAAGACTCTCAAGATATCCGGTTTTAACTGCGACCGCGGCGAAAACCAGCTTATTATCTATAACCACGGCGGTGAGACTACCGGCACGAATGTGTACGGCTGCGAGGCGATAGTCGGCCCCGACGGCATAGTTACCGCCGTAGGCGGCAATGACAAGCCTATACCCATGGGCGGATTTGTCATTTCCGGACACGGCACGATGGCCGGCGAAATAAAAAAAGAACTCGTTCCCGGCACATGGGTAAACGCAAGCATGGAGTTTATGCATATAGAATACAATCTCGACGAAGCGGCTACCGAAAAACTGTTTAACCAAAAACTCGATAATATCAAAGAACGGTTTGACATCGTTTCGGGCGAACTGAGCGCAAGTCAGATCGAAAACATAAACTCTTTGATGCAGTCGGCGGTCAAAAAGGCCGAAGCCGGAATGTATGAAGAAGCGAGCGATACGCTTGACATGGCTTATTGCTATACCGCACAGAGCCCCGAGGGCGAAGTTCGCGCGGTCTGGCACAGACCCAGAGAACATTCGGATGCCGAAGTCGACGCATACGTCAAAAGGTTTGCCGATGCCGGTTTTAATCTTATGCTCATCGAGACAAACTATGAGGGCTATTGCAATGCGATAAAATGCAGATACGACTTTTTGCCAGTACGCAAGGGATATGAAAACTTTGACGTTATTCAAAGCTATATCGACGCGGGCAAACGCCACGGCGTAAAGATGCACGCATGGGTCGAAGACTTTTTCTTCGGTGTCGAGGGCGCAGGCTGCCCGATGGCGGAGATGCACCCCGAGCGTATGGCGCGCGACAGAAACGGCGGAATGCTGCTTGACGGCTATGACACGTTCTATTTCCTCAACCCGGCACTTGAAGAAAACCGCAGACTTTTGCTTGATATGTATCGCGACATACTGCAAAATTATGACTTTGACGGCATTCAGCTCGATTATATACGCTATCCCGTCATTAAAGATATAAATCACA
>CAYOCM010000010.1:0-24258 GCA_964402515.1 uncultured Ruminococcus sp. | reverse complement strand
GATTATTATTTTAATATAATGCCGTTTTGGGCAAAAGCCTCGGTTATATCGTTCATCAACCTGTTTTTAAGGTCATAATAGACGTCCGATTCACACCAAACGCGGCAGCACAGCACCTTGCCGAAATTTTCTTGCCTTTGCAAAAACACTTTTATCGGCTTGTCGGCGTCGATTTGATCGCACTGTGCTATGACGTCTTTGATTACGTCTATTGCCTTTTGCGTGTCGCTTTCATACGATATGCGCACCTCAACGTCAAGCCTGCGCGTTTTATATGACGAATAATTTATTATGGTGCCGTTTGTGAGCGAGCCGTTTGGAATAACAACCGTGCGGTTGTCGGGCGTTTTAAGCGTGGTATAAAAAATACCTATCGATATCACCGTGCCCTCGTCATCGTGGTTGCTGATATAGTCACCCAGCGAAAACGGCCTGAATATCAAAAGCATTATGCCGCCCGCAAGGTTAGAAAGGCTGCCTTGCAGGGCAAGACCTATGGCAAGTCCCGCCGAGCCCAAAAGAGTTACTATCGCCGTCAGCGGCACGCCCAATACCGCCGCGGCGGTAAACAGCACTATCGCTTTGACCGCGATGTTTATAAAACTTTTTGCAAACGAAAACGCACTTTCGTCAAGATTGCGCGTTTTTGTCATTTTAGACAGCTTTTTTGATATGCTTTTTGCCAGTCTGAAACCTATGGCGACTATAAGCAAAGCGCCTATTATTCTGAGTACCGAGTCGACAAGCGACGACGGCAAAGATGTGTTTATATATTCTAAAAATTCATCCATAACGTTATCCGATTTTATCTCATTTTAAGTCCTACGGCGGTGGGAACAAACGCCTGCCTTGCGGCGAATTTAAGCAAGTCGTTGCCGCCGCCCGCAAGTATGTTTTTGACCACGGGTATATTTTTGATATCGCACACCATGTGCGAAACGCCGTTTGCAAAAAAATCGGCACCCGGGACCTCTGAACAAGTCGTTTCTATTCTGTCGCCGTGAGGCTCAAACCTGATTATGCGCACGGCGCCCATCTCGACAAAGTGTATCTTTACAAGCAAAATGTCGTCATCGTCTTCATCAACCATAAACCTGCCGGTTACCGCAACGCGATATGTGTCGTCGTCCACGGTTATATCGCACGGTTCGGCATATTCAAAACCTATGGGCAGTTTATAGACCGTGTTGCCCTCGGCAACGGTCAATATCAGTTTGCCCGCAACAATGTCAAATGCGGTGCGTTTAATGCCTTTTGCAAAGCAGTTGTGGCAGCACTGCAATATCAGCGGCAATATTCCCGTCGACGCGCTGTCGATGGATTTATAAAGATAAGCCGCACCGTCCCAATCGGTTGCTTCGGCGGGCAAACGCGCGGGTGTGCCGAGCCTGCGCAAAAGGCTTTTTGATATTTTCGCATCGCCGTAAGAACGGCAAAGCTCGCGCAGGGCAGCCGTCCCCGCCGAGTCGCGCTTGAGCGGAGATACAAACTCGGGCAGACCGCCGAAATATTTTGTGCAGATATCAAACGAAATATTGTCGTGAAATATATTTTCGTTGCCCGCGGTCATGCTGACTATTATGCCGCTTTGAGCAAACAAAAGCGTGTTTTGTCCGAACATACCGTTGAGCACGACTATGTCGGGGTCGTCGCATACCCATATTTGATATCCGTAGTCATAATGCGATACCGCTTTGGGCACGTCTGCTTGTTTGCGGCACATATCGTCGATAAGCGACTTTGAAACGATTTGACGTCCGTTCCATTCGCCGTGTTGCATTATCAGTTGACCTATTTTTGCCATATCTTCGGGCAACAGATAAAGTCCCCAACCGCCGCAGTTTATGCCCATAGGGCAAGAGCTCCAATATTTGTTATTTATTTTAAGCGGAGCAAAAAGGCGAGTTTCAAGGTAATCAAGTGCGGTAAGTCCGGTTATTTTTGTTATGATCGCCGACAGCATATAGGTGTTCATGCTGTTGTATTCAAACGCCGTGCCGGGTTCGGTTTTTGGAATCGATTCGAGAAAACATCTTACCCAATCGGTCTCGGTGACTGCGGCAAACTCGTTAAGCCTGACACCCGATGTCATATTCATCAAATGCCTGATCTTAAGACCTCTTAAAAGCGGATTTATTATTGCGGGCTTTATGTCTGCAAAAAAGGTTTGCACGCGGTCGTCAAGGCTTAATCTGTGTTCGTCGATAAGAATACATATCGCAAGCCCGATAACCGTCTTTGAAAACGAATAGCAGACGTGCATACTGTCAAAACGGTAAGGGTATTTTGCCGCCTCGCATATAACCCTGCCGTTTCTGAGCACGAGCAATGTATTTATCGCCGCCTTGCGGTCGCCGAGCAATTCGTCGACAAAATCGCACAGCAGTTCAGAGCTTATGCCTTGCGATTCGGGTTCGACGCGCTCAAAATATGCAAAATCGGCAGGCACATCAAAGCGGGGTTTGTATTGCTTTTGGGCAATTATGGGTTTGGTGCGTCCGCGTGAGGCTATGCGGCGCAAAAGCGTCGCGGCTTTACGTTCGGTCGATATATCCATAAAACATTCCTCCTATGACATGCCTGCCTTAATATTTTTTATTGTCGGTTGTTTATCTTGAGTTCAAGATAACTGTCGCGTGTGAATACCGTCCAGGCATTCTCGTGACCGAGAACCTCGTCGCAGTCGTCAGGTTCGTAAACCTTGCGTTTTGCGTGCTTGATACCGGCCTCGTCCATCCATTTTTCGTGCGATTCGAGCCTTTGCAAAAAGGCATCATAATCTTTTTTGCAAGGCTGTGTCCAGCAGACCTCGGCAAGCGCCTGAATTCTGGGGTACGCATTAAGGTCAAATTTGTCGGTATCTCTGACATATTCTGTCCAGAGCGGTGCCTCAAAGCCCATTATGTTGTTTTCGCACTTGGGATCGATGCCCATGGTCTCGAGGTCGGCGGAATAAGTCTTTGACAGAGGTCTCATGCAATAGAAATGGTCGAGATAAAAGAATTCGACTTTTGAGATTATGGCCTTGTTGCCGTTGTCGACCCATTTTTTGACCTCTCCGCTGCCGTCTATCCACCATTGAATTACCGCGTCGTCGCCGATGTCGGCAGACTCGAGAACCTCGGTCCAGCCTATCAGATGTCTGCCTTTTAACGCAAGGTGCTTTTGCACGCAGGTGTTAAAATAACTTTGCAGTGCGTCTTCGTTTTTAAGTCCGAGCTCTTTGATACGCGCCTGGCAATGCGGGCATTCCTGCCAGCGTTTTTTGGGCACTTCGTCGCCGCCTATATGGAAATAAGGGAACGGGAAAACCTCTGAAAGCTCGTCGATAACGTCATATGCAAAGTCGTATATCTCTTGTCTGCCGCAGCAGCCGATGTTGTCAAGTACGCCCCATATGGTAGATACCTCGGTGGGCTCTCTGCGGCACGAAAGTTCGGGATAACATGCAATGGCGCTGACAAGGTGGCCGGGCATATCTATCTCGGGAACTATGTTTATATGCAGTCGTGCGGCATACGCCACGACCTCTTTAAGCTGCTCGATCGTATAGCAGCAACCTTCGCCGTAGGGTTCTTCGATATATTCGGCATTAACGCCGCCCTCGCCGCGATAAACGACCTGAGTTTTTGATCTTATGGCGCCTTTTGTGCCGAGCAACGGATAATTTTTAAGCGCAACTCTGAATCCCTGGTCGTCGCTTAAGTGCCAATGGAATACGTTGAGTTTGAGCATGGCCATCATGTCAAGCGTCTGCTTGACTTTTTGCATTCCGAAGAAATGTCTTGCCTCGTCAAGCATAAATCCGCGCCAACGGAATCTGGGCTTGTCGGTCACACGGCAGAAATCGATTTTGCCTATCGCATCGCCTTTGATGCCCGCGCCGCATATCTGGCGCAATGTCTGCACGGCATAAAAGCTGCCCGACGCCGTGGAAGCGAGTATTTCGACTCCGTTTTCGTTTACCGTAAGGCGATATTCCTCGTCGGCATAAGAGTGGTCATAGACTATTCTTATGCTGCCTGCGGGCTGCTCGGTAAACACATTGCCGCCAAAGACCGACTTTAAATACTCATACGTCTCTTTGTGCTGAGGCGCGCAGAATACGCCGATTTCTTTTTTAAGCTCGAGTGTGCCCTCGTAAGGCAGATACTCAGAGGGTTCGGGAATGATGCAGTGTTTGATTTGTTGCATGGTTTTAAACCTCCGTTACTGTTGTTCACCCGATCGGTCAGCACTGTCGCCGTCGGCGTGATTTAATTTAAGTGTCAAAAATTCGTCTCTTGTTATCAGTATAGGGCGTTTTTTAAGGTTTGAATCAAATGCGCCTATATATCCGCGGCGTTCAAGCTTGCCCACAACTCTTGCGGCACGGGCGTAGCCGAGTTCCAAACGGTTTTGTACCATCGTGGTGGATATCGTGCCCTGCTCAAACGCAAGTTCAAGTGCTTTGATTATCAGAGGCTCGTCCTTGTCGACGCCCTCGGAAGCACCGTCGTCTTCATCGGACTTGCGCGACTGCTTGCCGCAGGATAATGCCTGCTGTTCTATTTCGGCAAGTACCGATTCGTCATATTCGGCTTTTGCGGCGCTGCGTATGAATTCGCATACCGATACCACCTCGGTCTTGCCGTCGACAAACGCGCCTTGAACGCGCAACGGCTCGCTCATTCCGGTGGGGAAATAGAACATATCGCCTTTGCCGACCAATCTTTCGGCACCGCCGATGTCAAGTACCGTGCGCGAGTCTATCTGCGACTTGACGGCAAACGAAATACGAGTGGGCATATTTGCCTTTATCGTACCCGTGATAACGTCTACCGACGGGCGCTGTGTGCCTATAAGCAGATAAATGCCCGCGGCTCTCGCTTTGGCGGCAAGCCTTGCGATGTGTTTTTCGACATCGTCGGGAGCGGTCATCATCAGGTCGGCAAGCTCGTCGATGATTATGACTATATAAGGCAGATGTTCTTTTTCGGGATCGTCTTTGACAGCAGTGTTGTATTCCGACAGTTTGCTGGTGCCGGTGCTTTCCATCAACGTATAACGGCGGTCCATCTCAAGACATGCCCAACCCAACGTGCCCGCCGCTTTTTTGGGTTCGACCACGACGGGAACAAGCAGGTGCGGCAGACCGTCGTATCTTGCAAACTCAAGGCGTTTGGGGTCGATCATGATAAATCTGACATCCTCGGGCGACGAACGGTATAAAAGTGACATGATTATTGAGTTTATGCACACCGATTTGCCCATGCCCGTTGCGCCCGCAACAAGCACGTGTATCGTGTCGTCAAAATCCATATATACGGGTTTGCCGGATATATCTTTGCCGAGAGCGCACAAAAGCGGTTTTTTTGATTTTTGGAATGTATCAGATTCAAGCAAGTCGCGCAAGCGTACCATAGACATCGTCTTGTTGGGTATCTCTATGCCGACGGCGGCCTTGCCGGGAACTATCTCGATGCGCACGTTTTTTGCGCCCAAATGCAGTCTGAGGTCGTCCTGCAGACCGGCTATCGTGCGCATACGCACGCCCGCGTCCGGCATGACCTCGTATCTTGTTATGGTAGGTCCGCACGAAGCGCCGGTCACGGTTACTTTTACGCCGAAACTTGCCAATATCTGCACAAGTTTTTCTGAAACTCTTTCGACGTCCGCCTCGGCGGGATTTACGGTGTTGTGCTCACCCTCGGCAAGCAAAGACAACGGCGGAAATACATAATTCGGTTTTTCGCTGTCGACGGCGGTTTGAGTTATCTCGACAGATTCGTCGGCTTTGTGTTCCGGTTGAGGTTCGGGTTCGGGCTCTTGCACGGGTTCGGGCGTTTTTGCCGCGGGCGTCTCGTCGTTCCACGGAATTATGGGCACAAAAGTTTCGTGCTCGGTTTTTTGCTCGGGTTCGGTCTGCGGTTCGAGCTCGGGTTCTTTTGCGGGTAACACTCTTGCGGGTTGCTCGGCCTGCTTAACGGCAGCTTTTTTATCTTTTTCTTTGTTTTCTTTGGTTTTTTGAACAGGTTCCGAAACCTCTTCGGGCTCATAATTTTCTATGCTTTCTTTGATCTTGGCATACAGCTTGCGGCATATGCCGGTCAAAGTTTTGCCGAACATAAGCGGAGTTGCGGCTATCATACCGATGACCGCAAATATAAACGTGGCAACGCCGCTGATAAGATAACTGAGCCCTTTGGCGATAAATCCGCCGACATATCCGGCGCCTATATCGCGCAGATCGTTTGACGTGGCGATGATTCCGACATCATATGACGCCATATCGGCAAAACAGCCGGTTACGGCAAAATGCAAAACTATCAGCGTAAACAGAAACTGCATTATGCATGACAGCAGTCTGAATGTAAACCAACCCTCTTTGGCGGTCTTGCCCCATACGATGACAAAAAACAGTGTCAAAAACACAAGATAATAAAATCCCGCGCCGAACAGCTTAAACATCACGTTTTTTATCGCGTTGCCCAAAGTGCCCGCGTCGGGCAATATCAGCATCAACAGCATAAACAGCGCCAAAAGCGCCAACGTCCACCTGACTATCGAGCCGGTTGCTATCTGCGGACCGCCGTTTTTGTTGTTTGTTTTTTTATTTTCTTGATTTTTTGCGATATTTTTTTTGCCTTGTGATTTTTTTTGCGGCATCTGTGTTTTAAGCCTCCTTATTTTAACACATCATAAACTATGGCGGTAAGTCCCGCCGTGATGCAGTAAACACCGAATATTTTAAATCTCTTTTTGTCTGCGACGTATTCAAGCAGTTTTATGGCCGCAAGTCCGACAAAAAATGCCGAAAGCGAACCGAAAAGCAACGGCAAGACCTCGGCCTTTGTTACCGTGCCCGCAAACAGTTCGGGCAATTTTACGGCCGCCGCGCCCAAAACCGCAGGCACCGACATCAAAAACGAAAGTTTTACGGCATCGTCGCGTTTTATGCCCAAAGATACGGCACACGTTACGGTTGAACCCGAACGCGATATACCGGGCAATACGGCAAACAACTGCACTATACCGACTGTAAAGGCGTTTTTGTATCCGAATGACATTATATCCAAACCGCCTTCTTGCGCTCTGTCGCTTATAAACAGCATAATGCCGTTTATGATCAGCAAAGTGCCTATCAGCCAAAGTTTTGACCTGACGCCCGAGACAAACCCGTCGAGAAACGCTGCGGGAATCAGCGGCAACGAGGCTATGCACAGCATTAAAAACAATTTTTCGTCGCCGTTTAACTCGCTTTTAAGTTTGCCGCAAAAAAGTTTTTTAAGCAAACTTAAAAAGCCTTTTATCACGCTTGTTATCTCTTTGCCGTATACGGCGCATACCGCAAGCAACGTTGCAATATGCAGCATAACGTCAAATGCGGCGGATGTTGTGCCGGTATCGCCCAAAAAGGCGTGCAATATTGCCAGATGTCCGCTGCTGGATACGGGCAAAAACTCGGTTATGCCCTGCAATATGCCGTAAATAACGCTCTCGCCGATGCCCATATGCCGCCCTCCGCCGTATATGTTTTAACGCATATATTTTATCACATTGATATTTTAAAGTCAACCGCTATACGCACGATTGACAAAACGCTTTGGCTGTTGTATAATTCAATATAATATATTGCAAAGGAGAGCCGCAAAATGCTTGCCGCTTTAAGAAATTTTACAATATCGTTTCTCGTATGTCTGCTTGTATTCGGTTTTGCAGGCTATAAATATATTTGGCCAGCCGTTCACGATATGGTCGATTTTACCGAGGTGTCGACATCAGAGGACAGTTCTGTCGACGAAAATTCAAGCGGTTCTCAAGGCGGCACACCCGTTATCACCGACGGCAGAACGGTTACCGTGGCGTTTGTTTGTAAGACCTCTGCCGGCAAGGTGTGCAACGTTACGCTTGCAAGAGCAAACGAGGGTACACAGCGATTTATTTATTGCCGCGTTCCCATAACGACAAAGACGCTTAACAGCGTCGGCGTCAGCGTTCCCCTTGATTATTATTTTGAAAACGCCGGCATTGCCGACATCAAAGCAAAACTCGGTTCGCTTACCGGATTTGACATCGACCACTGCATTATCATCGACCAAAAGGCGACAAAACAACTGCTTACAAAACTGCAGGACCCTTATTTTGACGTTTCGCGCACGATAAAATACGTAAACCCCATTTATATCGGCACAGAATATCCCGAGGGCAGCGAGCCTGCGGATTATTATATTACGCTTGAGGCATCGAGATGCTCACTTGACGAGGCGTTTTTGACCGCCGTGCTCGATAACGCGATAACCGTTTCGGGTGTATCGGGCATTTCGGTTGCGGGCGACCTTTATGCTTCGCTGTTCGAGCAGTTTATGAAAAACTCCGGCACAAAGCGCAATATATCAAACCTGTCTTATCTGCTTAACTATGTTCGCAGCGATATAACCGTTAACGATATCGAGGCAAACAGCGACATATTTTTTACCTTTGACGAATACCCCACCGTTACCACGGTAAATTATCCGTCTGATTGGTCGGCGGCGGTAAAAGCGCTGAGAGAAGCCGACGGCAGATGACATTATTGTTTGTGATTTTTATTAACGAAAGAAGTGTATAGTATGAGACCCGAAACCAAATGCATACATGCGGGCTATAACGCACACGGCGGCGAACCGCTTGCTATGCCGATATGTCAGTCGACGACATTCGCCTATGATTCGACAGACCATATAGGCAAGATATTTGACCTTGACGCCGACGGCGATATGTATTCTCGTATCAGCAACCCCACGGTTGCCAATGTCGAACGCAAGATAGCCGCACTCGAGGGCGGCGTCGGTTGCGTCTGCCTTACGTCCGGACAGACCGCGTCGTTTATGGCGCTGTTTAATATTCTCGGCGCGGGCGATCATTTTGTGACTACCGCAAAAATATACGGCGGCACCACAAACCTTTTTGCCGTGACGATGAAACGCATGGGCATCGACTGCACGTTTGTGGATCAGGATGCCGACGAAGCCGAAATTCAAAAGGCGTTTAAACCCAACACAAAAGCATTCTTCGGCGAGACGCTTGCCAACCCCGCACTTACCGTGCTGGATATACGCAGGATGGCGGATATCGCGCACAAAAACGGCGTTCCGCTTATTATAGACAATACGTTCCCCACGCCCATACTCTGCCGTCCCATAGAGCACGGCGCCGATATCGTGGTGCATTCCACCACAAAATATATGGACGGGCACGCCGTTCAGGTCGGGGGTGCGGTGGTAGACAGCGGCAACTTTGTGTGGACAAAAGACAAATATCCCGGACTTTGCACGCCCGACGAGTCGTATCACGGCGTGACATATACCGAAAAATTCGGCAAGATGGCATATCTCTCCAAGCTGCGCGCACAATTGGTGCGTGACATAGGTGTATGCCCTACCGCCATGGCGGCGTTTTTGCTTGACCTCGGCTTGCAGACATTGGCGGTAAGAGTTAAAACTCACTGCGAAAATGCCTTAAAAGTCGCAAGATTTTTGCAAAATTCGGACAAAGTCGACAGCGTATCTTATCCCGCGCTCGAGTCGGACCCCTGCCACGCTCTTGCGCAAAAATATCTGCCCGACGGTTGCGGCGGAGTTATCAGCTTTGTTATCAAGGGCGGCAGAGACAATGCAAAACTGTTTATGGATTCGCTTAAAATGTGCAAAAACGTAGTTCATGTCGCTACGGTACATACCTGCGTTTTACATCCCGCGTCGGAAACGCACCGTCAACTTACCGATGCACAGCTTGACGCCGCGGGCATCAGTCCCGGCATGGTAAGGCTTTCGGTCGGCATCGAAAACATCGACGATATATTAGAGGATATCGGCGGCGCGTTGCAAAAAATATAATCTTTACCTCTTGAAAAAGTTATGTGTTTGTGATAACATATCTTTGATACTGATTGATAATCAGGTACTATTTATTTTGGAGGTGCCTTATGGCATACAAGATCGATAAAGAAAAATGCATAGGCTGCGGTACCTGCGAGAGCGAGTGCCCCGTTTCCGCAATCAGCGTTGACGCTGACGGCAAGTACGTCATCGACGAAAACGCTTGCGTCGAATGCGGCGCATGCGCAGGCGTTTGCCCCGTTGACGCTCCCAATGCATGATCGGCATTTAACAGAATCTGTCTTTTAGCGCGTCAAGCGCGCTGAGCAAAGTGCGCTCCGCTTTTTTAAGCGAGGCGTTTTTGCTTTATTGACAAATTTACATTTTATGACACATTCAAACAATATCAACGCGGGACTTGTTATCAAAGAGCCCGACGGAGGAATAAGATTCGGCACCGATGCCCTGCTTCTGGCTCATTTCATGTTGCCTTCGGCAGGCAAAAAAGGCCTTGATATAGGCACCGGCTCGGGCGTGATACCGTTGCTTTATCTGTCGCAAAACCGGTCGTCGCATATTACGGGTGCCGAAATACAAAAAGAATATGCGGATTGCGCGTTGCAAAACGCTTTATCAAACGGTTTTGGCAATCGCTTTGACATTATATGCGGCGATATCAGAGATCACCGTGATATGTTTAAATGCGGACAGTTTGATTTTGTCTGTTCAAACCCGCCTTATCACAAGGTCGGTTCGGGGCTTACAAGCGCGCTTGACAGACGCGATGACGCATTCAGAGAAAATAACTGTACTCTCTGTCAGTTGACCGAGGCGTCGGCTTGGGCATTAAAGAGCGGTGGCAGATTTTTTGCCGTATACCGTCCCGAAAGACTTGCCGAGATGATATGCGAACTCGCACGCTGCCGTATTGAGGCAAAACGTATAATGCTTGTCATGCCCGACAGCGTTTCAAAACCGTCGTTGGTGCTTATCGAAGGGCGCAAAGACGGCAAGCCCGGTCTTGAGATAATGCCGCCTTTGTATATTTTTGACGATCTCGGCCACAAGGCCGTATCACGGCGCATGAGCGAGATATACGACACGTTTAAATAAAATATTATGAAACAAAACAAGCTTTTTGCATTGCTCACTTCGTTGCTTATAGCCATTTCGATCGTTTGCTGCGGTCTTTGCGACGCAGGTCTTGTTTTTGTGCGCGATAATGCCGACTCTGTATATGACAGTGTCGGCATTTGCGATAAAGATGGCGACCGCATAATAGCGCTTTATAATGCGCCGGAAAGAGAAATCGTGCAAAAATACGGTCTCGAATATCTTGCAAACGGCATTTACAGATCAAGCTCCGAAGACGCCGCAAAATATTATGCCGATCACAGACAGAACGTCAAGTATATTGAGAATGATTGTTTGCGCAACATTTCGGTCGAAAACAGTCTGCCCGATCCCGCGCAGAATCCTTATGAATATGTTGCGCTTGAATTAAACAAAGCTCACGAGTTTACAAAAGGTGAAAATTCGGTGAAGATAGCGGTGCTTGATACGGGAGTTGACCGCAGTGATGCCGCTGTCAAAAACGCGCTGTTGGCAGAAGGATACGATACCGCAACCGACGGCCCCGTAACATCCGATACCACCGGGCACGGCACGGCGATATGCTCGCTTATATACACAGTCGCGCCCGACTGCGTTATAATGCCTTTAAAAGTTTCGCGCGGGACATCGTCCGTATATACATCCGACCTGATAAAAGCGTTATACTATGCCGCCGACAACGGCGCAAAGGTGATAAATATGTCGTTCGGCGGCTATAACTATTCTTATGCCGAGCAAGAGGCGGTTGATTACTGTGTCTCAAAGGGATGCATACTTATTGCCGCGGCGGGCAATGACGGCATGACGTCGCTTGCCGACAGCCTTAACTACCCTGCGGGGTACGACGGCGTTATAGGTGTAGGCTCGATAGGCAAAAACGGTGCCGAAAGCGAGTTTTCACAAGAAGTCGGCGCCGACGTGCTTGCTCCCGGCGAAATGATAACGGTAAAAAGCGGCGGAACCGTTTCGGCGCAAAACGGCACGTCATATTCGGCCGCGTTTATATCCGGCACGGCGGCACTGTGCGCCTCGATATGCAGCGAATGCAGATTTGAAAGCGCCGAATTTGAGTTTTTGATCTCGCTTTCGGGCGATACCGCTCCGAGCACGGCAAAATTCGTTGAACTTTCGCTTTATCCGGCAGTCACCGGAGTTAAAGACGGCGGAGAATATACCTCGGATGTATATATATATTTCAACCACGGCACTGCATATCTTGACGGCGAAGAGATCGACGACGGTGAAAGAGTGTTTATAAAAGGGACTCATACGCTTACCGTTTCGCATCTCGGCCGCACGGTGACGGTGAATTTTAAACTTGCGTCGGCTGAAGCCGAGTATAAAAAAGAAATATCCGACGGCGTTTTGCGTATTATGTTTGACAACGACACGGCGTTTCTTGACGGATCGCCCTATCGGTCGGGTGATGCGATAACGGTTTCGGGTGAGCATTATTTTGAGATAATATCCGGCGGCGTTACGCGAGCCGAAACGTTTGTTATCGACGCGGGCAATATGCTGTTCGGCGTCAAGGACGGTACCGAATACGCATATCCCATAGCAATATCCGTGTGCGGTACGGCATATCTTGACGGCGAAATGATAACCGGTGAGGTATTTGTCGGCGCAGGCGAACATACGATAGACCTCGGTGACAAAACCGTTTCGTTTAAAATAAACGATCACAGAAATGTTTTTGCCGCTCTCGGTGACAGTGTTGTGTTCGGCAACAGCGGAATGCTGGCAACATTTAAAAAAGGTATCGGCGGAGTTATGCTGTATGACATCGGCGACCTTTCAAAACCGGTCAGGTTTATATCGACCGCCGAAGTCGACGGTTGCGTTTTTGCATATCAAATGCTTGCGGTGCTTGCAAAAAACCTGATAACGTTTTATAACACGTCTGACGGCTCGGTGATCTTTGAAACCGTTATGCCCGCCGAGTGCGATGCGATTGCGGTTTGCGATGCGGGAATATGCTGCATTTGCGATGACAAACTTTATATAATAAACAGAGACGGCACGGCAAACAACGCCATAGAGCTCGGCATCGGTTATGCCGACTGTGCGCTTGCGTGCGGTGGCAATATCGCCGCGGTGTATAACAAAAACAGCGACGACGGCGTTTTGCTGATATGTGATCTTATATCAAAACATACGTATTCGATAAATACAGGTGCTTCACAACTCGATAAAGATCTGTACCTGTTTGATTCTTATGTTGCCTGCGGCAGATATGTTTTTGATATTTTTGACGGCAGCTCCGTGCTTGAAACCGACTGCGGTGACATTATTGCCTCAACAGACGGCGTATTGATATGCCGAGACGGAGCCGCCGACATAAACACGGGCGCGACTTTGTGCAAATATTCAAACACAGTGCGCTTTGCGGGCGTGCTTGGCAAAACTTTGGTACTGTGTCAGGCAGACAATACCGTTGCGGTTCCTTTAGATTCGAGCAACGCCTTTGGAGGATACGCCGTGAACGGCACGGCATATCAAACGGCGGGCAACTCTGTGTATTTTAAAGATACCGTGACATCGTCTGCGGTATACGGCGACAGTGTGCTTTTTACGCTTAAAAACGACCGCAATATTTATATGCTTTCAAAAGACCTTTTGACCGCAAAATACCGCACGGTGCCTTTTATACCGAATGCGGTATACACCGACGGCACAGATGTTTATGTTTCGCTTAAAGGCAAAAATACGCTTATGCGCATAGGTGAGACCGACAGCGTGATATCGGTTCCCGCGGACGTGACCGCAATGGCGTTTTGCGGCGGCAAAACATTTATGTTGTGTGACGGCGTGTTGTGCGAACTTTCGGGTGACGGATTCGTCGTTTCGCACGGATACACCGTCGGTGCGATAGCGGCATCGCAGTACGGACTTTTGGCGGCCTCCAGACGATATGTAAAATTGTTTGATACGGCAACGCTTGACGAGATATATTCGGTAAAATGCCGTGAAATCGCAGTCCGCATTACAGTCGGCGGCGAGTTTGCATCAGCGGGCGGCACTGTGTTTGAGATAAAATCGGGCACCGCGCTTGCGGCAGATGTTGGCAACGCAAAATGTTTTATGAACGGTATGCTGTTTACCGACAGCGGCATATTTAAATACGGCATCGACGGCATAACGTCTGTTTCGTCCTATTCGACATCGGCGGACGGCGTATATGTTTGCGGCGACGAAATGCTATATGTTTTTAAAGACCGCATACAAATTCACGATGTCGCAGAACTGCTGATGCCCGAACCGATATCGGGAATAATCGACGGCGGCGTATATTATAACGACGCCGAAATAATAGTAAACGTCGGTACGGCGTACCTTGACGAAAAAATTACAGAGGGCAGCGTTACCGTTTATGACGGCGGCACCCATGTTTTAAAAGTGCATATAGCTCCGGGCGTGACTCTGACATATGAATTCAGCGTTGTGCCCGCCCTTGCCGGAATAGAATTTGCAGACGGCGACATAGCGTTGGGCATAGGCGAAGAATGTGCATTAAAAGTTTTGTTTTTACCGTTCGGCGCACAGGCCGAAAAAATTATATTCGAGTCGAGCGACGAGAGTATACTGACGGTTGACGAGCACGGCACGGTCTATGCCGTTTCGTCAGGTGTTGCGACGGTAACGGCTTATACGGCAGACAGAACCTTTAATTGCCGATGCGAGATCAAAGTGCTTGAGGACCCTATAAGGTTTGTTCCGCAAAGCGGCATAATCGTCGACCGCATATTGTCTGTCGCTTACCGCGTTCCGCTGGGTACTACCGCAACAGAATTTTTAAAGTTAACCGACAGCCGCGGCGAAGCGGTCATAACCGCACCCGACGGCACGGTATATGACGGAATATTAAAAACGGGTATGCGCATAGAGCTTTATCACGACGGCGTTTTGCACGATGCGCTTGTGATATCGGTGTCCGGCGATATCGACGGCGACGGATATTCTACATTTGACGATTATATGCGCTTGTCGGATATAATTTCGTCGCAATACGGGCCTTCGGTTGCCGAGCGTTATGCCGCCGATATAAATGCAGACGGCATTCTGTCGTCGGCAGACCTTTTAAGGCTGCGCGGACAGCTGCTTTTCAGTCGCAGTTTTTACGGTTCGTCAACTCCGCCGCCGATTGAGGGTGACGGACTTGAGATAGCCGTTTCGCGATTCGGCGATACGACCGACGTGCTGATATCCTGCAAAAACACGCCAAAGCATTTTAACGGCAGACTGATGTTTGACTCGGACTTGCTTGAATTTGTCGAGGTCGTCGCGCCTTATGCCCAAGTCGAATACAAAGTCACCGAAAAATATGTGTCGTTTATCGTGCAGCCCGATTTCGTATGCGGCACGGCGATCATGCTGATAAGGTTTAGATCACTCGCCGACGGCGCGACGGTATCGCTTGCCGACTGCACCGTTATGTACGGCGCGGCATATTCAAACGCCGAGATCACCGCCGAAACCGATAATGCGCAAAACGGCATAAGCGTTATAAACGCCCTGCGCGATATCTGCTTTGACAAAGACGTATACGAATATACGGTCACACTGCCTAAAGGCAGCATATCGGCAATGATATCGGCGCCTGCCGATGCCGTGATAAGCGATATGTTTGTAAACGCCGGAGAGAGTTTTGACATAACCGTTTTAACCGGCGGCAGGCAGTATACATTGCATTGCAATATTTCAAACACTTTGTTGCCGGACGGCAACAGCCTGCTTAAGTCGATAAGTGTTGACGGCTATAAACTGATGCCCGATTTCGACCCGCTCAAAACAGAATATTCGGTCAGGTTAAAAGGCGGCGAAATTCCGCATATAACCGCCGAAGCGGAAAGCGTTTATGCCGCCGTTGAAATAACGTTTGACGGCAACACGGCAAATGTCATCTGCACTGCCGAAGACAAAACCGTGACGGTGTATACCGTAACGTTTATATCCGACGGCGACCAAACCGTTTCAAAATCGCAGTCCGACGATAGTGTTTCGGTGCCCGATAACGAGCCCGCGCAAAACACGTATCTGTCAAAAGTTTTGATAATTGCGTCGGCGGTCGCGGCTTTAATCATCGCTTTGATTGCGGCGATGTTGATAATAAATAAAAACAAGAAATAACAAAAATCGGTGTGCAATTCAAGGCACACCGATTTTTTAATGTTTTGTTATGCGTGTTTTTTAAGCAGCAACATTTTAAAATATTTGACAACCGAAATGATGCCCGAAACAACGAGCGGAAAATAAAACGTCAAAATACGGTTTAAAAGCATTGCCGCGGTGGCTTCGGATGATGAACGATACATCAGCCCGTATATCGCACCGGTTGCCCATTCGTTTGCGCCCATGGCACCCGGCAAGGGAATGTTGTCAACCACTATGCAGACAGCGGCCTGAATGCACATCACCTGAGCAAAGCAGAGAGCATCGAGCCCGAAACAGCGGTAGACGAGATAAGATGCAAAAAACATACATCCGCGTTGCGCAAAGCAGGCAAAAAACATTTTTGCACTCAACTTGGGCGATGCCGAAATAAATTCGGCCGACGCTTTGTATTCATCCATCTGTTTTTCAAAAGCGGCGAGCGCCTTTTGTTTGTCCTTGACGATATGCATTTTTGCAAGCAGGTTTATCAGCCATGCGCCCGCTTTTTTTATAAATGCGGGAAACCGCATTGCCGAAAAACAAAATCCCACTATGCACAGATTGATAAACAATCCCAACGCGGTGAGCCAGTTAAATGCCGACGAAACGCCGAATATTATCCCGCTCGATATCACAAAGCCCAAAATGCCGTACACAAGCAAAGCCGCACGGTTATACATGGCCTGTATGACTATGGCCAGCGATGACCTCGACAGAGGAACGCCGTCGTGATTCATGGTATATATTACCATGGGTTCGCCGCCTGCCGCCGACGGAGTTATCGCCGCATAAAAAAAGTCGGCACAGGCATATACAAAACATTTGCCGAACGATGTTTCGCCGCCGCGTGCTTTCAGCGGCACCATCGCAAACACGGCATAAAACACGAGATAGCCTATCACCACAATGCAGGCGACGGGCAGATATATTTTGTGCGGGCACTCGACAAGCGCCTGCCAGATCTCGCTTATATCGTTGTTTTTAAATATCACATAAAACGTCACGGCTATCAGCACCAGCATCAGTGCAAAGCAGATGACATATTTAAGGACGTTTGACATTTTTTTGTTTGCCAATTTTATTACCTCGATATCAAAATATCGTGTCAGTATATCATCGCGCGGCGATTTTGTCAAGCACCGCGGGGATTTCACGCAGAGACTCGATCTTATAATGGGCGTTTAATATCTGCATTGCCGTCTTGCAGGGAATATGGCATGTCAGCACGCCCGCATTTCTGCCGGATGCAAGGTCGAGTTCGCGGTCGCCTATCATTACCGTTTTGGAAACATCCATAGAATATGCGTTTTTAAGATAATTAATGGCATCGGGTGAGGGCTTATATGCAAATTTGTTGTCGTGGCAAGTCACTATCTCGGTAAAAAGGTGTGTCATGCCGTATCCGTCAAAATATTCGCTCACGGTGCTTTTGCTGCTGTGCGAAAACATAAAATTGCGCCCGCCGTGCAAAATAACCGATTCAAGCGCCTCTTTTGCTCCGTCAAACGGTTTTGCACGCAAGCCGGTCTGCTTTCGTATTACAGATACTCTGCCCGCAAGCTCTTGCCTGTCAATGCCGAAACGCGAGGCATAAAAGTCAATGGCATTGCCGATGGTTTCGAGCATATGATACATCATTTCGGTGCGGTCTGCGTCAAAGCCGTATTCGCGCAGCGCTTCGGTGAGCGCCGCGCAGATATACGGATATGTGTCAAACAACGTGCCGTCAAAATCCCAAATACAGTTTATAACGCTCATTTGGTCACAAATACGGCGCCGCGGGATATCATCTCGTTGCGCACGTCCGAGCCGTCAACGCCGTGCACCGAAACGCCGTTCTTTAAAGCTTTTGCGGCGCCTATGCCTGCGGCTTCGCCGGATGAACGCACCGAAAGCTGCACTCGCAGTGAACTCTGCGCTAAAAATTCGGCGCCCAGACAACGGCCGGCGACCATAAGATTTTCTAAGCCCTTGACAACGAGCGAACGGTAGGGAATCTCGTAAAACGGTTTGTCGTCGACCGGCGGCACCATCTTGCAGTTTAACTGCTTGCCGTGAATGTCGACGGGATAATTCGACTGTGCTATGGCATCGTCGAATTTTGCTTTTGCCAAAAGTTCGGTTGCCGAAAGCACGTGGTCGCAAACTATGTTGCGGCTTTCTCTTATGCCGACCATGGCTGCGATATCGCTGACATATGCGTTTTCAAAGCCTTTTAAATATTTTTTATAAAACGCCATCTGTCTTGCTATCGCCTGTTTGCCGCGTATCTGAATGCGCGTCATCTGTTCGGGGTCGGTGGCGTCGCAATCGTCAAAAAATTCGGGGTTATTAAATGCGAGCGCGTCGTTGCGACCGGGCATAGTGAACACCTGCCAATAGCATTTGTCTTGCTCTGTCAGGTCGCCGTTTGCTATCGCCTCATCGAAAATGTCGGTGAAAGTCCATACTCCGCTCGATGTGACGGCGGAATAGAAATAATAAGGGGGGGTGTATACGGTTCTGCCGTTTTGAATGTTTTTTTCTTTTTCGTGAGCTTTTGCAAATTCACCGAGTGCTTTTTTGTCGACACCGCTGACTATGTATCTCAGCGAAACCGGCTGGTTTACGCCTGTCTCGGGGTTGCCTTTGCCGTATTCGGCACCCGCAAGCACCGAAACATCGCCGTCACCCGTAGCATCGATAAATATTTTGCCGTCTATCCTCGTAAGTCCCGATTTGTTTGCAACGACCAATGAAACGATTTTGTCGCCGTCTTTGATGACGTCGGCGATAAATGTGTGATAAAGAATTTTGACTCCCGCTTCGACGCACATTTCTTCAAGTTCGAATGCCAGCGCCATAGGGTCGAATTCTCTGCCGTTGCTTGCGGCCGCAGAACCTTTTGCGGCGAGTTTTTCGGCAACTTTGACGGTGAGATAAGATGTGCCGGGGTCGCCGTCGATATGAGAATGCATCATGGGTACGACGAGACCGTTGGTGGTTGTTCCGCCCAGTGAACCGAATTGCTCGATGAGCAGCACGTCGGCGCCCTGTTCGGCAGCCGCTATTGCGGCAAAAGCACCCGCCGTGCCGCCGCCGCAGACGACTATATCGGCGCTTGAAGACAGTTTTAATTCTTTTGAGTAGATCATATTTGTTCCTCCTCATGTTGTTCGTTTATAAGCCTTAAAAATTCACTTTGATCTATAACGGGAATTCCGAGCGCGTTTGCCTTTGCGAGCTTGCTGCCCGCATCCGAGCCGCACAAAACAAACGACGTCTTTTTTGATATAGACGATGCCGCTTTGCCGCCATGCAGTTTGATAAGCGCTTCGGCCTCGTCGCGTTTAAGCGAAGGCAACGTGCCGGTTACGACCACGGTCTTGCCCTCGAGTTCGTTGCCGCGTCTGACAACGCCGCCCTTGACGTCTACGCCCGCTTTTGCAAGGCTGTCGATAAACGCCTTTGCGTGCGGGCTTGCAAAATAATCGGTGATACATTCGGCGGTTATCTCACCCACGTCTTCTATGGCGGTGAGCTCTTCCGCCGAAGCGTTTGCAAGCGCATATATGTCGGCATAATGCTCGGCAAGCGTCGCACCCGCTTTTGCGCCTATCTGCCTGATTCCTATTGCGCACAAAAGTTTTGCCAGACCCGCCGATTTGCTTTTTTCTATTGCGTTTATCAGGTTTTCGGCAGATTTTTCGCCCATGCGGTCAAGGCGTGCAATATCGTCTTTTTTAAGATAATAAAGGTCTGCCGCCGAAGCGATAAGCTCGTTTTGTATAAGCATATCGACTATGCTTTCGCCTAGACCGTCTATATTCATCGCATCACGTGATGCAAAATGGGTTATGCTGCGCAGAAGCTGTGCTTTGCAGTCGGGGTTAATACAGCGCGTTGCGGCATCCCCCGGCTCTCTTACGACCTTTTCGCCGCACGACGGACAGATATCGGGCATTTTAAACGGCTTATTTCTGCCCTCTCTGTCTGGGTCGACCACACATGTCACCTCGGGAATTATATCGCCCGCCTTGTGAACTCTGACTTTGTCGCCGACTCTGATATCGCGCTCGGCGATAAAATCGGCGTTATGCAGTGTCGCCTGCGAAACGGTGGTTCCGGCAAGACGTACCGGCGTGAATATCGCTTTGGGAGTCAAAACTCCCGTTCTGCCTACCTGAACTACTATCTCGTTAATTGTCGCTTCTGCCGTTTCGGGAGGGTATTTATATGCGACGGCCCATTTGGGTACGCTTATCGTTTCGCCTATTATATCGCGCAGTGCGAGGCTGTCGACTTTGACCACCGCGCCGTCTATGTCATAAGGCAGATCGGAACGCATATCGCCTATATTCGCTATTTGTTTGCACACCTCATCCGCCGTCTTGCATTTTGCCAATACGGGCGAAACGGTAAACCCTTTTGATTTTAAAAACTCAAGGCTTTGGATGTGGCTGTCGAATTTTATACTCTCGCAGTATTGCATGTTGAATATAAACACTTCAAGCCGTCTTGAAGCGCATATCGACGGGTCGAGTTGCCTGAGCGAACCCGCCGCCGCGTTGCGCGGGTTGGCAAACGGCGGCTTGCCGTTTTCTTCACGTCTGCGATTGAGCGAAGCGAATACCGCCTTGGGCATATAACATTCGCCCCTAATAACAAGGCTGCCCTTGACGCCGTCTATTTTTAAAGGCACCGAACGCACGGTTTTTAGGTTTTCGGTCACATCTTCACCGAAAGTGCCGTCGCCGCGTGTCAGTCCGCGCACAAATACGCCGTCAACATATTCAAGCGAGACAGACAGACCGTCTATCTTGCATTCGACCGCAAAATCGGCGTTTGGATGTTCTGACAAAGTCTTTTGCACAAACGCTTTTGCAGACTCGGGGTCAAAAACGTCGGTCAAAGAACCCATGGGTATAACATGCTTTATCTTGGCAAACCCGTCGCTGACGGCTCCGCCTACTCTGTGCGTGGGTGAATTTGCGTCGGCGAGAGACGGGTTTTGCATTTCAAGCGTTTTGAGTTCCTCAAACATCGCGTCATATTCGGCGTCGGATATTATCGGATCGTCAAGTTCATAATAGCGCTTTGAATGATATTCGAGCTGCTGTGAAAGATACAGCATTCGCTCTTTTACTGTTTGTGACATTTTATCGCCGCCCAATCGTTTTTAAGCTTAATTTCGTCGATGATAAATCCGGTTTCTTTAAGCGCTTGTTCCACCTCGTCCGCTCTGGGGCCTATTATGCCCGAGCATATGAGTATGCCGCCGTTTTTGAGAGAAAGCATAAACATGTCGGCCATCGCTTTTAATACATCGGCGACTATGTTTGCGGCTATGATGTCATACGGTGCGTCGCCGACGACTCTGTCGTATGTTTCTTTTGAAGTCAGCACGTTGCCGCAGATTGCGGTCATAACGCCGTCAACGCGGTTGAGCAAAGCGTTTTTGTTTGCTATGTCCGCCGCATTGCGGTCTATGTCGACTCCCAGTATCTTTGCGGCACCGAGTTTGGCACAGCCTATGCCCAATATTCCGCTGCCGCAACCCATATCGAGAACGCTTTCGCCGCCTTTGACGCATGATTCGAGCATCTCAAGGCACAGCGCCGTGGTCTCGTGCTGACCCGAACCGAATGACGATTCGGGGTCTATCTCTATTATTATCCTGCCGTCGTCGTCGCATTCTTCCCATGTCGGTTTGACTTTAAAACGTTTGCCTATATCTATGGGATGAAAGAACGCTTTCCAGTTATCCGCCCAATCGGCGTCGTCCACCTCGCTTAATGCGATATCGAGCGAGCCGAGATCAAACACCTGTCCGAATTCTTTTTTTAAGTTTTCGACTCCCTCGACTATACGGTCGCGCTGCATAAGCCCCTGCTCGTTTACGGCGAGATAAGCTTTTACCGTAACGATCGAACGGTCTGCCTCAAGCAAAGAATCTTCGACATAATCGACGGGTATCTCTTTGTTTTGCATTATAAGGTCAAGGTCGGTGGGGTCACTGATTATAAAGCAGTCGACACCCGAACCCATAAGAACGCCCGACAGCATCTCGCTGCCTGCGGTGGTGGTGGTTATGCAAAGCTCGATAAATTTCATTTTATGCTCCTTTAAGAGTTTGATAAAGCCGTTTCATTAACAAAGCGTCCTCTGCCATAGTGCCCGCGGACTCGCATATAACAGTCGGTGCGACTCCCAGAGAAACTATCGCCTCGATAAGAGGCTCGTACGCCGGGCCGTATATTTCGTCGGCAAACGTCAGATGCCGTTTTTCGCCGGCTTTTGTATATTCTATCTTTGAAAAATGGCAGTGCGGATTTATTGCGTATTCGGCACCGAGTTCGTTTGCTATGCGGTCGAAAACGGTTTTATAATCGTCAGCGTTAAAAAATAAACCGTTGTATCTTGCGTTGATATGCCCGAAATCGACCACGGGGCAAAATCTGTCGGATATTTTGCACAGCGCAATAACTTCGTCAAGCGTGCCCAGCTGCCCCTGCTTGCCCATGGTCTCTATGCCGAGTTTGACGTTAAAGCCGTTTTCGCGCAGCATTTCATCGGCAAGCGTCAATGTTTCGGCGGCATATTCCATTGCCGTTTCGCGGCTGATGGTTGCGGCCGAGCCGGCATGCACCACCATGACGGAAGCACCCAAAGCGTCGGAACATTCTGCGGAATGTTTTATTATCTCGACGCTGTTTAAACGTTTTTGTCTGTCTACCGACGACAGCGATATTGTATAAGGCGTGTGAAACGACGGCAGTATGCCGCAGCGCCTGCATTCGGCACCTATCGCTTTAAATGTTTCGATGCCCGCTCTTATGCCGTTGCCGGCTTCGTATTCATAGAGGTCAAGCCCGCGCTTTAAAACGAACTCGGGTGCCTGCAAAGTCGATTTGTTGCCCTCGGCATAAAAGCTTTCGCTGTTGCCTCCGGGGCCGAATTTTGCACAGAGGTTCATTTTTTATTAATCCTTCGATATCTTTTAAGTATAGGGCGCTCAACGGCGCGCTTGAATCTGAAAAACAGGTCGGTACGGTCGTTTATTGGTTCCACAAGGCAAAAATCGACGTTTGCCCTATGCGCCGCAAGACAGTCGGTGAGCAGTTGGTCGCCGACGCAAAGCACCTCGGTTATCTTTGCACCGAAATGTTCTATGCATTTTTTAACGCCTTTTGCCGAAGGCTTGCCCGCCTTGCAGACATAAAACCAGTCTGTGCCGGCACAGTATTTTTGCAGTCTTTGACAGTCGTTGTTTGATATGAACGCAAAATTTATATTCATACGTTTAAGCCTGCCAAACAGCGCTTTGTCGTTTTCGTCGGGCGTAGCTCTTTCATAAGGAGCTACCGTGTTGTCAAGGTCAAAAAGCACGAGACGGTATTTTTTAAAAACCGTGTCGGGAATATCGTGAACGCTTTTTAAGTCGTATTCGGGATAAAATATGCTTTTTTTGCTCATAAAGTTATCCAAATAACAGACTCGGGCTCGAGTTTAAACCGGGTTTTGCCGTTTTTAACACGCACTTTTTTGTTTTGATTTGTGATATATTCGCCGTCGCCGAGCTCAAGCTCGACCTTTGCGTTCACGGCATCTTTTGAAGCGTTGCAGAATATATAAACTTTTTTGCCGTCGTGTCTTTGCCATGCGGCCGCAAACGTCGGCCGATGCTTGAGTATGCCCATCGGCGACTCTTTGCTTCTGTCGGTGTAAAGCATTCTGCCGTCGTCGTTTATTACCGGCGGGCGCAGCATCGTTCCGCGCCAGAAATATTCTGCCAGCGTTTCTCTTGCCCTGACAAGTTTGCAATAATAGTCGCGGCAGGGCATAGCCAAAAATCTTTCGGGCATTATCCAACCCATCTGATCGCCGAACAAAAGCGCCTCGGTGCATATGATGCGCTGGCCGTCGTCTTCGTCCATAGGCAGCGAATCATAATGCCTGCCGAACATTGCCACCAGACCCGCATAAACGGCGGGATAGGCGGGAACCTCATTGTCGCGCACCCACAGCCAGGTCAAAAATCCGTCAAGCGAACGGGTATAAGGGTCGGCGTTGCATTCGGTGGTTATTATCTTGCGTTGAGGAGTAACGCGAGAAACATGGTCGAGCAGGTTGCGGTAATGCTCGCACCACCATGTGCCGCCGCCGGGGCGGT
>CAYOCM010000009.1:0-27411 GCA_964402515.1 uncultured Ruminococcus sp. | reverse complement strand
GCTAAAATGCCTTAAGATCGCATATGAGGTTGCCTGTTATGAAAATAAGCAAAAAGATAATATGGCTTATACTTACCGCGTTTATGCCGCTGATAAAAACGGTATAACAAAAACCGGCACTTTGATAAGTGCCGGTTTTGTTGCATAAATATGTGACTGCAAATTGTTTTATTATCCTATTTCGGCTTTGACTGCGTCCCCAAGGAAAACAAGCGTATATTCGCCGCATCCGGTATCCCAGTCTTCGCCTTTTACAATGGAGTTCCACTGTTCGGCTGTACCCTCAAATACGATGCTTGTCATATTTTCACACTCATAAAATGCTTCTTTGCCTATCTCGGTTATGCATTCGGGAATGTTTATGCTGTTGAGTTTGCATAAGTAAAACGCGTGTTCACCGATGACGGTCACGCTGCCGTCGCCCGGAATCGTGCTGTTTGTGCAGCCGGCAACCAAGGTTTTTGTTGCGGTTTGTATAATGCAGTTTCCTTCGCTGTGATATACGGTATTTTCTTTTGCGACGTTAATGTTTGTCAGTTTAGAGCAGTCCGAAAACGCAAAATCGTCGATGCTTGCCACGTTTTTGCCTATTGTTATGCTTGTAAGGTTATCGCAAAATGAGAATGCGCCATAGCCGATCTCGGTTATGCAGTCGGGAATCGTGATATCTGTCAGGCCGCTGCAAGACAATGCGGCCTTGCCGATAACCGTCACGCTGCCGTCGTCGGGAATAACGCTGCCGGTGCAACCCGCAACCAAGGTTTTTGCGGCGGTTTGTATAATGCAGTTCCCTTCACTGTGATATACGGTATTTTCTTTTGAGACGGTAATGTTTGTAAGCTTGGGCGAAAAAGCGAATACGTCCTGTCCCAAATCAGTTAAGCCTTTGCCTATCGTCACGCTTGCAAGATTTTCGCAGTAAGAAAATGCTATATAATCAACGGCCGTTACGCTGTCGGGAACCGTGACGCTTGTCAACGAGTTGCAAGCGCAGAACGCACCCTCGCCGATAGTTGTTACACTGTCGGGAATCGTTATGCTTGCCAATGCGGCACAACCGCTGAACATGCCTTTGCCTATGGTTGTTATGCCGTCGGGCAGCTCAAAACCCGTCAGGCTGCTGCAATCATAGAATGCGTATTCTTCGACGTTTGTTATGTTTTTGCCAATCGTTATGTCGGTCAAATCTTTGCAATAAGCAAATGCGGCATAGCCTATGCCCGTAACGGGTTTGCCGTCGTATGAATCTGGAATAAAGACATGAGTATCGGTGCAAGTGCCTATGTCGGTTACCGAATAACTTTCGCCGTCGTCGTTAAGCTCGTATTTAAGTCCTTCGCTTTTTTCTTTTCTGCCGCACTCTTTGCATACTCCGTCGGCAAAGGCATGCTCTTTTGTAGCCGGAATCTTATCGCCGTCGGCGATCTTGCCGTCACAGACTTTGCAATAAGTGTCACCGGTATAGCCGTCGGCGCCGCATGTTGCCGCGACAGCGTCGCGAATCTCGGTTTCGCCGTGTCCCGTGGCGGCAATGTTTTCGGTTTGTTTTTCGCCGCAGGCGCAGACGCGCTCTTTGCTGCCGTCTTCGGTGCAGGTTGCGGCCGTTATAACCGTCCATTCACCGTATTCGTGCGTGTGTGAGGCATCGTCCGACGTATCGTTCTGTTCCGCGCAGGCGCACAGGAGCAGAGCAAGCAGCGATACAAGTAATACATACAATAATTTTTTCATTGTTAAATCTCCGTTATAATAATTAAAATCATGATAAACGGCTGTCTTTAAAGGTAGTTTGCATAAGTATACAAGCCGATTTTGCAAATAAAGAATATCATTTTTCGCACCGTATGTCAACAATTAATTAACGCAAAACACCTTATTGCCTTAAAATGCGCGAATATTGACATATCAAGCCGTCTGTGCTAAAATGCGTTAAGACCGCATATGAGGTGACCTGTTATGAAGATAAGCAAAAAGATAATATGCCTTTTGATGTTTTGCGTCGTCATGTTTTCGTCGTGCGCTGTGCCGTCGGATACGTCGGACGGCTCAAGCGCCGATGTTTCGAATCAGATATCACAAGATCCGAGCGGCATGCCGAATATCGACAAAGACGCATGCGTAACCGATGCCGACGGCACTTGCGGCATACTGATAGATTATAAAGATGTAAAAAGTCTGCCGGCAGAATACGGCTGCATTTTAATGCAACCTTTGACTACGGTTCCGTTTGAGCTTGAATCAGGCTCGTTTGCCGTGACAGTCAAACGTCGCTTAAAAGGCGGGTTTGAGGTAGTCGAATACGATGCAAAAAAGATAAGCACAAAATATTTTACACTTATATTTAAAGGCGACGGCAATACAGAGTTTGCAAAGCAAAAGCTTGCCGTCGGTGAGGTGTGTATGATGTATAATACCGATAAGATCACGCAGTTCGGCACGGGATACGGTATAGTCGTTGGCAATGCCGAATATGCCGTTGACAGTGTCAATCCCGTCGGCGCATCTTCGGGCATTACGGTTTATGATGAAAGATACGGTTTCGGCGTTTCGCCCGAATACGACGGAGATTTTGTCGATTTGTTGGTATTTGACGGCTATGTGCTTAAAAAAAGCCCCGAAAACACCGTTACCGTCTTGCCGTTTCCCAACGGTTATCTTGTCAGATTTGCGGGTGACGCGGCAAAATATGCCGATTCGATCGGCGAGGGCGACGCAATACAGACGGTGGGATTCAATGCGGAATGCTCGCCTAAATCGTATGTGCTTATAAACGGCTGCAAGGTCGAAATAGCATATCATAACGAATATCGCAGTGCCGTCGCATATGCCGTGCTTTATGACGGAGATTTTGCGTACGACAGCACCGAAACCAACATTTGGGGGGCTGAAGTCGCGGTAGACAAAGACGGATATATAACCGAGGTCGTAGTCGGAAATACCGAGGGCGTATCCGGCAACACTCATATACCCGAGGGCGGATTTGTGCTTTCATCGGGACATTCGGTATATTCTTCGTATATGACATCAGCAAAAACGGGTGACAAAGCGGAATATATCGAAAAAGACGGTGTATATAATTGCAGACGTATATACGACGTAAAATTCGGCGAATACGGCAACGACGGCGAAGAATATATCACGGTCATATCGCGTGAGTCCGCAAACCGTACCCGCCAAATAGCAAACGCCGTCTATTATGCGATAGACTCCGACGGATATGTTGTTAACATATCGTCTCAGCCTATTGATATACCCGAGGGCGGATGTGCCATCGTCGCAACGGGTATGAAAAAAACAGAGATCAAGCGTTTTTGCGCCGTGGGTGACAAAATAATAACCTTTAACAAACTAAACGGATTATATATTCTCGGTGTTACGACCGGCGAGATCTTAAGCAACATGCTAAAAGAACTTAAATCAGAGGTCGATGTCGCAAAATCCGAACTGAAATACCTTGATTTTAAGACGATAGACAGCACCGTTTTGAGTATAGAGAGCTATTTAAGTGAAGGAGAAACCAAGCTTGTCGAGGCGGCAAAAGAACTTGAGAGCCTTAAAAACATGCTTACCCCGTCAATAACCGTTTGGGAGAGGGCGGCTTGGGTTATCGATACTGACCGAGACCTTGCCGATATCAAACGCACGGTGGCTTATGCCAAAGGCTTGGGTATAAATACGCTTATACTTTCACCTTTCAGAAATACATATGCGCTTTACGACACAAATGTCGAACATCTTTTGCGCTCAAAAGATATGCCCGACCTTGACGTGTTGCAGGCATACATCGACGAGTGCCACGCAAACGATATCAAACTGATATTTATGCTATGTTGCTTTATTGCCGATAAACCGTCGGCCGCTTATGAAGACGAGCATTTTATCAATTATTTCGGCGACAAATTGCTGATATCGAAAACGGGACGCAACGCCGCATATTTTTACAGTGATCCGTCATACACGCTTAATCCGTATGACAGTGATGTCAGAGAGTTTTATAAGTCGATAATCAAAGAGGTCATCGCAAACTATGATATCGACGGCATACAGCTTGATTATATCAGGTTTCCTTTGCCCACGTATTACGGCGAAAGCAATTATGAGGATCAGGGCTATAACGATGATATAATCGCCGCTTTCCAAAAACAGTATCGCACATCAAAAAATCCCAAGGATATGTCTGTAACCGATCCTATGTGGCAAAAATGGTGTGCATTCCGCCGTGATATAATAACAAGCTTTGTTAAAGAGGTCAGCAGAATATGCGGTGACACATATTTTTCGGTGACGTGTTTTGCCGGATATACCGACAGGCAGATATATGTCTTCCAGGATGTTGAAAAATGGGCACAAAAAGGCTATATAGATGCCGTATATCCCATGATATATTCCGCGTCGACTGACGATTTTATTGCCAACGCCTCAAAACTTATCGAAGGAGTGGGCGAATCCTGCCGCGTTGTTCTCGGTGTTGGAACATATGACGGCGAAACAAACGACGTTCTAAAAGAGCAACTGAACTATGCATACGAATCGGGTTGCGAGGGCGTTTCGGTATTTGCACTGCAGTATATTCAAAGTTGCGGTTTTGACGGGTTTTATAAAAACACGTTCGGAGACACGGCGACAAATACCGCAGATACCGACAAAGCTTTTAATGCCTATGCCGAAATGCTTGTTGCAAAGATAGACAGTGTATATGCTTATCTTTATCCCGAGACGGACTTTTCGGCAGTTAAAACGCACCTTGAAGCAATGATATCGGACGTTACCTTTAAGACCGCCCAAAAACAGTTTGATAAGGCGCTTTTGCTGATGCAGTCTTCAAATGCCGCCGACGAGGTCAAAAACGACTTTGCAAAACAAATATCCAATATTCAAACAGCAATAAAAAGAGCAAAATAAAAAACGCATTTTTGCTATTGCTTTTTAAGACGTTTTGAGCCAATATATAAAGTAAATAACATTAATAAAGTAGGTAAGATATGGCATATTATGATTCGTACAAACAGTTGATAGGCAACACGCCTATCGTAAAGCTTTCGGGCAAAGGTTTTCCGAACGGAGTCGAGGTGTTTGCAAAACTCGAAACTCACAACCCCGCAGGTTCCGTAAAAGACAGAGGCGGCTATTATATGGTTGCCGACGCCGAGAAACGCGGAGTGCTCAAACCCGGCGGAACGATAGTAGACTGCACATCCGGCAATATGGGCCTGGGTGTTGCTTTTGCCGCGCTCGAAAAAGGATATAAAGTCATCATGGTCATTACCGACAAGGTCTCGGCCGAAAAACGCGCGTTGTTGCGCGCACTCGGCGCAAAACTCGAGGTCGTGCCCAACAGTGAGGGAATGGCCGGCGCTGGACGCAAAGTGGATGAGATATTGCACAGCGTTGAGGGGGCCATAACCATGAGTCAGTTTTCAAACCCCGCAAACATGCTTGCTCACTATGAGACCACGGGTCCCGAAATATACCGCGATCTCGGCGGCAAAATAGATTATTTTATAGCGGGTGCCGGCAGCGGAGCCACATTTACGGGTGTGATGAAATATCTGCGCGAACATGATGAAAATATAAAAAGCGTGCTTGTGGATCCGATAGGTTCGGTATATACCTGCGACGAGCATGGAGCGTATATAACCGAGGGCATAGGAAACGACTTTATACCCGAGATAATGGATATGTCGCTTATCGACGATCATATCAATGTCAACGACGAGATGGCGTTTAAAGGCTCGCGCATGTTGGTACGCAACGAGGGTATATTTGCGGGTCCCGCTTCGGGCGCTTGCTATTATGCGGCGATGAAATATGCGGAAGCCGGCTACCGCGGCAGGTTTGTTATATTGATAACCGACGGTGGCGACAGATATATCAGCAAAGGACTTTATGACTTTGACTGAAATATAATATATTAAAAGGGACATCTATGACAGAGATCAAGATAAATACCGACAAAAAATATACCGTTTCGGTGGGCAGCGGTATTGCCGCCGACGCGGGCGAAATAATCTCTGCCGCGACAGGTTCAAAACAGGCACTTTTGCTTTCGGATTCGAATGTCGCGCCGCTCTACAGCAAAAAGGCGGCGTTTTCACTGAGAAATGCGGGAATAAAAACGCATACCTTTACTTTGCCTGCGGGAGAACAGATCAAAAACAAGGCCGTTTTGTTTGACGTGCTCGATATACTGTTTCACCGCGACTTTTGCCGCGACGACGTGCTAATAACATTGGGCGGCGGAACGGTAGGCGACCTCGGAGGACTTGCGGCATCGCTTTATATGCGCGGAATGAAGCTGTTTCATATTCCCACAACATTGCTTGCAATGGTCGACGCTTCGGTCGGCGGAAAGACCGCTATAGACCTGCCTTACGGCAAAAACATGGTGGGCACCATATACCAGCCGGACGGAGTCTTGGCAGACCCCAATTTTTTGATAACCCTGCCGCAAAAGCAACTGTCGTGCGGGTTTGCCGAGGTTATAAAGTATGCGTGCCTTGACAGCAAAAAGATGTTTGCTTCACTTGAAAACGGCACATACGATATAGCCGAACTCGTCGCATCGTGCGTCGAGATAAAGCAAAAATATATCGAAGACGATGAAAACGACCGTGGCAAACGTCATTTGCTCAACCTCGGCCACACATACGCTCACGCTCTCGAATCATACACGGGTTACAGAGTCAGTCACGGTTTTGCCGTGGCGATAGGACTTGCAAACGCATACCGCTTTGCTGTAGAGACCGAAAAATGCGACCCCGAATGCTATACGAGACTGTGCATGCTGCTGCGCCGCTTTTCACTGCCTGCATGCAGTCGCATAAACGGCAGCGCGTTGTATGACGAGGCAATGCACGACAAAAAACGTCACGGCGATCTCACACGCATAGTTCTGCCTCTGCGCATAGGCAAGGCGGCACTATGGGATATAGACAATTCAATGCTTGCAAAATTTTTTAAGACCGAAGGATGACGGATATGCATGATATAAGAAAAAAGATTGACGAAATCGATGCGCAAATGGTCTCTCTGCTTGCCGAACGCCTTGAGCTTTGCGGCGAGATAGCAAAAATCAAAGCACAAAACGGCTTGCACGTTTATGATGCCGCAAGAGAAAAAGAGGTGTTGGCAAACGCCGCAAAAAACGGCAAAGAATATGCCGAATACGCCGTTTCGATGCAGCAGGTGATAATAGGGCTCTGCAAGCGATTTCAAAATGAACAAATCTGACAAATTACTTTGTGCAAAATGACAATTGACAAGGCGTATTCGCTGTGATAAAATGTTGACAATGACAAGCGGTCATTGCGCTTATTCTGTATTTTTTTAACGGAGGAAATAACATGAAAAAACTTATCGCATTGTTCATGGCAACATTTATGGTTCTTTCGCTCTGCGCGGTCTGCGCGGTTGCCGAGGAGCCTGTTAATGTTGCCCCCAAAGCAACGTATGAGGTTCACGATTTTTATCAGCAGCAAAAAACACAGCCTTGGGGTTGGTCGGATGACCCTGCTGATACTGTTTACGGCGACGAAACCGGCAAAGACCTTACAGACGGCAAACACGCTCCCACTGCGGGCTATGGTGAAGCCGAATGGATCGGCATGAGTGCTAAACATCCCAATGCCGAAGAGCGCGGTCAGTATATCGTGTTTAAACTCGATAAAGCTTATGAAATCGGCACTATACTTATAACCGTCAGCAATCTTTGCTCAAGCGGCATTGCCGCTCCTGCATCTATCACCGCATATCATTCCGACAACGGCACCGATTATGTCGGCGGCGTAGCGGGCGAATATACGGCAGAGCTCGTAGAGGGCGAGGTTGCCACATACAAGATCGAGCTTAATCAAACTACTCAGTATATCAAATTCGATTATAAGAATTCCGAGAAAAACACTTGGATGTTTACCGACGAGATAGAGATTTATACCAAAGCGGCAACATCCGAACCC
Organism: uncultured Ruminococcus sp.; assembly: GCA_964402515.1. GTDB lineage: Bacteria > Bacillota > Clostridia > Oscillospirales > CAG-382 > Coliplasma. The sequence goes on along the minus strand of CAYOCM010000009.1, from coordinate 19,456 downwards.
ACCACTACCACCACTACCACTACCACAATCGATCTGCTCGGCAATTTCGGTGAACCCACTATAACTCCGGGCGGCGACGGCAATTTGACATATACTCTCGAGAACGGTGTTCTTACTGTTGCCGGCGATCAGGGCTGGCCCAGCATCGATCTGCCTTTTACCGAAGCTCTCAATGTTGACATTGCAAACACCCGTGTAATACTTGAAGCTACTATCGAAAACGGCGACGGCTCTATCAGATTCCTCGGCGCAGACGACAGTGCCACAAACGACGACATCTATCTGCATCAGTTTGCAGAAGGCGTCACTCTCGGCACCAGCGGCGACGCTACAGGCCCCGCTACCATTAACCTCGACATCGCTTTCTCCGACCTCGCATTCTGCGATTATTCGGCAGAAACCGATTATGCAGGCAAGATAGCCTTCACCGAAGACACCGTTAACATTTCCAAGTTCCAGGTCTGGGCTTGCGGCGGCGCTACCGTTAAGGTTACCAAACTGCAGCTCGTTGTTACCACCGAAGGCGGCGACAAACCCTCGATTCCCGCTACCGGCGATAACGGCATAGTCGCTCTCGTCGTGCTCGCGGCAGTTTCGCTGTTCGGCTCGGCAGTAGTTATCAAATCAAGACATTAACAAGCACTAAATACCGTGCCGGGCGTTTGCCCGGCACTTTTTGCTTTTTTGTCGGCGGCAAGATGTGCAAATAATGCGAATAGTACAAAAAGTGCAAGTGGATATTGTATTTCGGCAAGATTTATAGTATAATATAATAGGTATATCATAATGGCGGCAAAGGAGTTATCAATGATAAGTTTATTATACAATGTCGATATGTCCCCGTATTGCACGATGCGCGTGGGCGGCAAGGCCGCAATGGCTTGTTTTCCGATGTCAAAAAGCGAACTTGCCGAGGCCGTCGATCATTGTATAGGCAACGGTATAAAGTATATCGTCATAGGCAATTGTTCAAATGTTGTTTTTGCCGACGGCGGATATAACGGCTGCGTGATATTTACGTCAAGAATGTCATCGTTTGAATTTGACGACGAGCACCTTACGGCGTATGCGGGCGCGTCGTTGACCGCTTTGTCGTATGAGGCTATGAAACGCGGACTGTCGGGCCTTGAGTTTGCATACGGCATTCCGGGCACACTCGGCGGTGCGGTATATATGAATGCGGGTGCATACGGCGGCGAGATATCCGATGTGTTTGTTTGCTGCGATTGTTTTGATAAAGACGGCGTTTATAGACAGTTTGATAAAAACGATATGGCGTTTTTATACCGTCACAGTGCGTTGCAGAATAACGGGTGTGTTATGATCTCGGCAAAATTAAGGCTTATGCAAGGTGACAGAGATATTATAAAACAAAAAACAGATTCTAATATGGCGGCGCGCAGGGCAAAGCAACCGTTGGATATGCCGTCGTGCGGCAGTGCGTTTAAAAGGCCCGAAGGACATTTTGCGGGCGCGCTTATAGAACAGGCGGGCTTAAAAGGCGCCAAGATCGGCGGCGCGCAGGTTTCGACAAAACACGCGGGATTTATAGTTAATGCGGGCGGTGCAACGGCAACCGATGTATTTTTGCTTACCGAAATGATAAAAGAGCATGTGTTTTTATACAGCGGTGTCGTGCTTGAGCCCGAGATAAGGTTTATAGGTTGATATGTCGTTCGGCAGTGAACTTAAAAGTTATCTGATATCCGAGATGCCCACGACGGAATGTTGCCGTGCGGCGTTTGAATGCGGCAAAAACGCAGTCCCTTATCAGCCCGTGTGCGAAAAATGTGATCGCAGTTATTTCAGAGGACTGTTTGCCTATCACGGATATATTTCGGAACCGTCAAGACGGTGCGAACTTGTCTTGCACGTTGACGGTGACAACGCATATTTTGTCAGTGGTGTGCTTGCCGAATACGGCATTCCGCCGTCAATAAGCAAACGTCGCGGCAAGACGATATTATATTACAAGCGCCGCGAGGCTCTTGAAGATTTTGTGACTATGCTCGGAGCGGCAAAATTTGCCGTTATGCTTAAAGAAGAAGCGGTTATTCAGGAGATACGTTGCTCTGTCAATCGCACGGGCAACGCTATGACCGCCAATATTAACCGCTCGTCAAGAGCTTGCGCACGTCAGTTAAGCGCAATAAAAAAACTGATAGATGCCAAGGAATATCAAAAATTGCCGCCGGACTTGCGTGAGGCCGCCGATATACGCCTTGAGCACCCCGACGAGAGCCTTGAGCAATTGCGTATGTATTTTGGGGTTTCGATATCAAAATCGGGCATTAAACACAGATTTGAAAGAATAATAAACATAGCCGACAATTTGTTGTAAACAGCTATATTTTTGAAAGGATAAGCAAAGTGGAGTTTATTCATCTGCACCTCCACACAGAATACAGCCTGCTTGACGGTGCCTGCCGTGTCGGCGAGATACCCGATGCGGTCAAAGCACTCGGCCAGTCCGCCGTTGCCGTTACCGATCACGGCGTGCTTTACGGAGCGGTGGATTTTTATCGCGCGTGCCGCAAGGCCGGCATAAAAGCCATCATAGGCTGCGAGGTATATGTTGCTCCGCGAACTATGGCAGATAAAAAGCATCCTGTTGATTCTGATTATTCGCATTTGATATTGCTTGTCAAAAACGGGATAGGATACAAAAATCTTACAAAGATAGTTTCGCTTGCGTTTACCGAAGGGTTTTATCAAAAACCGCGCACCGATATGCAGACTCTTGCCAAATACAGCGAGGGGCTTGTATGCCTTTCGGCCTGTTTGTCGGGCGAGATACCCAAAGCAATACTTGCCGATGATATGAATGCGGCGATACAGGCGGCAAAAAAATATAAAGATATTTTTAAAGATGATTTTTATCTTGAGTTGCAGCGCCACGGCGCAGACGGCGAGCAAAAAGTGTGTCTTGCGCTTGTGCGTATTGCCCGTATGCTTAATATACAGCTTGTCGCCACAAACGACGTACATTATATTAAAAAGCAAGACAGCGAATTGCAACGACTGCTTGCGGCGATATCGACCGCAGCGACGCTTGATACGCTCAAATTTGCAATGCAAGGTGACGAATATTATTTAAAATCGACAGACGAGATGATGTCTTTGTTTGCCGACATACCCGAGGCAGTGCAAAATACGCGTGTTATTGCCGATAAATGCAATTTTGATTTTGATTTCGGCGTCATGCATTTGCCGGCGTTTTATCCTCCCGAGCATCTCACTCCTGCCGAATATCTGCGCAATCTGTGCATAGAGGGTTATAATCGCCGTGCACATGACGGTTCTGTCTGTAAAAGCAAAGAATATACCGACAGACTGACATATGAACTCGGCATAATAGACAGCATGGGCTTTAACGAATATTTTTTGATCGTACACGATTTTGTCGCCTATGCAAAATACAGACATATACCCGTAGGTCCCGGGCGCGGCAGTGCCGTCGGTTCGCTTGCGGCATATTGCCTTGGTATAACCGATGTCGATCCGATCAAATACGGCCTTTTGTTTGAAAGATTTTTAAATCCCGAGCGCATCTCGATGCCGGATATAGATATAGATTTTTGCGACGAGCGCCGCTCGGAAGTCATCGACTATGTTGCCCAAAAATACGGCAGAGATCATGTTGCTCAGATAATAACATTCGGTACCATGGCCGCAAGACAGGCCGTTCGTGACACGGGCAGAGCGTTGGGAATATCTTATACGCGCACAGATGAGTGCGCAAAACTTATACCGCGTCAATTAACAATAAACGAGGCGCTTGAGACCGTGCCGGAATTAAAAGAAATATGTCTGGCAGATCCCGATATTGCCAAATTGATAGGATACGCCAAAAGGCTTGAGGGACGCCCGCGTAATATTTCAACTCACGCTACCGGCGTTGTGATAACCGATAAGCCGGTTACAGACTATGTTCCGCTTGCTATTGGTGAAAACGCACCCGTTACGCAGTATACGATGAATACCGTTGCCGATCTCGGACTGTTAAAGATCGATTTTTTGGGGCTGAGATTTTTAACTGTCATTGACAGTGCGGTAAATATGGCAAACGGCAGGGGGGCAAACATCGACATCAAAAAGATCGATGTCGGTGACAAATCAACATACGATATGCTCGCCAAGGGCAAGTCGACGGGGCTGTTTCAGCTTGAAAGCGACGGAATGCGTTCATTGCTTGCCCGCATGAAACCGTGCTGTTTTGAAGATATAATATCGGTTATCAGTTTATACCGTCCCGGACCTATGGACAGCATCGGCAGATTTTTGGCGGGCAGAGCGGATCCGAGCACGGTAGAATATGCGCATCCGTTGCTTAAGTCGGTACTGGGCAACACATACGGCTGCATCATATATCAAGAGCAAGTAATGCAGATATGCCGCGTATTGGCGGGTTTCACATACGGCCATGCCGATGTTTTGCGCCAGGCTATGAAAAAGAAAAAAGCCGAGATAATGGATGTCGAAAAAAAATCGTTTGTCGAAGGAGCAATGCAAAACGGCGTAGGCAGACAGATAGCCGAAGACATTTTTGCGCAGATGCGCGAGTTTGCAAGATACGCTTTTAACAAAAGCCACGCGGCGGCGTATGCCGTGGTGGCTTACAGGACGGCTTATTTAAAGTGCCATTATCCCGCAGAATATATGTGCGCGCTTTTGCGATCTGTTACGGGCGACACGGCAAAAATAAAGCAATATATAGACGAATGTGCCGATATGGGCATAAAAGTTTATCCGCCCGATGTAAACAAAAGTTTTGAGAATTTTGCCATAGAAAACGGTGGAATCAGATTCGGGCTTGCTTCTATAAAAAATGTCGGCACGGCATTTGCGCGCAATCTTATTACCGAGCGTCATAAAAGGCCGTTTGCATCGCCTGCCGATTTTATAGAGCGTACGGCGGTTTACGGCAATGTTCGTATGCTCGAGTCACTTATCAGATGCGGTGCGCTTGACGGCTTCGGCATATATCGCAGCAGGCTGATGAGCGTGCTCGACGGGGCGGTCGATTCTGTGCTAAAGCGGCGCAGCCGCAGTTATGAGGGGCAGTTATCACTGTTTGGCGAAAGCGACTCGGCCGATTCCGAATTGCAGCTTGAATACCGCGAGATAGACGAATTTCCGCTATCCGTGCGGCTTGCCGACGAAAAATATCTGTCCGGACTTTATTTGTCGGGACATCCGCTTGACAGATACCGCACTTATATCACCCAAAGCGGCGCAAAAAACACACGGCAACTTTATGAGGGGTTGACATCCGGCACCGTTAAAGAAAGATCACCGATATCATTTGTCGGTATGATAACCAAAAAGCGCGATATAACCACAAAAACATCCGGCAAGCGCATGGCGATATTGATCGCCGAGGATCTTTACGGCGAGGTCGAGATAACGGTATTCCCGAAATATTATGAAAAAGTCGGTGCGCTTTTAAACATCGGCGGCATATATGCCTTTATTTGTGAAGCGAGGCTTGAGGATGCCGTTTCGGACGATGAGCGCGACACGGTAAAACTGATATTTATGTCGTCAAAAGCGTTGGGAGAGGGCGAGGCCGCATTGCAACCGCGCAAACTGTTTTTGCGTGTGACCGAGCAAAACATCGGTTTACTCAAAAACGCAACGGATATATTGCAAAAACATCCCGGAGCCGACGCCGTAAGAATATATTACCAATCGACAGGCAAGCTGACCGCCTTAAAAAGCGGCGGCTGCAATATAACAAGTGAGCTGCTGAAACAGCTTAAAGCTCTTTTGGGTGATGACAATGTCGCCGTAAAGGGCTGACCGTCTATTGCAAGGAGGCAATCATTTTGGCAAAGCATTCATTCAAACGCCGTGGCATAAACGATGATAACGGCGTTACCAAAAAGCAAGATCACGTTATAGACAATACCGCAACGCGCCGTATAGAAACGGCACCGTCAAAAAGCGCCGCTACAAGCGTTTTTAAAGATCTGTGGCACCCAAGCGACGCGGACGGCGGTGAAACGGTAAACGCGGGCGGCACCATAGCAAAAGAAACGGCAAAAGTTTCGCTGGGCATAGTTTTTACCGTAATACGCAAGATATTGACCTATGCACTTAATATTTTGCTTACGTTGCTTTTGATAATTATCATAACCGGTGCGGCGGCGGCACTTGCATTTGTGGTCTATATCAAAAACTATATCGATCCCGAATATACGGGGCTTGATAACCTGCAGTTTGATTCGGCGCTTTCGACATCGCTTTATTACGTCGACGACAACGGCAACGAGATAGAGCTTGAAGAGGACAGGCTGTATGCAAGCGAAAACCGCCTGTGGGTATCTTACGGCGAGATTCCCGAGATGCTTGTCGACGCTTATATAGCGGTAGAAGATCAGCGCTTTTTGTCGCATAACGGCGTTGATACAAAACGAACGCTTTCTGCGGTGTATAACTTTTTTATGCCCACAAACAGCGCATACGGCGGCGGCTCGACTATAACGCAGCAACTTATCAAAAACGTTTCGGGCGAAAATCAAACGACTATTCAGCGCAAAGTGCAAGAGATGTTGCGTGCGCTTAATGTAGAAAAAAAGTTTACAAAAACCGAGATACTCGAGATGTATCTCAATACAATATACCTTTCACACAATTGCAACGGCGTGCGTGCTGCGGCAGAAACTTATTTCGGCAAAGAACTCGGCGAATTGACATTAGTCGAATGCGCCGCCATTGCGGGTATAGGCAAGTCGCCTATCAAATATGACCCGATAATCAACCCGCAAAACAACCTTACCCGCCGCAACCTCGTGCTCAAACTGATGCTTGAACAGGGCAAGATAACCCAAGAACAGTTTGACGAGGCTTATGACGCTCCGCTTTTGCTCAAAACCGACAGCGAAGATGCTTCGACAGATTCGTCTACGCGCATCAGGTCTTATTATCTCGATGCCGTTATGGACGATGTCATCAGCGCACTTATCGAAAAATACGATTGCGACAATGCCACGGCGTCGCAGATGCTTTATTCGGGCGGTTTGCAGATAATCACATGCATGAATCCTCAAATCCAGGCGATAGTCGATGAGGTATACACCGACGATCAGTATTGGTCGACTACCACGGGCATTAAGGCTCAGGGCGCTATGTGTGTTATGGATCAGTATACGGGCGATCTGCTTGCTATCAGAGGCGGCAGGGGTGAAAAGACCGTCAACCGCGGCCTTAATCGCGCGACGCAAAGCAAGCGTCAGTGCGGCTCATCTATAAAGCCGCTGTCGGTATATTCGCTTGCGATCGAAAAAGGTCTTTATACTTACGGCAGTTCGGTGGACGATTCACCGGTCATATATTATGAAGAAACAGACAGTTATTGGCCCCCTAACGCGTCAAAGACTTATATGGGCAAAGTCAGCCTGAGTTATGCTTTGCAGCGTTCGTTGAATACGGTAGCGGTCAGAACATGTATGATGCTCGGTGTCGATACGGTATATGATAACCTTGTCAACAATCTCGGATTTACCACTTTGGTTGAAAACCTGACCTATGAAGACGGCAGCAGTTTTTCGGATAAGCAGATATCGCCTCTTGCGTTGGGTTCGTTTACCTATGGCGTTACCGTGCGTGAAATGACGCAGGCTTATGCAACTTTGGCAAACGGCGGCGTGTTTTTAAAGTCACGCACTTTCAGCGAAGTGCGCGACAGCCGCGGCAATGTCATTATTGACAATACTCCCGAGATGTGCACGGCATATAAAGAGTCTACCTGCTATATAACCACAGCGCTTTTGCAAAAAGTTATTACCGGCAGTTACGGTACAGCACGCAAAGATATAAACTTTTATAAATCGTTCCCCGGACTTGAGGTATGCGGCAAAACGGGTTCTACCAACGACAACAAAGACAACTATTTTTGCGGATATACTCCCGATTATACAATATGCAGTTGGTATGGCTATGACAACAACAAGACGATAGTTGCCAGCGGCAACCCCGCTACGCAGGCCTGGAATGCCGTAATGCGCAAGATATATGAATATCACGAGGCAAATAATATACCTTATACCCTTAAGTTTACGGTTCCCGCAGATGTCGTTACGGGCGTCGAATATTGTTCGATATCGGGCAAGACTCCGTGCGATGCGTGCCGTGCAGACCTCGGTGTTATGAACGGAGAGATGAAGGTTATTTATGATGACGGCGTCTATACCCGTGATACCGTGCCGACCGAAGAGTGCGATTGCCATATAATGGTTAATTATGACAATGTCACAAAGGCGGTCTCGCTTGACGGATGCAATTGCCCCGAATCCAATATTATTCAGGTCAGCTTGCGCAAAGTCGACAGAATTTTGTATAAAAATATACGCGTTTATGACGGCGCATACCTTTATTATCCCGTTCCTGATGATTATACGCCACCCGAAAGCACGTCTGTTTCATACTGGCGTTATCTGTTGCCCGAGGGCGTTTATATGGGATACAGCAATTCGTCGCGTGAGGTTGCGGCAAACAGAGTTTGCACCGAACACTGGGTGGGTATAAGCCATGACGAAAGCAATGACGACGGCGAACAAAGCGACGGCCAAAGCACAGAGCCTTGGGTATAACGTCATTATAAGGAGCGCGATATGTTTAAAATACTGATAGCCGAGGATGACCGCGAACTGCGTCGGCTGTTCTCGCGAGTACTTACCAAAGACGGATATGCCGTCACCGAAGTCAGTGACGGCAGTGCGGCGCTTGATGCCTTGGATAACGGATATTTTGATCTCGTCATATCCGACATAATGATGCCGCGCACAGACGGATACGAACTTGTGAGTTCTATGCGCGACGCAGGCATGACAACGCCGGTTTTGATGATAACCGCAAAAGATTCGTTTGACGATATGCGCCGCGGTTTTTTGTCGGGCAGTGACGATTATATGGTCAAACCGATAGACATCAACGAGATGCTTTTGCGCGTCGGCGCTTTGCTTAGGCGTGCGCAGATGATAAACGAACGCCGCCTTGTAATGGGCGGCACGGCACTTGAATGCGATTCGCTTACCGTTTCTTTTGATGGCCAAAGCATGATATTGCCGCAAAAAGAGTTTATGCTGCTTTACAAAATGGCATCTTATCCCGGCAAGATATTCACCAGACAGCAACTTATGGACGATATCTGGGGATATGAAAGCAACACCGATGCCCACACGGTTGACGTCCATATAGGCAGGCTGCGCGATAAATTCAGAGACAGCGAAGATTTTAAGATAATCACCATACGCGGCGTCGGATACAAGGTTGAAAAAATATGAAAAAATCAGCACATCTGCCCGAACGCACATTTAAATTTCATTTCAGAGTGCGGTTTTACATCATATTGATGTCGGAGTTTATCGCCACTATAGGCATATCGTTGCTTGTTGCCGCGGGTTTAAACAGCCTTTTCGACATCAGCATAGAGTTTCCCGCATGGGCGTGGGTGCTGATAGTTGCCGCCATAATCGGCGGCACTGCGACAAACTTTATCGTCAGGGCGTTTATAAAGCCTATCGACACGCTCGGCAAGGCAATGCGCCGCGTGGCAAAAGGCGATCTTAGCGTGCGCCTTGAGCCAAGCGGCAGCCTTAAAGAAATTAAAGACATCAACAGCAATTTTAACCTGATGGTCGATGACCTTGCCGCCAACGAAAAGATGCAATCCGATTTTATCTCAAGCGTAACGCACGAGTTTAAGACGCCTATAACCGCAATAGAAGGGTATGCCACACTGTTGCAGGATAAATCGCTCAGCGACGCAGAGCGCGACGAATGTATACAAAAAATACTGTCGGGCACGTCGCGACTTTCGGGACTTGTGGGCAGTTTGCTTTTGCTTTCAAAACTCGAAAGCGGCACTATACCGCAAAATAAGCGCGAGTTCAGGCTTGACGAGCAGATACGTTCTGCGATAGTCGCACTTGAAACCAAGTGGAACGCCAAACAGATAGACATTGATGCCGACCTTGCCGTTATCAATATTTGCGGATACGAGCCTTTGCTTTATCACGTGTTTTTAAATCTTATCGATAACGCCATCAAATTCGCGCAAAACGGCAGCGTTATAACTTTGAGGTTATGGAAATTCGGTGACAACATAAACTTTTCGATCGAGGACATCGGCGAAAAAATTCCCGAAAGTGACCTTAAACATATATTTGAACGCTTTTATCAGGCAGACAGTTCGCATTCTGCCGAGGGCAACGGATTGGGCCTTGCATTGGTAAAGCAGATAGTAGATGGCGAGCGCGGGACCGTTTCGGCAAAAAATACAGATACAGGCGTAAGATTTACTGTTATCTTGCCGCAATAAAACAAAAGCAGCCTTTGCATTTAACAAAGACTGCTTTTTGTTGTATATTATAATTCTTCTATATGTGTTACGTATTCAAGACTGTGCAGGGCTTTGATTATCTCAGTGTGCGTCTTGTATTTTTTAAGTTCGGCGCTGGTTACGGTTATAGATACCGAATAAGCGCTGATGCCCGAGTTTGTATATGCGGGATTGGCTTCGATATCGTCTATCTTAAGTCCCAACCGCCTGATTATAGCAACAAAATTGCTAAGGCATTCGCTGTTTTTAAGTTCAAGCTGTATCTCAAAATAGTTTGAGCGGTCTTTAAGATAGCGTTCAAGCGCGGGCAGTATCGAAAGGCTGCACAGTATCACGGCAAACGATATCACCGTTACGGTATAATATCCCGCACCTGCGGCAAGTCCTATAACCGCGCATGCCCACAGCGCCGCCGCGGTCGTAAGACCTTTAATCTGACTGCGAGAATTTATAAGCAGTGAACGCACGCTGATTATTGAGACTCCCAAAAGTGCGGCACCCGATATAACATAAATATCGGTCATTCCCGCAGAAACGAGATATGCGTCTATCATCGCGCTTGCGGTCATAGCGAGTGAGATCAGTATAAATGTGCGCAGACCTGCCGAATGCCGTTTGCTTGAACGTTCGCAGCCGATTATTGCCGACAGACAAAACGACAGCATTATTCTTAAAACAATTCCGCTCAAACCCATCACTTGCGACCATTCGCCCAACATTTTTGCAATAGGATCTATCATTTTTTGCTACCTCCCGATTTCAAACGTGCTTGCACGCCGGTTAGGGCTTCAAGCTGTTCTTGCGCCGCCTCGTTAAATGCGGCTTCTTCTTCGCTTATCTGCTCGTTGCGCAGATCTTCTCTTATCTTTTGAATACGTTCTATCAACAGTTCTACCTCGTTTTTTTGCGGTGTTTCGACCGCATTTGTGTCAAGCGGAACGATATCTTCAAGCTTGTTTGAATATGATTTTGACAGATAAAGCGAGAGTTTTGCACATGCGGGGCCTATAAGTTCATACATTACACTTGAGGCGAGAATCACCGTTTCAAGCGCGTTGCCTGCTTCGCCGCCCAATATTCTTGCTCCCATGGTGGCCAGGCCTATGGCGACACCTGCCTGCGGAATAAGCGCAAGACCGAGATAATTGCGTATTTCGCGCGATGAATGCGTACAAGCACCCGAGATAAACGCGCCGCCGTATTTGCCCAAGATCCTGACGATAAAATACAGTGCGCCCACCGCTATCAGCGGTACGCCGTCGACTGCTCCCGAGGTATCAAACAAGGCGTTTAAGTCAAACGAGAGTCCCGAACGTACAAAAAACAGCAGTAATACGGGCGGACTGAAATAATTGAGCTGTTTAAACAGTCTGTCGTCGTCGGCCGAGTTGATATATACCGTACCCATCGACATGCAGCCCAAAAGCGGCGAAACATCGACTGCGGCGCAGATGCCGCAAAAAGCAAACAAAAGTGCTATGGCAATTATAAGTCGGTTGTCGGTCGAGCGCTTTTTGTGTATAAACAGTTTCATTATAAACCCAAAAGCGCCGCCCAATATCAGTACGCCTACGTTTTTTGCCAACGGAACGGCAATGCTCGATACGCTCAGCGCCGCACCCGTAATTGCCGACGATGCCACCGATATCGACACGCTGTATGCCAAAAGCGCAACGATGTCGTCATATGCGACAACCTGCAAAAGCGTGTCGACAAATTCGCCTTTGGCGCCTGTTTGCCTTATTGTCATCATTGTCGATGCCGGTGCGGTGGCGGACGCCAATGACGCCAACACAACAGAAAAAGCAAAATTAAGCCCGAGTATGTAATAGCAAAGCACAAATACGGCGAGCGATGCCAAGAGCGCTTCGGAAAGCGTTATAACGATCACTTTGCCTATGCTGTTTTTAAGTTTTGATAACTTGAAAAATTCACCCGTGCCGAATGCGATAAACGCAAGGGCTATGTCGGTTAAAAATTCTGTGCCGTCTATTATGCTTTGAGGTATCAGGTCAAGGCAAAACGGGCCTATTATTATCCCGGCCGTGATATATGCGGTAACGTTTGGCAATTTAAGTTTTTTTGTTATGCGCGTCATTAAAAATCCGCACAGCAACATTATGGCTATTGAAATAATGACAGGCGCAACGCCCGAACTTTCGGCAAGCTCGGCATAAAAACCGTCAAGCATTTTGATAACACCCCCTAAGATATATAAGTTATATATGCAGCAGCAAGTTATTTGTTGCGGCAAATGCAAAAACTGCCGCTTTGCGGCAGTTTTTGATGTGCAAAGTTATTGTTTTACAGCCTTTTTGCGATGTTTTATGCGGCGCAAAAGCAGATAGAATTTAGGCATATTGCGAACCAAAAAGTCTTTTAAAGCATTGCGCACGGCAGAATAGCCGTCATGCAATTTGACATAAAACTTATAAGGCACGTGTTTGCCGGTAACGCGGTGGTCAAGCCATTTTTCATACCATTCGCCGAGTTTGCCGGGCAGTTTGTATGCAAGCTTATAACGCTTGACAAAATGCATAAAATATCCGACTACAAACAGCACCTGTTCTTCGGGGAATTGCGGTTGTATCAACGAAACGCGGCGGTTGGGGTCGGGTTCGATAGGTAAAAAGCCCGCTTCTTTTGATATATCGTAAAGCTTTGTGCCGGGGTAAGGATAAAAGATGTTGGGCACCACGCGGTCTGATTTGATGCGCGCGTTGAGTTTTATAGTCTTTAATGCCCTGTGAATGTCCTCGTGCGGCAAGCCTATAATGTTATAAGTCAACTGTGCGATGCCGTATTTATGGAACCACGACGAGCAGTTTATTATCATTTCATCGGTCTGATAGCGCTTGAGATATTTAAACCTCATCTCCTGGTCGCCCGACTCAAGGCCCATGTCGATGGTGTAGAATCCCGCTTCTTTCATCTTTTTGACGGTTTCTTCTTTGAGAATATCAAACCTGATGTTGCCGGTGCAAGGCAGGTGTATCTCCTGCTTATAAAGGTCTATAAACTCGTCAAACCAATCGGGAAACATGTTGAATATGGCATCCCTGAAATTGATATATTGAATGTTGGGATATTTTGACAAAAGTGTCTTTAAATACAATATCGCATTTTGCGGTGATCTGAAACGTGCGTATATCTTTTTGTTGGGATAAACTTTGCGAAAATTGCCGTTGCCGCAATATGTGCAGTTATAAAAGCATCCGCGTGAAACCACAACTATGGCGGTGTTTACCTTCATTGACTCGAGATGAGCATAATCAAACAGGTCAAAGTCGGGTATGGGTATGCGGTCAAGGTCTGCAAACAGAGGCCTGACGGAGTTTTTGATAAACGAGCCGTCGTCGTTTTTAAACCACAGCGACTCAACGCCCGAATAATCTTCGCCCGCGGTCATCTTGTCAAGCAGTTCGAGCTCGGCGTATTCGCCGTCGCCTATGCAGATACAGTCAACCTCGGGAACAGACAACACGTCCTCGGGCACAAGCGTAACATGATAACTGCCGCAGATGATAAAAATGTCGGGGCAGACCTCACGTGTCCATTTCATATATTCTTGGCAGTCGGGGAAAGCCGTTGTGCGTATCGAAAAGCCTATGACATCAAATTTACCCATAGACAAAAGCCGGTCTTTATATTCTTTTTCATCATGATAATGCGTCAAATGCATCAGTTTGCAGTCGTGTCCGCCCTCTTTTAAAACGGCGGATATAGATGCCAGACCTTCGGAATAGTTGCCGCCCGAGCCTTTGCTCGAGAGATCGCGGTCCGTATAGTCGGGATAGACGAGCAACATGCGTGCTTTGCGTCCGTTAAGATTTTTTATTCTCATATCGGTTACCTCTGTTGAATATAAGATATTCTAACACCGACGGTATGTAAAATCAAGTCGGTTTATATTATTTTATCACAATATTGTGCGATAGGGCAGTTATCGCATTTCGGCGAACGCGCGGTACAGACCTCACGTCCGAACACTACAAGCATATGGCAAAACGCGCTTTGCTTGTCAATGTCAACAATATCGCTCATTGTTTTTTCGGTAACAACGGGGTCTGCCTTGCTTGTAAAACCCAATCTGCGGCATATGCGCATACAATGCGTGTCTGCGACTATGCCGCCGAGACCGAAAATATCGCCTCGCAACAGGTTGGCAACTTTTCTGCCCACGCCCGGCAGACGCAAAAGGCTGTCCATATCGCTTGGCAATACTCCGCCGTATTCTTCTGTCAGCATTTTTGACGCGGCACGCAAATTTTTTGCCTTTGAGTTATAAAGTCCCACGCTGCGAATAAGCGTTTCAAGCTCACCGGGCTTTGAATTTGCAAAAGCTTTTGCATCGGGCAACGCGGCAAACAAGTCTTTAGACACCTCGTTAACGCGCTTGTCGGTGCACTGTGCCGAAAGTATCGCCATAACCATCAGCTTAAATGCGTCACCGTTTGAATCAAGCGCACATTCGGTATCGGGATAACGTTTTTGCAAAATATCGTATATTATTTGTGCTTTTTGATTTAAGTTCATTCTTCAAAAATAAAATTGATATCACCCGACAGCAACGACAGCGAACCCTTGTATATTATCTCGGCGCGCTCGTCAAAATTGTCTTTTATTCGTTTTGCGTATTCGAGTTCGGAAACATACACTTTTGTATAATAAAGCGTGCGCGTCTTGTTTGATATCTCGCCTATAAAGTCATAGCCCTCTCCGTTGGGCTCTATCCTGGACGTTATGCGGCTGCCGTCACGGTTTGATGCCAGCAAACGCATGGCGGATCTCAGGGCTTTTTCACGTACCGAAGCATATATGCTGTCTTCATAACTTTCGATAGCGGTTCTGCCGTCGTCGGATATGACATATTTAAGTTCGTTGCCTTTGAGTTCTTTTACCTGACCGGCCTCGAGCAATTCGGCAAAGCATATCGCAAAGTCATAATAAGTAACAAAGCCGTCTTGAATGACTATGTCGTTGATCGTGCTGAAAGGCAACGGTTCGTTTACGTTTTTAAGCAAAAAAAGTATAAACACTTTTATCTCGAATTTGTCGGTATATTCCAATTCCGTTTTGCCTCCCATTACGTTTTTATTTATTCTACATCATTCCGCGGCAAATTTCAACACCAAATTACTTGCAATAATGCTTAAATGTGTTATAATCATTGTGTATATCGGTAATTATACGGAGTTTTATTATGATACACAGTTTTACGGGCGGCATAACACCGGAGGGCAGATTGCCGCGAACCGACATAAATGTTATCGAAGTGTCGCCGTCGCAAAAACAACCCGGCGTTCAACCCGCGCAAAAACCTTTGCAACTGTATGACAGGGCAGAGATAGCCGAACTCGCATCTCGGTTGTCGGTGTTTGACGGCAAAACGGGTATATATCTTTGCGATATCCTGAATTCGGTTTTGGATACCGAACGCATACTCATAAACTGTTGCGAAAACGATCTTTATTCGGCTTGTACCGCTGCGTTTTGCACGGGACAGCTCGAATCGCTTGTGGGCGGTTGTGCGATATTGCTGTATGCCTTTAATGCTCAAAAGGCGGTATTTTGCTGTGACAGACGGTCAAAAACGCTTGCGTCCGCTCTTGACGTGTCTACGCACAAACGCGGCGATATGGCGGTCGCGGTTATCGAAGATAAATATCCGATAACGCCGCAGACACTTGTTGCCGCGATATACGGCAAAGGAAGAGTGCAGCATACTTTCGATACGCAAAAATACACCGTGATAGGCGCCGAAGCGGCAATAGCGCTTTATAACGGCATGGCATACGGTGCCACGCATGACAGTAAGGTGTTTTCTATCTGCGAAGAGGGCAAACGGCCCATTGCCGTCAAAGCGCCTTTGGGTATGCCGCTTGCGGATGTTTTTAAAGAGGTCGGCATCGAATACGGCCTTGAAAGCCGTGCGTTTTGCGGCAGTTTAATTAATTGTATTCCGGTTGACACAGATACCGCCGTTGTCGAAACAACAACAGAACAGATTTCTTTGATAAATACCGAGGTTGAATATGCACCGACAAAATGCATCAATTGCGGAAAATGCACCGTGGTGTGTCCGATGCAGACAGACGTTATGAGTTTTGTTTCGGCAGGCGGCAAAAAGCCGTTTAAATATACGGACATATGTGCAAAATGCGGCTGCTGCGGTTTTATATGTCCGTCACGCATAGACATATTGCGGTTGGCAAGCGATACGGAAGATACAAAAACAGAGGAGCGATATGATGAACAGTTCGACGCTGCAACTTAAAAAAACGCGCTATTCGTTAACGCGTTCGTATATCGTCATACTGTCGGCCTTAACTGCCGTGCTCGGTTTTGCCGTATATGTTTTCGGCGCGAGAGTTGCGGTTCAGGCCGCTATTGCGCTTTGCGTTTCGTTGGCGTTTGAACATGTATGTCAGGTTGCGATATATCAAAACCGTATAAAACCTTATATGATGCTTTCGGCGGCTGTAACGGGCTTGATTTGCGCATTGATGTGTCCCGTTTCGGCCACGCATATTATGCCCCTGTTTACGGCGCTTGTCGCCGCGGTCATAAAACATGCGCTGTGTTTTAGGGGCAAAAACGCGGTTAATCCCGCTTTCAGCGCGGTACTTTTATCCGATCTGTTGTTCGGCGACATTATGCAAAGTTTTACCGAACCTTTTAAATATCACCGCGCGTTTGACCTGATAACAGATCAAAAATATATTGATGCTTCGGTATCGGCTTCGCCGCTTGAATATATGCTCAGCGGCAACGAACTTACAGAACTCGAGTTGCCAGACCTTTTGCTCGGATTTGTTGCGGGCAAAAACGGCGAAACTTCGGCAGTGTTGCTGCTTATATGCGGATTTGCAATGCTTTGTCTCGGCGTATCCGAGGTCAAAGCGAGCGCAGCTTATGTCGCAACGCTGTTTGTTATGGCATATTTCTTTCCCGTCGGAGTCAGTGAAGCAACTTATTATGCCATATGGCAGGTACTTACGGGTGCGGTATTGATTGTTGCCGTATTCGGCATGAACGATCCCGTCACCACGCCCGCATACAGCTCGGGCAGAATAGTATTCGGCATGGGCTGCGGATTGCTGACATATATCCTGCGTATATTATTCGGCTTTTTTGACGGAGCGGTTGCGGCGCTTGTTATAATGAATCTGTTTACCCCCGCCATAAATATTCTTACCGCGCCTGCGGCAACACGCAAAAAACAAAAGGATGCAAAAAATGCTTAAAAATACAGATACCGTTATAACCGTATACGATACGGGCGCCGAAGGTGCGGGCGTGGGCAGATATACCGACGGCAGAGCCGTGTTTGTACCGCGTTCTGCGGTCGGCGATGTGATTGACGTAAAAATAATTAAAGAAACCTCGGGATATCTTGTCGCAAAAATAAACAATATAATCACTCCGTCACCCGACCGCACGGAATGCGACTGCACCTATTTTGACAAAGGCTGCGGAGGCTGCACTTTCAGACATATTACATACGAGGCCGAACAAAAAGCCAAACTCGCAGCGGTCAAGTCGGCTTTGCGTGATGTCGACAGTGACATATTGCCGCAAAGCATTCATACCGCAAAGACGCTCTTTTACCGCAACAAGGCGGCTTATCCGGTCAATTCAAACCTCGAGTTCGGCTATTATGCTCAGCGTTCTCACCGAGTTGTCACACACGACAGATGCCTGCTCGAACCGGATGTTTTCGGCAAAGTCGCGGCACATTTTTGCTATCTCTGCCGCAGATACGGCATAAGCGGCTATGACGAAAAAAGCGGCAAAGGAATCATACGCCATATATTTATGCGCTCAAACCGCAAAGGCGATATGCTGTTTATGCCAGTCATAAATGCCTCTGAATTGCCGCACGGCGATATTATAGCCGAAGAGATGATGCATAAATTTAATTTTATAAAAGGATTCTGCGTCAATATAAATAAGCAAAACACCAATGTTATCACCGGCAAACAGACCTATATGCTTGCGGGCGACGAATATATATACGAAACACTGCTGGGCAAAAAGTTTGCCGTCAGCGCCGGCTCGTTTTTTCAGGTCAATCCCGATGCGTGCGAGATACTTTACGGCATAGTTAAACAAATGGCCGAGGGCGCAAAAATATTGCTTGATCTTTATTGCGGCATAGGCACCATAGGTTTGTGCGCCGCGGACGACAACGCAATGCTCTGCGGAGTCGAGGTTGTCGAAAAAGCGATATCCGACGCGCATATCAATATGTCACTGTGCGGCAGAAACAATAAAAACACGCTGTTTGTCTGCGGAGACGCTTCGGTTGGTATAAACGAATGCCGCAAAAAATTCGGTTCTCCCGACCTGATAATAGTCGACCCGCCGCGCAAGGGGCTTTCGCCCGAGGTAATAGACGGCATCGCCGACGCTTCGCCCCAAAAACTTATATATGTCTCGTGCAATCCGTTCACACTCGGCCGAGACCTTAAAATGCTTGCTTCTCGCGGCTTTGCGCCGACCCGCATCGAATGCGTCGATATGTTCCCGAGAACAAACCATGTTGAGACGGTATGTTTATTATCCAAACTTCAAAATCGGCAGCATATTGAGATCGAGCTGAACATGGACGAGCTGGATGTGACCGATGCGGAGAAGAAAGCCACCTATCCCGAAATCAAGGACTATGTGCTGGAGCATTACGGTTATAAAATCCCCAGCCTGTATATTGCGCAGGTCAAGCAGAAGTGCGGCGTCATTGAGCGTGAGAATTATAATAAGTCCAAGTATGAGCATCCCCGACAGGCAAAATGCCCACCGGAGAAAGAAGCTGCGATTATGGAAGCACTGCAACATTTTGGGATGATTCAGAAAGCTGACGATGTCAGCTTTGCATGAAAGGGAGTTGTGATATGAACATAAAACGAGTGGACACTTATGACGATAACCGTTTTTCAAAAGAAGCACTTTTACAACATGGGGCGTTTCTCGTGGACGGGCTTCCTTACGAGGTGGAGATCATTTCCGAGAGCGAAGCCGTTGTTCGTGGGGCAGATTCTGAGTGTTTTCCTGAGGTAATCGAGGAATTTCGGTTTTATACCCCTCATATCTACAAATTTTACGATGACA
>CAYOCM010000008.1:0-27508 GCA_964402515.1 uncultured Ruminococcus sp. | reverse complement strand
CACCTATCTTGTTGCCTATCAGCGTCATTGACAGGTCTGCGCCGAGCGAAAACAGCGCAATGCCGACTATTATCAGCAAAGTGCTTATGCTGAAACTGAGCAATTGGTCTGTAGAGACCGGCGAAATAAACAGGCACAGCGCAAAAACTATGATGACGATAGGCAGTACCGAACGTACCGATTCTATCAGTTTTTCTTTAAGCAGTGTGCTGTTTTTGTGTAAAAACTTTGGTTTTTTAAACACCGTTGCCCTCCTTTGTTGTTATTTATTATTGGACGGTATCTATTCTTATCGTGTTGGTCTGACCCGATTCACCTGTTTTTGTGCCGCCCGAGATGACTATCTTATCGCCGGGGTTGAGTCCGAGCGCGTTTGCCGTCAAACGCGATGCGTTATAAAACAGCACTTCGATCGACGGATAGATCTCGCACATTACGGGAACGACGCCCCACGACATAGCGAGCTGATGATATGTTTTTTTGTTGACAGAAAGTCCCACGATATCGATGGGCGGTCTGAAACGCGACACCATGCGCGCGGTCTTGCCCGAGATTGAACCTACCGCTATCGCTTTGGCACCTATATCCATTGCCATGCCGCACACCGCGTGCGAAACGGCATCCATATCGTTTTTAATAGTGAGTTCGTGCTGCCTGAATCTGCGTTGATAGTGAATGCTGTTTTCGGTAAATTCGGCTATCTTTGACATCGTCTTTACGGTAAGCACGGGATTTTTGCCGGCAGCCGTCTCACCCGAAAGCATTATCGCGCTGCTGCCGTCAAACACGGCGTTTGCAACATCCGATATTTCGGCACGGGTGGGGCGGGGGTTGGTTATCATCGACTCAAGCATTTCGGTCGCGGTAATAACGCGCTTGCCCAACATACGGCATTTTGTTATGATTTGCTTTTGAATAGCGGGCAGTTCTTCAAACGGTATTTCAACGCCCATATCGCCTCTGCCTATCATAACGCCGCTGCACTCGTCGCAGATATCCTCTATATTATCTATACCTGCGCGATTCTCGATTTTCGCAATCAATTCGATATTTTCTCCGCCGTTTTTCTTTAAAAGATTCTTTATTGCGACAAGATCCGAACGTTGCGAAACAAAAGAACACGCGATAAAATCTATGTCGTTTTGAATACCGAATATGATATCTTTTTCATCCTGCTTGCTCAAATACTCTTGCTTAAGCACATGACCGGGAAAACTCATGCTCTTGCGGTCGGATATAACGCCGCCTTCGACAACTGTGGTGATTATGTCATTGCCTTTTATTTCGTCAACGGTAAATATCAAAAGCCCGTTGTTTACAAGTATCGTGTCGCCCGGCGCAAGCTCTTTTGCCAGCTGCTTATAACTGACCGAAACACGCGTATTGTCGCCCGAAACATCGTCGGTCGTGAATATAAATTTTTGACCTGCGCTTATCTCGCATTTGCCGTCGGCAAAAAGTCCTATGCGGTATTCGGGACCTTTTGTGTCAAGCATTATCGCAAGGGGAACGCCCAAACGATCTCTTACGTTTTTAAGCATCTCAATGCGCTTTTTATGCTCCTCATGTGAACCGTGCGAAAAATTAAGCCTTGCAACGTTCATGCCCGCAAGGCACATTTTTTCAAGCGTTTCTTCGTTGCTGCACGCAGGACCTATGGTGCAGATGATTTTGGTCTTTCTCATTTCAAATAAACTCCTTTAAACATAAAAAAATAAACAGACCCGCACGGATCTGCCTAAAAAAGCCGTTTGACTACCGCCGTGAATAACCCGCGCATTAACGAGTTATGACAGACTCCACCACTCACAGCGACACATATATTATATCAGTAATGCACTTTGTTGTCAAGCGCACACGGTGCGTTAATAGATACAAAAATAACGGCATTTTGGCGCCTTAAATATGCACTTTGATTAATTTTGCATATCGCAAATATTTTTGCGTGTTGCCACTTGACATTTTTATAAAAACGGCGTACACTGCTACTTGCAACGGTTGTTTTAATTTATCAATACACAAAGGGGAAATCTCATATGAAAACAAATCGCAGGATCATTTGGGGCATTGCACTTATCATTGTCGGCGTGATATTTGCACTCAACATTTTGGGCATAACCGACATCAGCATATTTTTTGACGGGTGGTGGACGTTGTTTATCATCGTTCCGTCGGTGATAGGCCTGTTTACCGACAGCGACAAAATTTCAAGCCTGTTTTGGCTCGCTATCGGCGTCTTGCTGTTGCTGTGGCAACAAAACATTGTCGAGATAGGTTTTGTATTTAAGCTTATATGGCCGGCAATTATCATTCTGTTCGGCTTAAAACTGATATTCGGCAACAGATATCACAGCGACTTTAAACGCATCAAGTCACAAGCCAAAACCGACGGCAGACAGATCAAAGATGTCTGTGCCGTATTCGGCGCGCAAAACATCGACCACGGCTGCGATGTATTTGACGGTGCCGAATTCAATGCCGTATTCGGCGGCATCAAATACAACCTTTCAAACGCCGTCATACAAAAAGACTGCATTATCGAGGCAAACGCAATATTCGGCGGCATAGAGATAACATTGCCGTCAAATGTCAATGTCAAAGTCAACTCAAACTCGGTATTCGGCGGCACAAGCGACAAAACGCCGCGCTCGGAAACAGTCGGCGCTCCCACCGTGTTTATCAATGGCAACGGCATATTCGGCGGGGTGACGTTGTTATGACGGCCGCGCATCGGATTATCAAATATATCGCCTTGGCGCTTGCCGCGGTGCTTGTTGTTACGGTAATAGGCGGCATAGTGGGTGGACTTTCGTTGCTTAACGCCGTGTTAGGCGATGATTTCATAACCGATATGCAAGACAGCGTCGTCGACGGCACCGTAAATTCGCTTTATGTCGACATCGGCGCTGCCGAAATTAAAATATTGTCGGGCGACTCGTTTTGCGTCAAAAGCAACCTTAAAGACATAACCGTCAAAAACGACGGCGGCACGCTTAATGTTATACACAAAAGCCGTTTTAATTTTTCGATAAACGACGCGGTCGTCGAGATATATATTCCAACGGGGCATATCTTTGACAGCATAACTCTTTTAAACGGCGCCGGTGTATTAGAGGCCGAAACTTTATCTGCCGATATAGTCAAGATCGATTCCGGCGCGGGTAAAGCGGATATAAACAATATAATCGCAAAACAAAAATGCCATATCGACACCGGCGCGGGCAAACTGACAGTTAATAACGCCGATATAAACTGCCTTGACCTTGATATAGGCACTGGCAAAATCGAGTTTAAAGGCTTGCTAAGCGGCGACTGCAACATCGATATGGGCATAGGCGCGGTCGATATCCGTCTGCTCGGCGGCAAAGACCGCTATTGCTTTGACGTCGACAAAGGCATAGGCGATATGATTATAGACGGCACATCGGTATCAGACGGCCAAACCGTAGGCAACGGCAACTGCCATATAGACATAAGCGGCGGCATAGGCTCGCTTGACGTGTCTTTTGAATAAACAGATTAAACATTATATTAAACAACAAAAAGGCGGGTGACCGCCTTTTTGCTGTTTGTTATGGAGTTATATTTTCGCCTTACTCGGCAGTGAATGTCTGACCGAATTGTCCGCCGTTGTCGTTGAAATTGATATTCAATTTTTCAAGATACTCTTCTGTTTCAGCGAATTTCGAGCCTTTTTCTGCAATGAGGGTGTAATATTTTTTTGTATTCTCGCCTTTACAAGTTACACCGTTTAGGTCGCCAACACTTTCTGTTTCGCTTGATTTAGCATTTATTGTACCAAATTCGTGGTAGGTAAGATACTCAGAACCGTAATTTGTAGTCAGATTAAAAACTAATCCTTTTAAACTACCGTAGTGGTAAATTTTAGTACTAGAAAAAGAGTTATTGGCTCCAATGCTAATTTTTGTATCGTTTGTTGTTCTAATTATATATGCCGATTTTTCAAATATTATATTTATACCATTCTTACCAATTAAATTAAAACCTAGAGGGTCAAAATAACTCGAAGATTCAGTATCGTATGATAAGAAATCGCGCTCTCCAATATCAAATCCAACATTTATAAGGGGGAAATTATCGTTTTCCAATTTATTGTTTTCACCACTTAAATAAATTGAAAAATATATATCAATTTGTCCATTATTACTACCTTTAGTTATATTTTTAAAAGTGTCCCAAAATGGGAAAACATATGAAGAGCCGAGTAGATTAGTTGCCGAATCTATTAATTGGTCTGCCCAATATTCTTGAGTATAGGGCACAAAAAGAAGAAAATAACTTTTAGAGGAATTCGTTGATTCTTCTTTCACCACCGCGAATCTGTCTATAATTTGATCCCAGACGATAGTATAGCCATTATTGTCGCTTTCTTCTGCCGAATTAATATCGTCAATCACCGCGGTGATGTTGTTATAACTAAAAGAGCTTTTGTCATCTCTTATCGCACAGAAAGCGTCATACATAGTCGGGTGTTTGCCGTCCTTGACATGCACGTTGTCATCGCTTGTGTTTTCGGCGTCATTTTTAAGGCAAAGGTTAAGCTTCATTGCCAATTTAAATGTTGCCGCTATATTTATATCGTTTTCTAAATCAATCTCTGTTTTATATGTGCAATGTTCGCAGCCGTTATAATATGTGTTATCACCCTCTATAAACGCTGCCGTATGTTCTTCGGTGCCGGATTTCGCACTGCATTTTTGACAAATTTTGTGATGTCCCGCCGCACCGTCGGATATATAGTTATAGTTGTGACCTGTCGGATTCTCAAGGTCGATTTTATCAAGTTTGTTGTTTTGCAAATCGGTATCTGTTCCATACAGTTTTCCGCATTGGCAGGCATAATAAGCCTCGTGGCCGTATTTTGTGCAGGTAGGTTCTTGCGCCGCGTACAGTGTAAGAGTTTCGGCAGTGCATTTGTGGTCGTCACCCACCGACGACTGTTCAAACGCCTCGCGTATAACCTTATAATCCGCACGTATGCGTGTTTTTTTGGTATCAAAATTAAGCTCTGCCGACAGTTCTTTAAGTTTTGAGTCAGTCCACCATTCGCCTGCGCCTTTTTCACTGTCGTTAGATTGATAAATAACTCCGAGTGATTTATCGAGATAATCAACCAAACATTCCGCTATAAAACCTAATGTGTCAGCGGAGCTGTTGCACTTATCTTCAAAAAGATCATAATAATAATAATTTTCATTATAATATGTTTCTATCTTTTTAATCGGAACCGGATTCTGCTTATAACTTACGGTTTTTCCTTGATCGACAAGATAGGCGTGAACATAAAAACTGTCGCCTTTTTGCTGAATCACCAGCAAGTCGCCGACTTCGTTTACTTTTTCTACAATTTCTGGCAAAAGCTGTGCCGTATAATTTCGCGCGTCGCTTAATGCCACAGTTTCGTCGGCTTTGTTTATCAAATTGCCGAAAGTGGGTATCAGCACGGCTGCCAATATGGCTATCACCGCGATAACGATAACCAATTCGACTATTGTAAATCCTTTTTGCTTTTTATTTTTCATCGTTATTCCTTTATTTGTTAAAATATAAACCGTTTAAAAAGTGGGCGACCTTGTGGTCGCCCACCGTATAGGTCAGGTGAATTATTTGTTTAGCGGCAATCAGTTGCCGAATTTGCCGCCTTTGCCCTCTACCTTGCAGCCGAGAGCCTCTATTGTCGCTTTGCTTTGCGCAAATTGCGAGCCGGACTCGGCATAGATAGTGAGTTTTGCGTGGTCTTCGTCTTTGGCGGTGCCGCCCTGTCTTGTGACCTCGTTAACGGTGCCGTATTCGTGATAAGTATATCCGTCACGTTGCACGTTTAAAACGTCCAAGACAAGCTTGTTAAGTTTGCCGTAGTGGCTCATATTTGCAATCGCGCCTACTTTCATCTCTGCCATGTCGCCGTTGGTTCTTACGATGATGTCATTAACACCGTTTGAAACACTGATTCTGACCTGCAGATTATCGGGTGTCCATTCGCCCATATCAAAGCCGACATAAAGTATATCCCAGCCTGTGTAGTCGGGTTGGCCGTCAATGCCTTTTATTACCTTAAACGGCGATTGTGTGCCTGCCCAATAGATAGAGAATACCTGACGGTCGGGTATCTTGTGGGTGTCGTCATATACATCCCAAAGCTGTGCGGCAGCGGGATAGCCTATTTCACCGCCCTTAAGGGTGCCGTTGATGCCGTTTGAATCTTTGTCGGTATAAAGCACGGTTACATTGCTGATGTCGTTTGTGACTACCGCAAAACGGTCAACCGTCTGATCCCAAACGATTATCTCGTTTTTAAGTATATTTTCGGCACTGTCGATAGCCGAGATGACCGACTTGATATCTTTATAATCGCTGTTTTTGACGATGTAGTTAAATGCATCGTACATAGTGTCGTTTTTGCTCTTGGATTTTGCAAGAATCTCGTTGAGGTCCATTGCAAGTTTGTAAGTAGCAAAGCCGGTGGTGTTGTTTTCGTTAATTTCTTTTGCAACTCCGCAAGAGCAGGTGCCATAATATTTGCCGTTCTTTTTATAATAATTGCTCAAGGTATGAGCGGCCGTGCTCTTTTTGGTATGGCAGACGGTGCATTCTTTCCAGTGGTTGTCATCGTCGTGCTTTGTCTCGTATTTGTGGCTTGCTTTTTCAACCGATTCGGTCTTGGTCTCGCCGCATCTTGAGCAGGTATAAGTCTTAACGCCTTCGGCGGTGCAGGTGGCAACGGTGGTTATCTCGCCGTCGTTCCATTCATGGCCGAGTGCTTCGGTCACTTTAAGCTCGCTAAGCAACGATGTTGCGTTTTCGTCGCTGTACATCTTGCCGCACTCACGGCAGACATAATATGCATCCCAGCCCGAATGTTCGCAGTCGGCGGTCTGACCTTCGTGCTTTTCAAGCGTTTCGGCAGAGCAGACATGGTCGACAGGTGTCGAATCGGGTGCGAAAGCGGACATAATAACTTTATAATCAGCACGCAGTGCAAGTTTGTCGGCATCGAATCCGAGCGTGGTTACGGTTGTTTTAAGCTGATCTTTATGCGCCCAGTTGTCTTCAGCGGGGGCGGGGGTAATAGCTTCAATCATCTTGTTTGCGACAAGGTCGGCAAGCAGACTTTCGACCTTTTGGTCAAATGTGTCGCCGTTGATGTCGGTAACGGGGTTGTTGCGGTAGTCTGACACGATTCCGTCCTCTGCGCAATATGCGTAGACATAAAGACCGTCATCCTTTTGTTTGATAACTACCAAATCTTTTGCGTCGTCGCCGCGCTCAAGCAGGTTGACAAGCAGTTGGTTTGCCGCTTTGTATGCGTCGGCGCTTGCCGCATTGTCAACGGCTTTTTGATTAAGGCTTACAAACAAAGGAATAAGCACTGCCGCGAGCACCGCGATAAGCGCGATGACCGCAATAAGCTCACCTACGGTAAAACCTTTTTTGGTCTTGATACTTGTTTTCAAGTTTGTTTCCTCCATAACATAAATTGTGAATATGTACGCCTAATACTATATTAGGCGGCAAAACAGTGTAATTAAACGATAATAAGTATCGATTAGAAGCCGATTTACTAAAAAAATTCATTTTTTGTTGTTAAAACTATTGACAAAATTCATTTTCTTCGCTATAATAGCACCATAAATGTACGCCTAATATAGTATTAGGCGTACGTTTTTGTGTCTTGGCATTATTATTACAACAAAAAAGGCGGCTTAAGCCGCCCGAAACAAAAAACGGTCACCGAGTCGGCGACCGTTTTTTATTGTTTATGCTCTTGCGATTATTATATCTACCATTTCGCCTACATTGCGCATTGACGAAACCTCTTTCATGGTAAAGCGTATCTTAAATTCTTTTTCAACCGCGGATATAAGCGTTATGTGCTCAAGGCTGTCCCAATCGTCGATATCGTCGGCGGTGGTGTTGCGGTCAATAACAAGTCGCTTGTCATCAAATATATGTCTGAATATGCGTGTAAGCCTTTCAAAAACTTCGTTTTCTGTCATAATACTTTCCTTTTGTTTTATTGATCTGCTGTACCGTAGGGCTCATAATGATCCAATGCGCGAATATTTTCGATCAATTCGTCTGCAAAGTGTTTTACGGTAACCATATCATCGTCAGCCCATGTGGATTTTTGATAGTCGTTGGCGGGATCACCTGCGGCCGCCACGATAAATACGGGTATGTTTTCGATAACAGTGCAATAACCGTATACCAAATAGTTATAAGGAGTGTTGTAATCATCTGATTTTTGCATTCCCGCAAATTTGATTGTATCTCTGCCGTTAATTGTTATGTGCTCGGATGTATCGGGTGTAAAGTCAAACCAGGTTTTGCTGCGTTCGAAATCGTTTAGAGTTGCGATAAAATTGTTTTTATAAACGTCGTCAAATGCTTTGTCAACGGTTATTCCGGGGCTATATTCTCCGGACGATACTATTACAGTGCCGTAGCCTTTATTTTCAAGATAAAATCCGTAAATAGAGGGGCGCACTGCAAAATTGCCGGGAACATCGCATCTCAAATAGAGAGCGCCTTCGACCGAGTCGAGAAAATACAGATAGTTGGAATATACATCCCATTCATAGTCAAGGTCGTCAAAACGTTTGAATTCACCGAGTGCCTTATAACTGTCGTCGGTGTTGCTTGTGCTGTTGCCTTGATTATCGCCATTTTTGCTTTCATTGTCTACGGAAACATTGCTGTGGTCGCTGTTTTCGGGTTGATCATCATTGTTTTCGCCGCATGCCGCCATAGACAATATTATTACCAATACCAAAAGTGCCGCAAATAGTTTTTTCATAAAAAACCTCTCTTTTAAATCTTTTATTTTTATGTCTGCCGCGGGATAACAGGATATTTTAATTGTCGCTATATCACCTCGCTATACGGTTTATTATGACTTTAAATCTAACGCCCTTGCGTTGTAAGTGCGGTTATATATTTTTGCTTACCGCCGACCGCAGAGGGCAGTGAAATCGAGACGCTGACGTCGGTTATATCATATTGTGATATAAAATCAAGCAGATTATCTTTAAAATAGCGAATATCCAACACCCAGACGTCTTCGAATGAGCCTATGAGATACGCAGGCAGGGGGTTGCCGAAACTTTCTTTAAGTATAACAAGACGTCGGCCGTTTTTGCAAGCGTTTGATTTTATATGCACGGCCTTGCTGTCGCCTGCAAGATATGTCAGATACCATGATGAATATTTGCTGTCGGCGATATCATAAAAAATATCATGCTCATATGTATTGCCGAATTTGCTGTAATCATGGTAGGTTACGGTATAATCGGTGCCATATGCATATTTAGTGCTTTTATAGATGGTAAACACATCGGGGTTTTGCCTGATGCGCGATAATTTGACATTTGAATAAAGCGCACCCAAAAATCCCACACGTGTATTTTCGCTATAGCATGATAAGTCGTCAAAATCGACTCCTGCCGCTTCCGCAAGCGCTTGCGCAGCGTAAAATGCACCGAGTGGCGCCCAATGATAATCGGTTCTGAAATATATATTTTCGTCTTTGTGAGGCAAAAGCGCATTGTAAACATCGACATAATATATATTGCTGTCGAGATTATCCGCAATATCTTTAAAAGCAAGCAACGAACAATCTGCCTTGTGAGCATACATTTCGGAATCTGCAAGATAATATGCACACGCTTTGGGAGCAGTCATTGAATAAAGCCTAATATCGGAATTTTGCTGTTGCAACTTGGCATACAGCTCGTTCATTATTGCAGCATAAGTCTTGCCGCCGGTGCTTTTTGAAGAATAACTGAATACTTCCATTATGCGGTCGTTGACATCAATAAATAATCCGTCAACAACCTGCTCTTTTTTTACAGTATCGGTTTGAGACGGGGTATCTTCGCCGGATGATTCCTGTGAAAGTGAATCATCGCTTGAATTTGAGCTTATGCTTGAAATATAGTGCGAACTTTCTTCATAAGACGATTCATCATTTGACATAACATCTGATTTGCCATCGATCACAGAACTATTTGATGCAATTTCGTCCGACGATTCGCAGCTTGAAACAGAACTTGTATTTTCGCTCAATTCAGCAAAACTCGTTTGTGACGCATCAAATGCATCCGGGCTGCTCGTGTCGTTCGGCGCCGCGCATGCCGCCAATAAAAAGACAACTGTCAAAAGTAACGATAATATCTTTTTGCTCATTTTCACTGAGTCCTTAGCGTGTCGAGATATTTTTGATTACTGCCAACAACCGAATGAATCGACATCGAAACGCAGACATCGGTTATGTCGTTTTCTTTGACGAATGTTAAAATGTTATTTTCAAACGATCTGATATCGACCACCCAAATTTCTTCAAACGATCCAATCAGCCATGTCGGTATCGGATTACCGTAACTGTCTTTAATTAAAATTATTTTTTTGCCGTTTGTACATGTATTTGACTTAATATGCGTAGCATATCCGTCTCCGCCCAAAAAAGTCATATAGCAATTTGACGATTGGTTTTTCATATAGTCACTCCAAAGCACATCTCTGCTTGTGATGTACGGAGTAAGTCCGCTATATTTGTAATAAGTCACGGTATAATCTACATTAAAGGTATAATTATTGCTTTTATACACCGTAAAATTGTCGCGATTTGAATAAAGTTTGCTGCTTTTTGTATATGAATAAAGCGCGCCGAGAAAGCCTGTATAAGTTTCGCTCGTATAATCTGACAATGAATCAAAACTGACGCCTGCGGCTTTTGCAAGTGCTTCTGCTCCATAGTATGCGCCGAGTTGTGTCCAGTGAAAGTCCGTTTTAAAATAGATTTCTTCGTTTTTGTGAGGTAAAAGGGCGTTATAGACATCAACGCTTATTATATTGCTGTCAAGATTTTCGTTTATCTGTTTAAGCGCAAGTTCTGTGCAACCCGCATAGTTTGAATACTTGTCAGTATCCGCAATATAATATGCACACGGTTTCGGAACAGCCATTGAATAAAGTTTAATGCCGGGTTTTACGGTTTGCAGATCCTGATAAAGCGCATTCATGCGCAATGCATAATTTTTGCCGCCGTTGCTTTTTGAAGAATAAGAGAATATCTCCATAGCACGGTTGTTTTTATCGATAAGAATATTGTTTATAATCTCTTCTATGCCGGTATTGGTTTTTGAAGAGGTGTCACCGGATATATTTGAAGATATATCAGATGATACATCGATATAACTTGACGATTCATCCGAAATATCTTTGCTCGAATTTTCGTCACCCGAAACAACTTCCGACGATGTATCGGGATCGACCGAAGGAGTGACAGGAATAGATATTTCCGAAGATGTATCGGATATATTCGGAGTGTTTGAGATATTTGAATAGTTGTCAGAGCTTGATTCATCGGGATCGGTATTAACGATCTGCTGTTTGGGTATCAGCAGCACAAGTGTGCAAGATAAAATTACCAATACCACAAGCATTGAAAATAATGCGTTTTTGCTTAACATGTTAAAAAATCCTTTTCAAAAAAATCGCTGTGTTTTAAATCAATTATTGTTTATCGTAGGCGGAATTGAAAGGTCGTCTTCGTAGTACGGATCATCTGATAAATCGTCACTGGTATCGCCTATTATTTCTTCGTCGGGGATGGGGCCGTACAGTAGTTTTATCTTTGCCGCAAGGTCTTTGTAATCGTCACGCATATATATCGTGTCAGTGTACCACATCGTGAGTTGATTTGCAAATTCGCCGTTCAGCAGACTTTCAAACGAAAAAACGGGCATTTCGGTTAAATCGGCATCGATTTTTGACTGCGCAACCCGCGGAAAAAGTATGCCGACGATAAACATTGCGGCAAAAAATATCGATATGACTGCAACGGTAAACAGTTTTGTTATTGCATAAAACTTGTTTTTGTTCTTCATTTTAATTTGCCTCGCTTATCAGAACCTGAAATAAATAAACACATTATTTGTAGCGTATGAATCGACAAGAACGGCGTAGACCATTATAAGCATTATTACACATGCGGCACATGATGCAAGTTGCGCAACACCTTTTACGGTCGAATTAGTTTTTTTGATCTTTTGTTTAACATACGGCAGTATAGGCATACTTGTTATCAGCGCAAACAAGATAACATACAGATATTTTATCAGCGTTGTCTTTGATGCATCGTCTATAAACGCTCTGCCGGAGCCGCCTACAAGCCCCGTAAGGAACATACCAAGCGATTGCATATCGGTAAAATAGAATATGCCAAAGCCTATTATCAATACAAGAGCGGTATATATATGCATGACGACCGGCGAAACTTTTTTAAGTTTCTTTTTGCCTATTTTGCTTTCGGCAAAAACAAATATGCCGAAATAAAGACCCCAAATTACAAAATTCCACGATGCTCCGTGCCAGAGGCCGGTTGTAAACCATACGAGGAATATCGACAGATACTGCCTGCGTTTGCCGAATACGGGCAGATAAAGCAGATAGTCTCTAAAGAAACTGCCGAGGGAAATATGCCATCTTTGCCAAAACTCTGATATCGACTTTGAGGCAAAGGGGTGGTCAAAGTTTTCGTCAAAATGAAATCCGAACATTCTGCCCATGCCGATAGCCATGTCTGAATATCCCGAGAAATCAAAGTATATCAAAAGCGCATAGCATATCGCGCCCATCCAACAACCGACTACCGAGGTAGAATCCGCAAGCAAGACCTGATCTTTTGTGCCGAAGAATTCGTTAACCGCAAGGTTCAGTGTGTTTGATATCAAAACTTTTTTTGATAGTCCTATTACAAACCGCACCATACCGTCACATAAATCGTCGAGCGTTACACGGCGGTCGTCTATTTCTGCCGCAACGGTCTCGTATCTGACTATCGGACCGGCAACAAGTTGGGGGAACATTGTAATGTACAAAAGCAGTTTGTGAAACTTTTTTTGCACGGGAACTTTGTCCCAATAAACATCAATAATATAAGACAGTATCTGAAACGTAAAGAAACTGATACCCAAAGGCATTACGATACCGCTGGGTGCGATTGATGTGCCAAACAGACCGTTGATGTTGTCGATCAAAAAGTCTGTGTATTTAAATACACCGAGCATGCCGATATCAAACAGCAAACCGAGCACCAAAAAGCCTTTGCCTGACTTGCCTTGCGCTTTATCATCGGCAATAAGTAAACCAACGATATAGTTAATGCCCACGGACAGCAATAAAAACAGTATTTTTATAGGTTCACCGAACGCATAAAAGAACAGAGAAAATATAATAAGAACGGCATTTTTTTGCTTTATGTCTTTTGCTATATAATACATAACGCAACATAGCGGCATGAAAAAAAACAGAAAAAACAGATCCGAAAACAGCATTTGTTTATACCTCGTATTCTAATCGCTTCAAACACCTTGAATTATACACCATTCACTTAATCAAGTCAACAGTCAGTATTTTTTACTGTGATGTTTTTTGCAAACATTTCATTTATTATCGCGCCTATAAAAAGCATATACATGCATGCGTAAAGCCATATCATAAATACCGCAACAGTTGCAATGCTGCCGTATATTGCCGAATAATCGGCGAATGATGTAATATAAAAACTAAATCCGTATGAAAACAGTGTCCATGCCAAAGCGCATATTGTGCCTCCTCTGAGTTCTGTTAAAAAATTGCGCTTGCCGCCGGGTAAAAAGCAATAGATTGACGTAATAAACAGTGACATCAGCACAAAGCCGACACACCATGCCGCTATCGAAAATATCGTCGAAATTTCTATATACAGCATTTCAAGCATCTTTTTGCTCAGCATAGGCAAAAACGCCATTGCTATAACGGCGATTATCATAAACAGTGTATACAAGATTGCAAGTCCGCGCGTTCTCAGATAACTGCGTTCTTTATCACCGACGGTTATGCCGAGACCTTCGCAAAGTGCATATATTCCTTTTGAAGCCGACCAAAGCAGCGCTATCGCTGTAACCGAAGAAAATACCGCCGTATTTCCGCTTGAACGGATGTCTGTTAGCACAAGATCCAAAAATCCCGTCACAGCGGCCGGCATTTGTTCGCCGGTCGGCGATATCAATTCGACAAAATCAAAGTTTAACCGAGATATCAACGATATTATCAGCATAAGTAGCGGAAACAGAGACAGCAGTATAAAAAATGCCGATTGTGCCGCAAATGCAGGAACACGATCTTTTTTGATCTTTTTAAATATATAATCAAATGTCTTTTTTAGGCTGTAATACATTTACGAGTTACCTTTTGCTTTTTGTTAAAAAATTGTATATAGCCGTTGATATGGCTATTGCGGTTGCGGTAGCTAATGCCGAAATGATAGGGGAAATCATATGCGTGGGATCAACTGCGATTTCAAAAAAATCACCGGCAAAAACAAGGCATATTATTAAAATAGTAATAGGGATTATGCATATCAGCGCTTTTTTTGAATTGAACGGTATGCAAACCGCTATCAATACCGAGCAAAAAGCCGCGGCTATCGAATATCCCCAAGCGCTGCCGTTAACGCCGAGCGAAGCCAATGAAATACATGCGGCGGCGGCAAAAGTTCCCGCAGGAAACGATATGCACAGTATGCGCTCGATAAGCCGTCCGTCCGGACGCGAGGTGTCATGCAACAACGACAGCAAAAACGCAGGCAAGCCTATCGTCAGTGATCCCGTAAGCGTTAGCTGTATCGGTTGCAGACTGTAAGTCCATGGCACAAAAATAAATGTCAGCGTCAAAATAAACGACATTATCGTTTTAGTCAAAAACAGTGCCGCATAGTTATTTATATTATTGATAACAGTGCGCCCTTCATTGATAACTAACGGAATATCATAAAAACCGTTGGCCGAAAGTGTGATGTCGGCTGCGCATTTTGTGGCATCTGCAGCATTTGCAAGTGCTATAGAACACGATGACTCTTTCATTGCCGGCATATCGTTTATGCCGTCGCCCGTCATCGCAACTATATTCCCGGCAGATTTCAGTGAAGATATCAGTTGCCGTTTTTGTTCTGGTGTCGCTCTTCCGAATATGGCATATTGCGATGCCAAAGCGGAACAGTCGTGTTGAAATTGTTCGCATGTAAACGATGAAAGATCAATATATTTTTCCGCATTGGATATTTTGCACTTTTGTGCCGAAGCCGATACAGTGATAGGATTGTCGCCCGATATTACTTTAACGCAGATGCCCTGTGCTTGCAGTTGTTCAATGGTTTCTTCAACGCCTGAACGCAGTTCTTCACTCAGCAAAACCAAACACATTAATGTCAGCCCGTCTGTTATATCGGCACTGTCGCTATTTTGTTTGCAACATAGGCAGACGACACGATGTGTGCGGCATAATGTTGCAATATCATATTTGCAATAATCGTTTCTGCAAAGCAGCATCTCGGGCGCACCCAAAACATATGTCGTGTTTTCACATGTCACGGCGCTGTATTTTCGTTTTGACGAAAACGGAACACTGTCGATTGCGGTATACGGCATGATATTATCGCAATAATAGTTTATCGCCGTTGCGGTAGCGTTGTTGCAACAAGTTGCAACAGTTTTCAGCGCTCGCAAACACTCATCCTTTGGGAAATAATTAATTATTTTTTCCGCAACCAGCCTGCCGGTTGTAAGCGTGCCTGTTTTATCTATACATAAAACATTTGCGCGTGCTATCATTTCTATGCTGTTCATTTCGTTTATCAGCATATGTTTTGACGAAAGTCTTATAACGCTTACGGCAAGCGCGGTGCTTGTTAACAATATAAGCCCCGAAGGTATCATACCGACTATTGATGCGGCGACCGAATTTACACTGTTTGTAATATCGACACCGCTTATAATAAACATTTTTGCAAAAAGCAACGCTCCAAGCGGCAGCAGAGCGAACGATATACATTTGATAATATAATTCAATGTATCGGTCATTATTGATTTTTTCAGTTTAAAACGCCGTGCGCATTGCTGTATGGCAAATTCTTTTGTTTCTTTGCCTACAGCACATATAACGCATACCGTGTGTCCCGCGACTATTGCGGAGCCCGAGGGTATGATGTCGCCTTTGTTTGCGTTGACTGTGTCAAATTCACCTGTAAGTGCCGAATCATCGTATTCGCAGTATCCTTCTAAGACTTTGCAATCGGCTTTTACCGAGTCGCCTTCTTTTAAAACAACAAGATCTCCTTTTACAACATGATTCCATTTAACCGTTTTTTTGCCTTCGGCACGTATAACGGTTATACTCGGCATGTCGGCTTTTAATAATTTGTCTGTTATAAGTTTTGCTTTTATCTCTTGAAAAATACCTATGAATGTATTCGCAAATACAACGCCCAAAAAGGCAAGATTTTTATATGAACCCACAGCAAGTAAACAGACTGCGATTATGGCGTTGATGATATTAAATACAGTGCAGATTCTGCCTGCAAATATTGCCGATATGCTTTTTGTTTTTTTGTTGCTGTTATATGCTCCACAGCCGTTTTTAAGCAGTTTGGCGGCGGTAGCATCATCAAGCGGATTAAGTTTGTAACTCATATTTAACCTCGTATGCGGTTGACGGTTTATAGCAATTGTGTTAAAATTAAATGGGGGGATGACAAATGATAAAACTCTACAGTAAAAAGCAATATGAAAAACTTATAGTTGATTTTAACGAAAGAACTTGCGAAGCGCGATTTGCCGGTAATGACGAGGTACTTGACAATATATTTGTTACGCGTCGTGATGGCGACAGATTTATACTTGTTCGCAAGGCAAAATCTTTGCGAGATCCGTTTGCTGCGATATTTCACGGCAGAATATCGAAAACCGATAACGGCACATGCATCAGCGGATATTTTACAAAATCAGTGTTTGACTATATTGTCGTCGCTTTGTTTTTCGCATTTTTGATGATAATAAGAAATGAGGTAATAAGCAGGGAAGAACCCTTGCTTACAGTCAATGTTATCATAGCGATTTATATGATACTTTCGCTGTCTTTTTTGATTACCTTTAAGTCAACTAAGCAAATGTATATTGATTTCTTAAAAGATATTACGGGTTAAAAAACGGCTTAAAATTGATATGGCGTAAGTGCTTTGCAGCACTTACGCCTTTTTACTTTATTAAGCTTCGACGATCTCTTTTGTTATAATGACCTCTTTGACAGTATCGTCGGAAGGAATATTAAACATCAGAGGCGTCATAATCTTTTCGGTAATACTGCGCAAGCCTCTTGCGCCCGTTTTAAGTGCTATGGCTTTAGCAGCTATGGCTTTTACGGCATCGTCGGTGAATTTAAGTTCAACGCCATCCATTTCAAACAATCTTTGATATTGTTTCAGCAGAGCGTTGCCCGGTTCTGTAAGTATACGCACAAGCGCAGGTTCGTCAAGTGCCTCAAGCGAGACTATAACCGGAATTCTGCCGACAAGTTCGGGTATAATTCCGTATTTAACAAGGTCGTGCGGTGAAACAAGAGACGAAACATCGTCGCCGTCGCGGTATGTCTCTGAATTTTTTGTGCTGTTAAAGCCCATAACGGCTTTGCCCAGTCTGCTGCCGATGATATCCGAGAGTCCGTCAAACGCACCGCCGCATATAAACAATATGTTTGCGGTGTTGATTTGAATAAACTCTTGGTTAGGATGCTTGCGTCCGCCTTGCGGTGGAACATTTGCGACAGTGCCCTCGATTATCTTGAGCAAAGCTTGTTGAACTCCTTCGCCGCTGACATCTCGGGTTATAGATCTGTTTTCACTGCGTCTGGCTATCTTGTCGATCTCGTCGATATAGATAATACCGCGTTCCGCCTTTTTAACATCAAAATCGGCAGCCTGTATCAGACGCAATAAAATATTTTCAACATCTTCGCCGACATATCCGGCTTCGGTAAGCGTTGTAGCATCGCTGATGGCAAACGGAACATCTAACATTTTTGCAAGAGTCTGTGCCAAAAGCGTCTTGCCGACACCTGTTGGACCGAGCAAAAGTACATTTGATTTGCCGATCTCTACACCCGATTTATCTTTGCTGTGCTCGGATAACTCGTTGATGCGCTTATAGTGGTTGTATACCGCTACCGAAATAGCGATTTTGGCGGTATCCTGTCCTATGACATATTTGTCAAGACCTGTTTTGATTTCAACGGGCTTTGGCAATGTCAGTTTGCCGTCCTGCTCATTAACAGACAAGGCGCGATCATCTTCAAGCGATGCACGGTAAGAGTCTGTTATTTCACCACACACGTCAAGGCAACTGTAACAGATGCGAATGTTTTCACCCATTACCGTGACAGAAACGGTGTTTTGAGACGGTCTGCCGCAAAAAGCGCAATTTTTGTTGTTAGAAGCCATGATGTTCCTTTCAATTAGATCAAAATCGACTTATTGTTTGACAGTCGCTTTTGAAGTAACAAGTTCAAGCGCCTTGCGGTAGTTAATATCTTCGGTGAGTTGTTCGGGCTTGATAGCAGCCTTGACTTGATCGACCTCGATTTTATAACCTTCTGCAATGCGTGTGTATTCTGTCTCGATATCTTCTTGTGAAGCGGTTATGTTTTCGCTCTTTACTATCTCTTTTACGGCAAGTCTGACTTTGAGCGCACGCACAGAACCGGGTTTGATGCTGTCGCGAAGCTGCTCGGCAGTCATACCGGTGTATTGATAATAGATTTCAAGCGAAGCACCTTGGCTTTGCAGACGGTATTCAAAATCGCGAATCTGAGCATCGATCTCATCTTCGACCATACAGTCGGGAATTTCAACCTCGGTGTTTTCAACAAGTTGATCTATAACAGCTTCTTCAAACTTGTTGTCTGCGGCCTGCTGTTTGCGCGCAAGTATTTTTGCCTTGATATCGGCTTTGTATTCGTCAACGGTATCAAAATCACTGACGTCTTTTACAAAATCGTCGTTAAGTTCGGGTAATTCTTTGCGCTTGATGTCGTGCAAATTTATCTTAAATACAACAGCCTTACCTGCAAGTGACTCATGACCGTAATCTTCGGGGAAGGTTACGTCTATGTCAAATTCTTCACCTGCGGTGTGGCCGATGAGCGCTTCTTCAAAACCGGGTATAAAACTGTGGCTGCCCAAAACAAGTTTGTGACCTTCACCTTTGCCACCTTCAAACGCCACGCCGTCAAGGAAACCTTCAAAGTCAATGGTGCATTCGTCGCCGTTCTCGGCAGCGCCTTCTACGGTAAGCATACGCGCATCGTCATCAAGTGCGTGATGTATCTCGTGCTCAATCTCATCGTCGGTTACTTCAACCGCGTCCTTCGCGGCTTCGAGACCTATATATTTGTTGACTTTTGCCGTGGGCATTGTCCAAATATTTGCGGTAACGGTAACACCGTCGTCGTCCATTGATTTTACGTCAACGGTAGGACGCGAAACTGCTTCAAGTTTTGATTCTTCCAAAGCCGCCTGATAAAGCGGGGGAACAAGCTCATCAAGCGCTTCTTCATAAAAATATGCCTTGCCGTAATACTTTTCGACATAAGCTCTGGGGGCTTTGCCTTTGCGAAACCCGGGAATGGTTATCTTGGGTGCCGCGGCTCTGTATGCCTTTGTAACGGCAGCTTCAAATGCTGTCTTGTCGATAAAAAGTTCAAGTTCGTAATTATTGGTGCCTATCTCTTTAACATTTTTGAGACTCATAATTGCCCTCCATAAATTTCATACCCAATTATTCTAACGATTTAAGCCTTAATTGTCAAGTCTTTTTTGACTATGAGGGTAAAAATAATTGTAAGATTGCAATAGATGTGTTATAGTATGGAAAAAGAATAACAATTGAGAGCCGAATTTGTTACAGTTAACTTACCACACAAAAAAGCAACAGAAGGCTCTCAATTGCCGTGAATAGTGTAATTCAAGATATGCGTATTGTCAATTCATTTTGAAATATGAGTTTTTGATAAAATCGCACTTGACATTCGGCTGAAATTGTGATAACATTCAAAGGTGTGATTTCGGGGTGTGGCTCAGTTTGGTAGAGCGCTTGGTTCGGGACCAAGAGGCCGCTGGTTCGAATCCAGTCACTCCGATAAAAGGGCGATCGCTTTTGCGGTCGCCTTTTTGATATTCTTACATTATTTTATTTTTTGCGGCTTTTAAACAGTATCGCCCACAGCAATGCAAAAACAAGCGCAGCGGTTATGCCTGCCGCGGCGTTGGAAAGTCCGCCGTAAAGTGCGCCCCACAGGCCGTCTTTTTCGACTGCTTCGGCAGCTCCTTTTGCAAGCAAAGCACCGAATCCTGTCAATGGCACGCTCGCGCCGGCACCGGCAAATTCGGTAAACGGCTGATATACGTCGATCGCTTGCAAAAATACTCCCGCAACAACATAACCTACAAGTATGCGCGCACCCGTCACCTTTGTTTTATCTATAAGAATCTGGGCTAACACGCACAGAGCACCTCCGCACAGAAATGCGTATAAATATTGCATATTATGTCCTCTCCAATATTACGGCGTGGGCGACCGATGGAATGCTTTCTCCTTGAAGAACGCTGTTTGTGTTTAAAAGCGCTCCGGTACCTATCAGCATAAGTCTTTTAATTTCGCCTTTGCGTAGCATGGGCAGTAATTTTGCGGCTGTGACCGATGCAACACAGCCGCAACCCGATCCGCCGGCATGCACATCTTGCTTTGAAATATCATATATCATCAGTCCACAGTCGGTCAAAATATTAGTTGTGCATATTCCGTCACGCTTCAAAAGCTCTGCGCATATTGCGTGTCCTTCGTTGCCGAGATCGCCTGTTGCGATAAGGTCTACGCCGTCGAGCGTTCCTTGATATGCGATATACCTTTTTATAGTATCATAAGCCGCGGTCGCCATTGCGGCACCCATATTATTTTGATCGGTTATTCCGTTATCCGAAATTCTGCCGACAACAGCTTGCGCTATTTTTATATCTGACTTTGCACGAGAAATTAAAAATGCTCCGCAACCTGTTACGGTATTTTGCGATGTCGGTGTGCGTTGGTTGCCGTATTCAAGCGGAAAACGATACTGTCGCTCTGCCGTGCAGAAATGTGACGAGGCATAGCACAGTGCGTTTTCTGCATTCCCGCTGCATATTATGCATGCCGCGGTCAGCAGGCTTTCGGCAGCTGTTGAACAAGCGCCGTAAAGTCCTAAAAACGGTATTCTAAAATTTTTTGCCGCATAGCTTGTTGCAACGCACTGATTTACCAGATCTCCTGCAAGTGCTATGTCGATGTCCTCTGCACTTATACCGCTTTTTGCCAAAAGCGTGTTAACGCACAGACGGCACATTTCGCTTTCGGCTTTTTCAAAGCTTGACTTGCCGAAATATTCGTCATATATCATATGGTCAAACCCGCTATATAGCGGTCCTTCGGCTTCTTTTTGACCGACGACCGACGCCCAATTTTGTATATAAACATCGTTAAATTGCATTATATCGTTCATAGCGTCACCAAAAAGTATATCGCACCGTATATAACCGATGCTAAAGTACCGTAAACTATCACCGGCCCCGCGATTGCAAACATTTTTGCGCCGACTCCCAAAACAAATCCTTCGCTTTTCGAGTCGATTGCAGGTGATGTAACGGCGTTAGAAAAACCCGTTATCGGAACAAGCGTTCCCGCGCCTGCCACGCGTGCGATTTTGTCAAATATTCCTATTCCCGTAAGCAGCCCCGCAATAAATATCAACGATACGGATACTAATGACGATGCAAGTTTTTTGTCCGCTCCTATAGTTATAAACACATTCTGCAGCACTTGTCCTAAGCAACATATCGCTCCGCCTGTCAAAAACGCAAAAACACAGTTTTTAAAGCATGGCGAATGTTTTGCTTTTGCCTCGGCATAGCTTATATAATCTCTTTTATTCATCTGTCAATAAACAAACAAATTAATATCGGGGGCATAAAACGTAAAGGCAACAAACATTGCGATAAGATCTATATACAGTATGCCGCCCGCGACGATTGCAACATTCTTTGCAAGTTTTTCTCCGCGCATAACCAAATATGATGATATAAATGTTATTGCCGTGCCGAATATTAATGCACTGTAAGGCATTTCAATGCCTATCGCACCTTTAGCAATATAATAAAAGGCAAGAACCGACACAATACCCGTTGTCAGCGACATGGCAGTGGCGGGAAGATGATCGGCATCACGGTGACCGAATACCGTAAATTGCAATGCGAAAAATATCAGCGAAGGCCAAAACATCAGTTTAAGGCCTTCCCACACACTGCTGTTTGCGGGCAACAGTATTTTTGTTGCCTGTGTGTCGGGTAGATATTTCGGCATATAGGTCATAGCGACAGCGACCGCAAAAGTAAACGCAAATCCCAAAATGCTTGACAGTAAATATTTTTTGCTTTTTTCCATAACGACGTCAATTCCTTTCGGTTAGATATGTTGTTTATGGGGGTATTATTTACCTTATTCGGCAATATTATTACATATTTTATTTGGTGGTAAATAT
Organism: uncultured Ruminococcus sp.; assembly: GCA_964402515.1. GTDB lineage: Bacteria > Bacillota > Clostridia > Oscillospirales > CAG-382 > Coliplasma. Next base: position 5,047 of record CAYOCM010000008.1, on the reverse strand, counting down.
TTGTAAATATTGACATTTTAATATCTGTTGTTTATAATAACCGCAAGGATAATTATAAGCTGGAGGCGTTTTATGGACATCTATTACAAAAAGATCAAAAACACGCTGTCGCTTTTGAAAGAGCGTATGGTTTTCAGCAGTGTTTCTGTTGACGGATTTATGTACAAAAATTGCGGCTATCGAAAAACGGGTGAATTGCCGCCATCTTGTGATGACAGTTTTATAAGATTTGTTACGGGTATGCATTGGGCGGATGAAAGTGATTCGCACGCGTGGTTCGTCACTTGCGTTCCGGCAGCCCAAAGACCGTCGGGAACGGTAAGAACATTGATTGTCGAGACCGATCGAGACGGTTGGAATGTTTATAATCCGCAGTTTATCTGCTACATAAACGGTATAGAGACACAAAGTTTTGACACAAATCATCGTTCTTTGCCTCTTAACTTTGATGATGCATTTGATCTTACATTGTATGCATACAGCGGATCTATGGGTAAAAACCTGCCGCTTTGTTGTCGTATTGATTATATCAGCCCTGAGGTCGAAAAACTATATTATGATATGCTGATACCGTTTGAAATGCTTGATATTGCAGATCAAGAGAGTAACGAGTTTGCTGTCATCAGACGCGCGTTGCTTTCGGCTTGTGACAAAATAGACCTGCGCGATATCGGTAATGAAATGTTCATTGCCTCAATTAAAGAAGCTCAGTCGGTGATGGACGAGTATTATAAAAACGTTACATCTCAGCGTGGCACGGTCATATGCGTCGGACATTCGCATATCGACTGTGCATGGATGTGGACTTTGGCACAGACTAAAGAAAAAATATGCCGCACTACCGCCACCGTGCTTTCGTTAATGGACAGATATCCCGATTTTTATTTTATGGAGAGTCAGGCTTTGCTTTACAATTTTTTAAAGCAAGAGTCTCCCGCATTATATGAACGTGTCAAGCAACGTATAGACGAAGGCCGGTGGGAAGTGGAGGGTGCGATGTGGGTTGAAGCGGATTGCAACCTTACCTCGGGCGAAAGTCTTGTAAGACAGATAATACACGGCAAACACTTTTTTGAAAAAGAATTTGATATAGACAGTCGTATTCTGTGGTTGCCCGATGTTTTCGGTTACAGTGCCGCAATGCCGCAGATATGTGCCAAAGCGGGCGTTGAAGCGTTTGTTACCAGCAAAATCTCGTGGAATGATACTAACCGTATGCCTTATGATATTTTTAATTGGGTGGGCATTGACGGCACCAAGTTGTTTACATATTTTTTGACCGCTCAGCAAGGCAGCGAAAAAAAAACCAGCGACAGATATACATCATATGTCGCGACGACCGATCCCGAGTTTGTCAAAGGCACAATGAAACGTTTCAGCCAAAAGGATGTAACGGAGTCACCGTTGCTGACATACGGTTGGGGAGACGGTGGGGGAGGTCCAACCGCAAAAATGCTTGAGACATTTACACGCGTAGAACGCGGCGGCATGATTTGCCCGTCGGTAAAACACGGAAAAGTATTCGGATATATGACGCGTCTTAAAAAGCAGGTGTCGGATCTGCCGCATTTGCCCGAATGGAACGGAGAACTGTATCTTGAATATCACCGTGGCACATATACATCTGTAGGTGAAGTCAAACGTAACAACCGCAAAGGCGAATACGCTTTGCAATTTGCCGAGTTTTTGTCTTCGCTCGCCGAATCGTGCAAGGCGGGCGAGTATAATGCGGATGAACTTTATGACCTTTGGCAGATATTGCTTACAAATCAGTTCCATGATATTTTGCCCGGTTCGTCGATACCGCAGGTATATGTCGACAGTGCAAATCAGTTTAAAGACCTTTTTGCACGTGCGGATATATTAACCGCAGCTGCCTTGAGCTCTGTTGTCAAAAATATAGACACAAGGGGCGGACTTTTGGTGTTTAACCCGCACTCTTTTTCAGCAACGGGCCCTGTCATTTGCGACGGTAAGACATATTTTGCAAAAGATATCTCGCCTATGGGTTATGCGGTTATAAAGCCCGAGCGGCGTACGCCGCTCGCCGTATCCGGCAACGGAAAGATGGAAAATGATTATTACCGTATAGAGTTCAACGGCGATTATACCATACGACGCATATACGATAAGCAGGCTCGCCGTGAGGTTCTGTCGGGCAACGGAAACAGGCTCGTCGCTTATGAAGACAGGCCTCTTGAATACAGTTGCTGGAATACCGAACAATATTATCGTGACAAATCTTATGAGATTACCAACGTTATCTCTGCCGAAAGTGTGCGTGACGGCGAAAGATGCGGATATAAGATTACAAAACGCTTTATGTCGTCAACGATAACTCAATATATTTGGATATACGATTTTTCAAGGCGAATTGATTTTGAAACCGATGCCGATTGGCAAGAAAAAGATTTGCTGCTCAAGGCAGAATTTGTTGTTACCGTCAGCAGCGATCACGCCGTTTATGATATCCAATTCGGTCAAGTTTCGCGTCCCACGCATTATAATACGTCTTGGGATCAGGCGCGTTTTGAGGTTTGCGGACAGCGTTTTGCCGATTTGTCTGATTACGGCTACGGCGTAGCGTTGCTCAATGACTGCAAATACGGTTACGCTATTCATGGCAACGTTATGAGCCTTTCGCTTATCAAATCGGCTTCGTACGTCAATGAGTATTATGACAGAATGCGGCATACTTTCACGTATTCTCTTATGCCGCACATCGGGGATTATCGCGAAGCCGGTGTCATAAAAGAGGCCTGCTTGCTGAACAGACCGCTTATTGCGTTGCCTGTCAAGAGCAACACCGGTAATATGCCCGAACGTTTGTCGTTTATCATGCCCGACTGCGATAACATCGTGGTTGAAACGGTTAAAAAAGCATATGACGGCAACGGATATATTGTCAGGGCATATGAAACATACGGTATGAGCTCCGAATGCGCGTTTGCGCTTATGTGCAAAGCGACGGTATGCGAGTGCGATATGCTTGAAAATAACTTGACCGATTTCGGCAAAAAGAGCAACTCGTTCAGCGTCGTATTTGCTGCAAGAGAGATAAAAACATTCAGAATGATTTTTTGAGGTGAGGTTTATGAAACGAAGCGAGATCAACAGAATTTTGCACGAATCGATCGAGTTTATTGAGCGACAAGGGTTTAGCCTGCCACCGTTTGCATTTTTCAAACCCGAAGAGTGGCGCTTGAAAGGACATGAGTATGATGAGATACGCCGCAATATGCTCGGTTGGGATATAACGGATTACGGTCACGGCGACTTTGCAAAGGTAGGTCTGTTTTTATTTACAATACGCAACGGCAATTTGAATAATCCCGATAATAAAAAAACATATGCCGAGAAGATACTCATCTCCGATGAAGACCAATACAGCCCCATGCATTTTCATTGGCATAAGATGGAAGATATCATAAACCGCGGCGGCGGCAATCTGATGGTAGAAGTATACAACGCTACCGAAGACGAAAAACTTGCCGACACCGATGTTACCGTTTATCTTGACGGTTGCGTAAAAACCGTCCCCGCGGGCACCGTTTTGCGCTTGACTCCCGGTGAAAGCATAACGTTGCCTCCGAGACAATATCATGCTTTTTGGGCAGAAAAAGGCCACGGCAAGGTGCTGATAGGCGAAGTGTCTATGGTTAACGACGACAACACTGACAACAGATTTTATGAGACGCAGGGCAGATTTCCTGTTATCGAAGAAGATGAAGCACCTTTGTACCTGCTTTGCAACGAATATCCCGAGGCACAATCATGAGCAACGTATTGTCATTCGGTGAGATACTTTGGGATGTATTTGACGGCAAAAAGCAATTGGGCGGTGCTCCGCTCAATTTTGCCGCGCATTTTGTAAAATTAGGCGGCGATGCCGATATGATATCCGCAGTCGGTGATGATACGCTCGGTGATGAGGCAATAGATGAGGTCAAGTCTCACGGGGTGGGCGTTGAATATGTCGCACGTGTACAATTTCCTACGGGCCGTTGCAACGTGACGCTTGTCGGCGGCAGTCCGAGCTATGATCTTGTATGCCCTGTTGCGTATGACACAATACCACTTTGCGATACGAGCAGAAAATATGATGCTCTTTATTACGGCACGCTTGCGTGCAGGTCAAAAGACTCGCTGCAAACGCTTGACTGCCTTTTGAAAAGAAAAGACATCAAAGAACATTTCTTTGATGTCAACATTAGACAGAATTATTATACCCCCGAGTTACTTGATCATCTGGCGGGATACGCTACGATATTAAAAGTGAGCCGCGAGGAAATCGGCGTTTTCGGCAATGGCGAGCCGCTTGCGGTTGCAAATATGTTGCTTGATAAATATGCAAATTTAAATGCAATCGCTTTGACGCTTGATAAAGACGGCGCCGTGTTTATACGCAGGGGGCACAAACCCGTATATTCGCAAAAGCCGACCGGCAAAGTTGTAAGCACGGTTGGCGGCGGTGACAGTTTTTCGGCATGTCTCTTGCACGACTTGATGTCCGGAAAATGCGATGCCGATGCGGTTAAACGGGCGGTGACGCTGTCAGATTATGTCGTTACTCAACTTGGTGCCATACCCGAATACAGCGACGAATTATTTGCTGCGCTTTTCAACTAAATTACACAGGTCGTCGAGGCGTTCCATGGTTTTTTCGTCAAAAAACCCCTTCTGATGCCCGAACCCTCTGCGATCACAATAAATATTGTTATCACTGCCCGTATGCCACCTTTCGCATATAGGACAAAGAAAACATATTCCTGATTTCGAGTAAAAGCCCCGGGACGTGCAACTCCCGCTCTCGGATTGATAATATCCGTCGCCATCGTGATACTACCATCAGGGAACATCTCTTCTAAAAGGCATCCTAAATGCAAATACTCTTTTTCATCAATAGAAATAACCAAAATAGAACCTTGGGGATTTAATAGTTTTTTAGCAATTCTCAAACGTTTCTGCATAAAAGACAGCCATTTGCTATGCCGATATGTATCCGAACCGTCAACGTAATCGTTGTTGTACTTCCAATCCCTTGCAC